>NZ_JBICVH010000006.1:0-426992 GCF_043198905.1 Kitasatospora sp. NPDC048715 | reverse complement strand
AGCCCGGCCCGACACCAGGGGAGGAACCCCGTGACCGACACCCGCACCATCACCAACCCGCCAGGCCTGCACGACCCGACGCCGTTCGGCTACAGTCACGCCGCCTCCGCGCCCGGCGAGCCGGTGTTCATCGGCGGCCAGTACGCCTCCGACGCCGGCGGCCAGGTCGTGCCCGGCGACTTCGCCGCCCAGGTGGAGCTCGCCCTCGCCAACCTGCGCACCGCGCTCGCCGGGGTCGGCCTCGGCTTCGAGCACGTGGTCCGGCTCGGCTCGTACATCGTCGACCACGACCCGGAGAAGCTGGCCGTCCTCGGCGAGGCCCTGGCCGGGGCCTGGGGCGACCGGCTGCCCGCGCAGACGCTCAGCGGGGTCGCCTCGCTCGCCCTGCCGGGGATGCTCTTCGAGATCGACGCGGTCGCCGTCCGGCCGACGGCGGGGGCGGCGGGCTGACCCACCCGCGCGCAGGGGTCCCACCGGTCGGTGGGACCCCTCGCCGTGCCGCCGCCGTTCGAGCCGGCGCGGACCGCTCCCACGGCCCGGGTCGCCGCGCACAGCCGTCGTTCCACGCTGTCGGGGCCGTCGCCGAGGAACGGCACCCGCAGGAACGGGCCCTCGTCGGTGGCGGCCGTGTCGAGGATCTGGAGCAGGGTCGTCAGCCCGCGGACCGGCTCGTCGACGAGCACGGCCTCGGCCCCGCCCACCAGAATCGGCAGCCCGGCCGGATCCGGCCGCCGGGGCGGGTGGCGGGCGTCGGGTGTCGGGTGTCGGTGAGGCATTCCTCGAAGGCGTCCCGGTTGTGCCCGCCCACCTAGCGCAGGGCGCGCTCCGCTTCCGCCGCCACCGCCGCGGCGACAGCTGCCAGTGCGGGCGAGTCGAGGCGCCACTGCTGCCAGTAGAGCGGAAGCTCGACGGTGCGGCCCGGAAGGAACTGGACCAGCGCGCCTCCGTGCAGCCGGGGCTCGGCCTGACCGTGCGGGACCAGGCCCCAGCCGAGGCCGGCGGCCACGGCATCGGCGAAGCCCTCACTGGACGGGACGTAGTGCCGCCGGCGGCTCGCTCCCCGACCACCCGTCAGTTCGCGGGCGAAAACGTCCTGCAGCTCGTCACGGCGGTCAAAGCAGACCACCGGGGCGTCCGGAAGCAGCAGGGCCGCGTCGCCGTCGAGCCAGCGGGCGGCGAACTGCGGCGTGGCCACCGGGAGGTAGACCATCGCGCCGAGCCGCCGCACCGAGCAGCCGGCCACCGGCTGCGGTGAGGAGGTGACCGCCGCCATCACCTCGCCCGCGCGCAGCAGGGTGGTCGTGTGCGCCTCGTCCTCGCGGCGCAGGTCGACGTGGATCCGAGCGTCCTTCGCGAGGGAGGTCAGCGCGGGCACGAACCAGGTCGCCAGCGAGTCCGCGTTGACCGCGATCGGAAGCCAGGAGGGGCCCGACGGCCCGGCACCCTCTTCGCCCCCGGGCATCCCGAGCGCCTCGCGCGCGTCCCCCTCCAGGCGGGCGAGCTGACGGGCGTAGCGCACCACGACCTGCCCGGACTCGGTCGGCCTCACCGGCCGGGAACGGGTCAGCAGTACCCGCCCGGTGCGCTGTTCCAGCGCCTTGATCCGCTGGCTCACCGCCGAAGGCGTCACGTGCAGGGCCGCCGCGGCGGCGTCGAAGGTGCCCTCGTCGACCACCGCGAGCAGGGTCCGGACCAGGTCGTGGGGCAGCTCAGCCTTCATGGCTGCTAAGGATACGTAAAAATCTTTAGCTGGTCTTGTGTCGCGCCGCCTGCCTACCGTTGCGGCCATGGGAAGCACGCTCACCGCCACCGCCGCCGGCTTCGGGGCCGGCCTGTCACTCATCGTCGCGATCGGGGCGCAGAACGCCTTCGTCCTACGCCAGGGCGTCCGCCGGGAAGCCGTCGTGCCGGTGGTCGCGATCTGCGCGGCCTCCGACGCGGCACTCATCGCCTGCGGCGTGGGCGGGCTCGGCGCACTGATCACGGCATGGCCGACGGCACTGACGGCGGTGCGCGCGATCGGCGCGGCCTTCCTCCTCTGCTACGCCGTGATCGCCGCGCGCCGCGTCTTCCGAGCCTCCAGCCTGGAAGGCGGCGGACCAACCGTCCACTCCGGCCGCCGCGCGGTACTCAGCTGCCTCGCGATGACCTGGCTCAACCCCCACGTCTACCTCGACACGGTGCTCCTGCTCGGCGCCATCGCGGCCACCCACGGCACGCTGCGGTGGCAGTTCGCGCTCGGCGCCGCGCTGGCGAGCCTGTGCTGGTTCGCCGCACTGGGGTTCGGCGCCCGCCTGCTCACCGGATTCTTCCGCCGCCCCTCGTCCTGGCGCGTCCTGGACGCCCTGGTCGCAACGACGATGCTGTTCACCGGCCTGTCCCTGGCCGCGGGCGCCTGACCGGTTCGAATCCGGAGCCCTGCGCGTGCGGGGCGGTGTACCCGGCCCTGGCCAGTTGCCGAAGCAGCCAGTCGGAGTCGCAGGCGTGGCGCTGGGCAATGGCGGGGAGCGCGGCGATGACCAGCCTTTTGATCACGACCTGGCGGTCCTCTTCGGTGGCGGCCCACATCACGACTCCCACACGTCGGGGTCCGCGCCGTAGCTCACGAGGTGTCTGTTCTCTCATTCGGAGATCCGGTGCATGGCAGCGCGGCCCTGCCCCCGAAAGGCTTCCGGCGCTGTGCGGGGGCCGGCGGAAGGTTCGTGAGGGAGCGCGGAGTCCGATCACGCGCGCGGAAGCCGAAGCTGACGAGCGTGACGTTCCTCCTCGGCCTCCTGCGCCATGGCGGCGATCAGGTCGGCGGGGAACGACTGGTCACGCAGGCGGCGCGGGTGCACGCGCTGGTGTGCGGAGAGCCCGTGCGCAGCGTGCCGGAGGGTCGGGAAGTCCTCTGCCCGTCGCTCCGGGGTCCGGGCCGTGGTGCGGGACTGGAGCCATGCGGTCCACCGGCCGCTTCAACGGCGCGGATCCGCGCTGTCTGCCGCCGAGGCGTCGGCCCGGCCGGCCAGCAGCTCCACCCTGTCGAGTGCGGCCTGCGTGGAATCGATCAGCTCGCGGTCCCCCTTGGTGATCCGCAGCCGCATGGCTTCCTGCAGATGCGTCCGGGCATCCGCGAGGTCGCCGCGCTCCATCAGGTGCTTGCCGGTGTGCTGGAGCGCGAAGTCCAGGAGTTCCGGGTGCTGGGCTCGTGCGCTGGTCAGCGCGCTGCGGTAGAGCGCGTCCGCGGTCTGCACGTCGCCGGCGTAGCGGTGCGCGTCGGCGAGGTTGAGTGCGGTGGCGACGACGGCCCGGGTGTTGCCCGTCACTGCGGCGAGGTCGAGCGACTGCCGGAGGATCGTCCGGGCTTCCTCGTGGTCGCCCAGGCACATCCGGCCGATGCCGATCCACCTGGTCAGGAGGCGGACACGAGCGGGGTCGGTCTCCTCGGGCAGGGCCCGCAGTTCCTCGTGGAGCCGGCCGACCACGCTGGTCAGCCCGTCGCGGTCGGTGGGGACCATCCGCAGGTCGGCGTCGTGGGTGATGAGGTGATCCAACATCGGTCCTCCGTCGTTCGGTTCCGCGCGTCCTGGCTACAGCTGGTCGCTCTGGTGGCTCAGGCCGGCCAGCAGCTCCACGCCGTGGGGGGAGAGAAGTGCTCACGCAGGAGTTCGAGTTCGCGCATGAGGTAGCTCGTCGTAGGCGCTCTGGAGGCTCGCACGCACTCGGGCGTGAGGTCGTTGCGGGCCAGCTCGGCTTGGCGGAACCTGATCAGCTGGTTGTAGACACAGGTCGCGTGGAAGGCCCGGTCGATCTCCCAGTACTGGTTGCGGTCCTCTCCCTGCCCGGCCCGCCACTTGATCTCGATCGTGGGAGAGGTCTGGGACGTAGGGCCGACCTGCCTCGTGGTCCTTGCCCGGGCCCACGGCTATAGACATGCGGCCAGGCTCCGGCGAGGATCCGATCATGCTGTCTGACGAACCGATGTCCGAGGATGAACTGACCGCGATCGAGGACCGTACTGCTGCCGCCACCCCAGGGCCTTGGCTGGCCCGGTTGGAGGGCCGGCACGGCATCGGAGGCGAGAGCTTCATCCAACTCCGCCCCGAAACCCCCGAGGACGACGAACTCTACGTCAGGCGCTTCACCGCAGGATACGAGGTCAAGGGCCCCAACACCGCACTCGACGCGGACATCGACCTCATCGCCGCCGCACGCCAGGACGTCCCGCGATTGATCGCCGAGGTGAAGCGGCTGAGGGCGGCTCTGAACCAAAGTAAATCGGACAACTGATCTACGGCCGCCAACGCCAGCCCCCGCAATCCTCAGGCCATCACAGACCCGCACCTGGGGAATTACACGACCGTCGACACCAGGACGACAGGTCGGCCGTACAGCAACCGGGCCCGTCGTGCGATCTCGCTGCCACTGGTGCCCTCACGGAAGTCGCGCGCCATGGCCCGCGCCACGTCGTGCCAGGTCCCGAAGCCTGATCGGCGCACGAGTGTTGCTGACAGCGGACCAGGTCGAACCGCCTGGCCGGGCGGCTACGACTACGGGACAACCTCAGTCGATCCGCCTCCTTTCGGACCAAGCGTGGCGATGCAGATGGCGTAATGGATTTGTCCTCCGCTGGCGCAACCTCAGGAGGATAGCTGCATTCGAGCGAGCCAGTCGACAGCAACGAGACACGCTATAGCGGTAATTGAAACGGAACCGCCGGGCTGCAACGCTGGCGGGCGTCAGATCGGCTGCTCATACGCTCGCCCTCGGGGCAGGTCCTGGAGCACCCGATGCTCTCCCTTGACCTACCAGGGGCACCCGTGGAATTCAATTCACTTTACGACCGACGTCGCCGTGCGTCGCTGGACGACGCCCGACAGGAGGCGGAGGCCATCACAAAGGCCATCAGCCGCATCAGCGCCGCCGCGGACACTCCTTCATCCCCCGGCAGTCAGAACCTGGCAGCTGGAAAGCTGTTCGAGATCGCCAGCGAGCTGAGTTCCTCGGAAACGGCCTATCGCAGGGCGCTCTCGGAGGATCCGGACCTGGACGAGGCCGCCGTAAGGCTGGTGATCGTACTGACAAAGCTGAGGCGCTTCGGTGAGGCGCTGGAGCTCGGCAACAGACTGCTCATGAAGTCCCCGGCGGTGGTCTTCCGCTCACTCGTCTATGAGGGGCCGCTCTCTTTGTGCACCGTGCTGGGCGACGCCTACCGCCTTTCCGACAACTACACGGCCGCGGCCGGCCTCTACCGTGAGGCGGCGAAACTCGAAGGCGGCACTCCCTACAGCGTCAGCCAGGCGGTCGTCACGATGGCCCTTTCGGGACAGGGCAGGGAAATCGCCCAGTTCGCGAACGACCACTCCAACGCGAGCCTGGGCGAGCGGATCCAGAGCGTAATCCGTCTGTCCCAGGAGACCGACGGGCGCTTCGCCATCATTCAGGAGGTGGCCGCCCAGGCGAACGTCGCCGCATCCGAGTCGATGCGGGTCGACTCGCTGGACCTCGTCCCGGAGCCGTAACGTCCATGCGCGACGCCGGCCTCACACTGATCGAGAGCGTACTGCGCAGGCATTACGCGTTGGACGACGATGACATCGTGTACGTCGGCGGCTCGGTCGCCGACGGAATCGCCACACCGTGGTCGGACGTCGACGTATTCCTCATTCGTGACGAAGTGGGGCCGGCTGCCGACGGGATGCGCCTGGTGCCGATGCCTCACGACGACATCCCGATGGACCTCGAGGTCTGGTCGCGGGGTGAAGTCGATGGTCTGCTGGGAAAACTGCGCGGATTGCGATCGGAATCACGCAGGGACCATCGCGCGTTCATGCGCTTGTCCGACGACGACAGGGACTTCCTGCATTCGCTCGCCATTGCCATTCCGGTGCACAACGAGGGAAAGCTGCTGGAGCTGAAGGCGGAGCTGGACCGGGATCTGCTGGCGCAGCTTTCCCTGGCGCGGGCTCTGGTGGGAATCACCAATTCACAGACAGACCTCCTGGGCTGGCTTGAATCCGGTGATTGGCAGAGTGTCGGTGTCGCCTGCCAGAGGCTGCTGGAATTCGCCGCATCAGCACTGCTCGCGGCAATCGGATGCACTCATCCAGGCGGAAAGTGGCTGACTTCTCTGCTCCGGGACCAGTTCAAGGACAGAGAAGTCCCGCCACGTCTGCTGGCCGACGCAGAGAGCCTGTCGGACCGGTTCTACGCCTTGCAGACCCGACCCGGCTGTGCCGAAGCCGTCAACGGGTACGCCCGTGCCTGCGTCGGGTTCGCGAACGTGGCGGTGATGTACGCGCAAACATTCGGAGTGAAGGACCTCGACCACGCCGTGCGAACGGTCCTGTGGTCGCCGGATCCGCCGTCTCCTCCGTCCGACGGCCGGTCGAACCCGACTCTGTCCTGTAGAGCGCAACTCCGCTACGACTCGGGATGCTGGTACCTGCTCCATGTCGGGCGGGAGATGTACCGGATCAACGCCACTGCGGCCGCCATGGTCCTGCTCCTCGACGGACGGTCCACCGAAGAGGAGGTCGTGAACGCCTTTCAGGATGTGTCATCGGCCGATCGGGACCAGTTGGCCAAGTCCCTGAACGATCTGCTGATGTTCCTGGAGAACGCCGATCTCCTCGCTCATCGCGGAGCGTCATGAGTCCCGCGGCATCGACCGGCCTCGCCTGCGACGCCCTTGGGACGCTCCCTTGGGGCCCGAGCGTCCGCTGCGAGGCGGTCGAGCTCGCAACGGCGATGCGGCTCGGTGCGTCCTCGTTCGTCGGTGCGCCCGTCCGGTGGGACGTCGACTCCGCCGCAACGGCCGTTGTCTGGTCGACCGGCCGGGTCGTGGTCCCCGGCACCGTTCTCGAACTGGTGTCTTCCGCGGGTTTCCCGATCCCGGGCCTCGGCGACAACGGAATGCGTGCCCTCGCGCTGAGTGTGCTGGTCGCCGCGACAGCCCTGGCCCTGCCGGCGGCCTTCGGCCCGGCTCACGGTGCCTGGCCGGTCGACGGTGCGGGACGGCCCCACCCCGAGGGGCCGGACGGCGCGGAGTCTCTCAACGGCGAGGCCCTCCCGGTCGAGGACCGTGTGGCCGTGCTGGCGGCAGTGCTGCTGGCCGCCGGCGACGCCGCAGCCACAGTGGTCGAGACGCTGAGTCTGCATTGGCCGGTGCAGCAGATCCGGGCGGCCTCCCGCGTGGCGTACGTCGCCGGCCTTGCGCATCCCCAGCCGGCGCGCCACCGGCTGGCACTGCGTCGGGCCGGCGACGCGGTGACGTCCTGCTGGCTGCTCCCGGAGCTCCGCTCGGCTTACCGGCGCACGTCCTCTCCGGCGGTGCGCGTGGCGATTGAGGAGGCGCACCACCTGATCGGCAAGGCGGCTCTGGCCGCTCCGGACGAGCGTGCGGTCTCGCGGATCCGTCGCAGCACCCACTTCGGCCGGTTGCACCGCCTGGACCGGTTGATCACCCAGCTGGTGGTGTCGGCCGGCGGCGACGGCGGGCACGTGGCCGGGGTCGACGTCGGGTTGCTGGGGCGCTCGCTCGACGTCGGCGGTGCCGTCCGCGTCCGGGACGAGGCCGTCTCGGACGGCAGGACGAGTGTCGATCTCTGGCACGCACTGCGTGACGCCGGCGTGCGCGGGACGGTGCTGGCCGGTGACCCGTATTCCGCCATCACTCTGGTCGAGACGCCGGACGGCGCGGCCGGCGTCCTCGACGGATCCGGCCGGTGCATTCAGGTCGAGAGCACGGAGGCGCTGGAGCTACCCTCCGCACGCCGGCCGGACTGCGGTGCCCCGATCGCCCGGGGACTCGAGAGCGCGTCAGCCCGAACAGCCTGCCAGTGGGTGACACCTGCGCACCCCTCGCCGGACCGGTGTGCCGCCGCAGCGCTGGCGCTCGAATTCCGCAGTCACGACGTGTTCGTCCATGACCCGCGTCCAGCACAGGTCATCCGGGCATGTGGCCTCCTGTACCGGCGGCTCCGGGACGACGTGGACGCCGACACGTACTTCACCGACGCCGACATCGCCGCGGCGATCAGCCGGCTCGGGGACGACCTGGCTCCCGGGGGCGTGATCGTCGTCGGCAGCGTCATCGACTCGCGCGACGGCCGCCGCCGCTACACGGACGCCGACGTGCTGCAACGGATGTCGGACGGTGAACTGCGCCATTGCGCCCGGCTGGGCCGTGGCGTCGGGCCGGCCCTGCCCGGCGACGGGGCACGAGGTGTCAGCGGTACACGCCCGGGCCGGACGAGGGCAGGTATGTGATCATGTTCGTTCTCGGTCACCTGGTTGCCGCGCACGAGTCGGGCGCCTTCACGGACGTCGCCCTGGACGAGGGCGAGCTGGGGATGGCGGCCATGCTGCCGGACCTGATCAGCTGCCACGACTGGGGCTACACGCATGCTTGGTCACTCGCCGGCGTCGGCACGCAGGCGGAACTGGTACTGGCGCACATGATCGGCGACGCCGTCGTGCACTACGGCCAGCACTGGCGCGGGCACGAACACCGACGAGGCTGGGCCTATCTCAGGATGGGACTGGTGGCCCGCCGGTTCGACCATTTTCACGAGCAAGCCGAACGTGCCGGTTGGCGCGTGCAGGGGTTGCCCCGCGACAGCAGGCGCGGATGGGCACACACCATGATCGAATATGCGATCGACCAGTGGCTGTCCGATCGGCGCGACCTCACGAAAGCGTTCCGACAAGTCCGTGCCGAAGCCCTGGACACCGCGGCCAACCTCGCCTGGGTGCATGATCTGGTCGCCGAGCACGTGATCACGCCGAGCAAGCCGATCGAGACGCAGCCCCACCGGTACTGCGGGGCACTGTCCCGTTCGACCCAGCCCGACGAATTCCACCTCCGCGGGATCGCGCTCAAGTTCCACCTGGCTGAGACGCCCGAATGCCTCGACTGGATCCGCGGTTGGCTGCGCGACATCTGGTGGGCCATCGGCGAGGACGAGATGGGCGACGTCCTCCAAGGGCTGTCCGACGCCATCGCGGATCCCGTGCGGTTCGGGTACCCGCTGGAGATCGCCCAGCGCACCGGCCGGCCGCACGACCGGTGGCGGCGGGTGGGACAGGGCACGCCGACCGAACCCGGGGTGGGGCGATGAGCCGACCGGCGATGGCCGACTTCGACAACTCGGGCGACCGCTCTCCGCACCGACTGCTGCGGAGATTCGCGGACGACAGCTTCCTCTTCTTCCGAGAGATGCTCGACCCCGCTGCGGTCGCCGACGTGCGCCGGCAAGTGCTGACCGAACTGGCCAAGGTCGGCTGGCTCGCCGCCGGCACCGATCCGGCGGCAGCACTGCCCGGCCCGGTCGCGCACCACGACCGTGGGCTGATGAACGGCAGGGCCGCCTCGGACCCGGGATGGCGGGAGGGCTACCAGGTGGTGCAGTCGATTGAGGCCCTGCACCGCCTGGCACACAGCCCCGCCCTACTTAAAGTGCTCCGCGTGCTGCTCGGCGCCCCCGTCGTCGTGCACCCGCGCAAGATCGCACGGATCTCCTTCCCGCACCTGACCTTCCCGACACCGCCGCATCAGGACGCGCTGTTCAACCAGGTCCCGAGCGACGTCCTGACCGTCTGGATCCCGCTGGGGGACTGCCCGGAGGACCTGGGGTCGTTGCGGGTGCTTCGTGGTAGCGCCAATCTCGGCGTGCTGCCGGTCGCACCCCACGACGGCCTCGGCGGGGAGGCGGTCGCGGTGCCGTCAGAGGCCGGCGACTGGATCGGTGACGACTACCGCTGCGGCGACGTCATGATCTTCCACAGCAGGACCGTGCACATGACCACCCCCAACGTCGGCGACACCCTACGGCTGTCGATGGACTGCAGGTTCCAGTCGGCCGTCGAACCGGTGAAACTGGCCGCGCTGTTGCCGCACGGCTACACCTCGGGTCGACTGCCCGACTGGAATGAGCTGACCCGTGGATGGACGACCACCCGATGGGTCGAGCCGGGCCCGCCCGTCCACGTGGCCGCGGTGTCGTCCGGCCCGGTACCTCCTCCGCGGCTGGTCGCTGCCGGCCCCGGCGAACGGACGGCGGCGCGATGACCGTGCAGACTCCGGCACCGCGGACGCTCACCCGCGCCGCGATGCGGTTGGTCGGCAACACGCCTCTCGTCGAGCTGACCACGATCGGCGCCGGACTGCCGCACCGCATCCTCGCCAAGTGCGAGTTCGCCAACCCAGTGGGGTCGGTGAAGGACCGCATCGGCCGCCACATCATCGCCCGGGCGGAGGAAGCCGGCCTCCTGGTCCCCGGAGACAGCACGATCGTCGAGGCGACGGCCGGCAACACCGGCCTCGGACTCGCCGCCGCGGCGGCCGGAAAGTACCGGCTGATCGTCACGATGAGCACGAAGATGGGCCCGGACAAGGAGGCGATGATGCGCGCCTGGGGGGCACAGGTCGTGCGCTGCCCGTACGAAGTGCCACCGACCAGCCCGGAGAGCTTCATCAACACCGCACGCCGGATCGCCGCCGATCGGCCCGGTGCCTACTACGTCGACCAGTTCAACAACCCGTGGAACACGGAAGCGCACGAGCTGGAGACCGGCCCGGAGATCCTGGCGCAGGCGGGAGGCGAGCTGATCGCTTTCGTCGCCGGCGCGGGGACCGGCGGCACGTTCACCGGTGTCGGGCGGGCGCTCCGAGCTGCGGGCAGCCGTGCCCTCCTCGTGCTGGCCGATCCTGCGGGCAGCATCCTCGCCGCCCACGCAGAGGGATCGGGCGGCGACGGACACCCGTATCTCCTCGAAGGGATCGGCGGCGACTTCGTTCCAGGCCTGTTCGACCTGGACCTCGTCGATCGGGCCTACTCCGTGACGGACCGGGATGCCATTCGGATGTGCCTACGACTCCAGCGGGACGAGGGACTGTGGGTCGGCGGCTCGTCCGGCTGCGCCGTCGTCGCCGCCAGACGCCTCGCCGAGACCCTGCCGGGTCCGCGCTCGTCGATCGTGGTGATACTGCCCGACGGCGGATCGCGCTACCAGTCGACGATCTACGACGCCGCCTGGCGCGAAGCGCGAGGTGTCGACCAGGAAGTGCCGACATGAGCGCGCAGTCCCGCCTCGCGCGGGATCTGCGCCTCGCCGACCGATTCGCCGGGCAGCTCACGCTCGGGAACGACGAGACGCTGCTGCTCACCGGATCGGTGACGCTGCCTTTCGAAACACCGGGCGGCGACATCGACGTCATCCTGATCACGCCGAACGAGTCACGCATCGAGGAACTCGCCGCCCGGCGCTCCGGCGAGCGGCGGACCGAGCAGATCGCCAACGGCTACGCCATGTGCTACCTGCGGGCGGACAGCGGCGAGGAGATCGACGTCGAGGTATGGCCGACACGAACGGTGCTGGCTGCCGCAGCCGCACTCGACACCGGTATTCGCGACCTGGCGGCCGTCGAGGCGGACTTCACCCGGGTCGGCGGGCTGGACGTGAAGGTCGGCACCGACCTGATGCACGCCCTCGGCTGGGGAATGCCGGTCGTGGGCGCAGAGGTCCTCGACCGGCTCCGGGAAGCCGTGCCATGGCCCGCCTACCAAGCCTTCAAGCGGGACGCCGCGCTGGTCAACGTCCGGGACGCGACGAAGGGGATCCCGGCCAGCATCCGCGACGGCCGTCCGGACGAGGCGTACCTGAAGCTCTGCTGGGCCGCCGACAGCCTGGTGGACGCGCTGATCTTCCACTTCGGGCTTTCGATCACCCGCTGGAAGTGGCGGCTCCGCTACACGGACCTGCTGCCGGAACGGGTCGGTGACTGGTACCGCCGCGTCCGCTTCGAGCCCGTCCTCGACAGCGCGTGGCTCGGGGAGCAGGTCGACGTGCTGTGCCGCACGTGGCAGGCCTACGCCGGCTCCACACCCGAACCCCTTCACAGTCCGACGCCCGCCGTCGGCCGCGCCCCAGCATCCCACACAGACCATCACGCGCCTCGGGGAGGAAACGAAGAGTGGACATCATCGGGCACCTCGCCGTCATCGAGCACGCCGGGGTGAGCGGTGCAGAAGTCTGGGAGGACGACGCCGTGCTGGCGCTCTTCCCCAACCTCGCGCACTGCCACGAGTGGGCCTACCACCACCTGCGCCGGACTGCGTCCGGTCCTCCCGAGGGCACGGAACCGTCCCGGGCCGCCAAGCTGATCGAGGGCCACATCATCACGGACTGGGTCATCCACTACGGACCTCAGCTGACGCCGCAGCCGCACCGCATCGGCTGGGCCTACCAGGAGATGCACCTGGCCACGGACAGGATGGACACGTTCTTCGACGACGCCCTCAAGTTGGGGATCGCGGAGAGAGACCCGCGCGAGCACGACACCCGCAAGCACCTGGAGCGCGACTTCGGCCACACCTCGGTCGAGTGCGCGCTGGATTTCAAGGTCGGCCGCCGGGTCGCGGACACGGACCGGGAACGTGGTCTGCGGGCCAGCCTGGCCCGGCTGCACGACCAGGAGTGGGCCAGGGAGTTGGTATCGAGCGTGCTCTCCGAGACCGGCGGCTACACCAGGGAGAGCGATGACAAACTGTCCCGCACCATGTCCGAATACGGGCAGTGGGCGTACTCGATCGAACATCCGGAGGACTTCGCAGCCCTGACTCTCTGTACCAGGTACGACTGGGACTGTGACCGGCGCACCGTCGACTACGTGCTGGACTTCCTCCACGCCGTGGAGCGGGACCTGGACCCGGGTCTCGCCGAACAGCTGGTGGATCAGGTGGTGGCCGCCATCGCGGATCCCCGGATCATGGTGGGGCCGCGATGAGCCCCACAGTGGCCGGCACGGTTCTCGAGGTGTTTGAGGAGCGGATGCTGGGCGTCTGGGAGCGCGGGGACTTCGAGGTCACCGACCGACTGGGCATGGCGCGGCTGATCCACCTGTTGCTGAAGCGCGAGGGCTTCGCCACCGCCGCGTCCGTCCTTGCCCAGTCGGGCGTCCGTCGTGAGTGGAACCGGGTACTGAGCCAGGAGCGGTCGGCCTTCCTCGCGTCCTGGCTGCGCTCGTACCTCCAGGTACCCGTGCTCGACGTGCTGGGCGGGGATTTCAGCGTCCTGCGAGCCCTGGTCGCGGCAGGCCTGCCCGCCGACGGCGTGGCCGGGTGCGAGCGGCCGGACGCCTACCAGGTGGACTGGGCGACGCAGCCCTTCCAGGTCCACCGGGTGAAGCCCGGTGTCGTACTGCCGCCAGGACCGTTCCGTTCGCTGCTCATCAGTACGGTCCTCCACCACGAGCCGGACCCCGGCCGGCTCCTCGAGGCAGCGGCGCGCACCGGTGCGCGCCGCTGGGTGGTCGTCGAGAACTGCGTGGACGGGGCGAACAGCGAGGCCTTCCACCTCTTCGTCGACCAGTTCTTCAATCGGTGCCTCAACAACTTCGACGTTCCGTGCGTGGAGCAGCACCGCACCGTCGAGCAGTGGCGGGAGGTCCTCGGCGGCTACGGGAAGGTCGTCCACGAGGAGACCCGGACCGACGTGCCCGGCATGCCCTTCCCCTACACGCTCCTGGTGGTGGACCGTTGACAGTCTGGACGCCCGGCCATCGCGTGAGTCCACCGTCCGACGCGGCACGCGCCGCCCCGGACGGCCGGCGGTATCTCGACGTCCTCGCCGCCGAACTGGCCGCCGAGTACGACGGTCTCGGGATCCGGCCGCCGGCCCGGCTGCGGCAGGCGGTACACAGCGCCGCCGGGTTCGGTGACGCCTTCGCCCTGTACGAGGCCGCGTCGTCCGAGCTGGCTGCGAGGCTCGGGGCGGTCTTCGAGCCTGCCCGGGCCTACCGGTCGATGGAGGAATTCTGGCGTGACGCTCACGCCCAGGCCGCAGGCGCGAGCCCGCACGCCTATTGGGACAGCTACGAGAACGGCCGCCGGCGGCAGGTGGAACGGATGCTCGCAGACGCGTTCGGCGCGGATCAGGCCGTCCTCGTCAACGCGGGAATGTCGGCGCTGGACGTGGCCCTTCGCTGCTCGGGACTGGCCCCGGGGGCGGAGATCCTCGTGCACGAGGGGATGTACTTCGAGTCCAGGGACCTCCTCGACGGGCTGTACGCACCCTGGGGGGTGCGGGCCGTCCCCGTCGACATGCGGGACCGTGCAGCGGTGACCGACGCGGTTCGCGAGCGCCGCCCTGCCCTGGCGCTGGTCGAGCCGTCGCTCAACGGCCCGAGCTGCGACGTCCCGATGATCGAGCCGTTGCTGGAGTTCCGGGTGCGAACGGTGGTCGACGTCTCGGCCCTGGGCCACGGTCTTCTGCCACAGGAGCTCGCCACCGGCCCTGACGTCCTCTACGTCGAGTCAGGTATGAAGTACCTCACCCGTTCGGCGGGGGTGGGCGTCGTCTACGGCTGGTCGGCGTGGGCAGACGCCGCCCGGGAGTGCGCCCGCCGGACCGGTCACCAGCTCCAGGGGCGGGCGCTGCACTGGCTGCGCCCCGGCGAGGTGCGGACCTGCCGGGAGCGGCTCGCCGTGCATTCCGCGCGCCGCCGCGGATTTGTTGCGACGCTGCGCGCCGCGATGCCCGTACTGCGGGTTTCCGACGCCTGCACAGGAGCCGTCGGCCGAGACGACGCGATTGCCAGGGCCGTACGCCGCGGAGCCGACGGCTGCATGGTGTTCGTCCGGCTGCCCGAGGTGCCCGGCACGGATCCCGAGGACCTCCACCGCATGACCGTGGCCCGATGGGCGGCCGGAGACGAAATCCCCCGGGTGCGGGCAGGCTTCGGGTGGACGCGGACGACCGGCCGCGCCTACGGCCGGGACACACTCAACGCGACGCCGGCGGAGTGCTTCATCCGGATCAGCGTCGGCATCGAACCGCAGGAAGAGATCGACGCGCTCGCACTGCGCCTGGCGTACGCGGCCGAGCAAACAATCGGGGAGGCATCGGCATGACCCTGTCCAGGGGCCCCCGGGAGGAAGGCGGACCAGTGACCGGCCAGACCCTCACCGCCCCCACAGCGGCACTTCCGTGGCCACGCGCGTTCACGTCCGCCCCCGGCGCGGATCCTGAGCGCAGCCGGGGCACGCTCGCCCGCCTTCGAGGCAACGTCTGGGCGACCGTACGGCTGCTGGCGGCGAGCACCCTCGACGTGCCCGACTTCGAGGGGAAGCTGGCCATCGGGGAAGCGCTGCACACACTCACAGAGGTCGCCGCATCCATCGAGGAACGCCTGGTCGAGCTGGGCGGTCTCGCGGTACCCGCCGACCGGGCGCCCGGCGACCGCACCCGGCGGCGGCTTGCCGCCGCGCTGTCCTCTCCCGCCGGCCCGCGGCTCGCGGCGATGCCGCACGACTGGTTGCGACCGCTGCTCGACGCGTTCGACTCGGCGGTATTCGACTCCCTGCTGGACGGGCCGTCCGAGCGGGTGCGCCGACGCGCACTGTGGGACATGGACGACGCCTTCGCCTGGTTCTTCTCCGCAGAGGCTCGGCTCGCGGACAGCGCCGGTGAGGCGCCTGCGGCACCGCGGGAACCCGGCGTGCCGGACTGTCCGTCAAGACCGACGATGGGCGTCCGTGACCCCCGGTTCCGTACGTTCGAGCACACCCGCGACTACCGCAAAGCCACCGACTGGCGGTCCTCGGGCTCGAAGTACGAGGACGATCTGGTCGAGCTGCTGCGGGTGAACCGTGACGAGATCGACGCGTTGGAGACCTTCGCGCTCGCCCTGTTCGACTTGGTGGAGGAGGCGCCGCTCGACGCGCTCCGCCATCTCGCCCGGTTGGCGTGGGACGAGGCGCGGCACGCGGCAATTGGTCACACGCTGCTCGCCGAGCGCGGCGCCGACCCGTACGACTACGAGTGCAGCATGATCGGCATTCGGGTGCGCGGCGCGATGTCGGGCTGGGACGCGTGGACGCAGATCACGCTCTTCGGAGAGCTTGGCATCATCGGCCCGATGCGCGCGCTGGTACGCGAGGCGCAGGAACGGGGCGACGACCGCACCGCCGCGGCCTTCGGCTTCGTCTGCCGCGACGAAACGATGCACCTGCGCGATTCGCGGCGCCTGCTCGCCGCGCACCACCCACTCGGCGACCTCTCCGCAGCGGGCGAGCGGGCCCGAACCCATGCCGGCCAAACCCTCCAGAAGCTCGGGCTCTTTGAGTATGAGCGGTTCCAGGAGCTCGACGGCCGCCAGATCTTCGAGCTGCTCGGTGAGTAGCACCGACGTGCTGGGCTCGTCCGGAACCGGCCGTGCGGCGCCGTCAGCGGCGTGGCTTGACGGGATGCGCGGCGTCCAGTTCCACCACCGCTCCCTGCTCTGCTGGCCCGAACTGCTGACGGGTGAGGGACGAAGGTGGATCCGAACGGTGCTGCACACCGGCGCGCGCGTGCTGAGCCTGGGTACGCCGTTCCCCGCAGCCGTCGTCGCCGACGTCCACACGATGACCTTGGAGATCTGGACGATGGGCGAGCGACCGTGCGTCGGAGGTCATGACGACGACGTGTCGATCGGCGAGCCCAGTCCCGGGGAGTGGGCTGAGCTTGTGGCGATGTCCCGCGCCGTCGGGCTCACTCCGCTGGCCGGCAGCGCGCGGTGCCACCCCCAGTGGAGGCACGCGCGGGTCCGCGGCAGGAGCGGGCTGGTGGCTGCGGCCAGCGTGCAGGGCCTGGCCGCCGAGGTCGCCGGTGGACCCCGACGTCTGGTGTGCTCGGTGATGTCGGCACCGCCGTCCCGGCACCGCGGCGCCGCACGGCAGTGCGTGGACGCCGCTGCCGCCGGCGCGCCGGCGGCAGCGCTCGTCGAGCGGGGAGCCGCCTCGGGCGGCTTCTTCGCCCGGCTCGGGTGGGCGGCGACCGGCACCGCCCACCTCTACTGCTACCACTGAGACGACCGAGGGATGACCATGCCTGGAGATCACCGCAAACGGCCGCCAATGCGCCACCTGCTCAGTTTGAGCGGCGAGGTCCCGCCGGCGTCACTGGCGGCCCGCTTCGACGGTATCGGCCTCATCCGCAGCGAGTACGTGCTGCGTGCCGAGGGCCACTTCATCACCACTGCGCACGCGCAGCGGGCGCTCGCCGGCTACCTCGCGGCCGTCATGGCCTCATGCCCGCAGGCGCCGGTCTGGTACCGCACGAGTGAGATGACCTCGCAGGAGGCCAACACCCTGATCGGTGTCGACGAACGGTACGACGAAGCCGACTTCATAAAGGGACGACGCGGAATCCGGCGTGCGCTGGAGTTGCCCGGCGCCTTCGAGACCGAGCTGCGCGTCGTCGCCGAGATCGCCCAGGACCACCCGAATCTGCACCTGCTGGTGCCGTTCGTCCGTGACGCCTCCGATTTCGGCTTCGCGGTGGACATGCTCGACAGCGCGGGATGGCCCAACAGGTTCGGATCCATGGTCGAGATCCCCTCGCTCCTGCTGGACATCCCGGAAGTCCTCGCGATGGGCGCCTCCAACCTGCTGCTCGGCCTGAACGACCTCTCGTCCCTCCTCACCGGGACCAGCCGTGAGTTCACCGGGACGGACATGAAGCTGCACCCGAGCGTCTGGTCGGTGGTCAATCGGGTCCGCGAACAGGTGGGGACGTCCTCGGACTGGGGCGTCGCCGGCAACTTCGGCAAGTCGGTCCTGGAGCGGGCCGAGGATGCCGGGGTGCCGTACGCCAGCGAGCACTACAGCGAGCTGCCCGCCCTGCACGGACTCGACCCCGACGACTTGCCGGACCTCGACTTCGTCAGCCGCACCAAGGCGTTCACGCGCAGGCAGATCGCGCTGGACCAGGAGCGCTTCTCGCGATCGCGGCTCGACGCGAGCGCCGGCCATGCCGCACGCTGACTTCCCGGTGGAGGGCGTGCCGACGTCCGACGTCCTCGCACCGAGTGACTTCGACGCCTGGCCGAGTCACGACGTGCACGTGGAGTGGGGAGTCCCCGGGGCGGCGCTCGCCGCGGCACGCGGCGACGCGGTCGTGGTGGTGGACGTGCTGTCCTTCTCGACCACACTCGCCGTCGCCGTGGACCGCGGGTTCGCCTGCCTGGTGTACAGCGGGGCCGAGATCGCCGAGATGGGTGGCCGGGAAGCGGCAGCGGAGCGGCTCAGGGCCCGCGCGCTGAGCAAGCGGCGCCGGGTGCCGCCGGGCGCCCTGTCACTCTCGCCGGGCAGCCTCACACGTGCCGAGCCAGGCCAGCGCGTGCTGTTCACCTCGCTCAACGGCGCCTCGATCGTCGCCGCCTCGGCCTCCGCGCCCGCACTCCTCGTCGCTGGGCTGCGCAATGCAGCGGCATCGGCCCGCACCGCGCGCGCCGTGCTGACCAGCGGAACAGCGCGGCGGATCACCATCGTCGCCAGCGGCGAACAATGGAGCTCGGTCGAACCCGGAGTGAGCGGAATGCGCCCGGCGGCCGAGGACTGGCTGGGCGCCGGGCTGCTCTGTCTCCGACTCCGCGAGGCCGGGTTGTCGCTGTCGGCCGAGGCAGCCCTGTCGGCGGCTTCCTGGACCAGCTCCGACGTGTTGCGCGACTGCGTCTCGGCCCGCGAACTGGTGGCGGCCGGCTTTGCCGAGGACGTGGAGCTGAGCCTGGAGCTCGACGTCAGCGACGTGGTACCCGTGCGTGACAACGCCGAGCCGTCGGGTCGGACCTTTACCGGTCAGCACGCACCCGGCTGACCCGGTACCCGTGCGTCGTTCCTCAAGGGGCCTCAGCCAACCGGAAACGACAGGGCGATCCGCAACGTGTGGCGCTCCCACGGGTCCAGGAACAGGTCGTGGGCGTGGAAGGCCGCCTCGACGGCCAGGCTGGCGGCGGCGTCGTACCGCTCCGGAGCGAGCAGTCGCCGCAGAGCACCGTGAAGCTCGGGAAGCATGGTGGCCCGGCCGCGGGGCGGCCCGATGGCGGGGAGAGGCGGCCGGGGGAGCCGTGCCGCCAGCATCGCGGCGGCGGACCACCAGGCGACCGCGACCGATCCGGGCGAAACCGTGCTGAGCTCGTCGCGGACACACTCGGCGGAGTCGACGAACCCCGTCCACTCCCGGCTCGGCACCGTGGCGTGGTCGTACGACAGGACGGCTGCCGCCCTCACCACGCACCGGATCACCACGTCGTAGGGGTGCGTCGCAGAGCGCAGCCCCGTCGGCATGCGCAGTCGGCGGAGCCGGTCGAACCGGCACCGCTGCGGCGCGTCCGGGGAGAGCACCTCGTTCAGGGTCTCCTCGCCGAGCAGCGTGACGACGTCCTTCGCGGCCTGCTCGGCGTCGTCCGGGGTGTGCAGCAGGGAGTAGCAGCGGTGCGCCGCCGGTGCCACCGACCGCAGGTCCCCGGGGTGGCGCCGCCCGAAGGCGCTCGGGCCCTTCCACGCGTCCAGCAAGCCGACGAGGTCGACGTCGAACGGCGTGCGCACGACCGCTGCTACGGAGGCGTCCAGTTCGGCGACGGCGTAGGACAGCCAACCGCTCGCTGCGCCTCCCGGCCGTGGCTGCTTGAAGGTGCCGTGTGCGTAGAGCGCCGACAGCAGCGGCGGCCGTAGGATCAGCGATGTCGCCGCGAGCACCCGCAGGTGCAGCGGACCCAGGCGAGTGGCCAGCGCGTCCCACAGGTCCTGCGCCATCGTGTCGGGCATGACGACGACGAAAGCCGTGTTGCGGGGGAGCGCGGGCACGTCCGTGAAGCTACCAGCAGCACGGACGCGGGATCGTGTTGTGGCGATGCCGACGCGCCGTCGGGCTGGCGGTGGTGCGCCAGGAGGCGCGGGGGTGCGGCATGGTGCGGGCGGCGAACGACGTCCGTGTCGAGGTGCCGTCACCCCGGCGGCCCGGGCTGGATGGCAGTCGGTCAGGGTGTGGGGGCAGGGCGGTCCTGGTCCGCTGCCGTCGGCCCGGTGCCGAGCGGGATCCAGTGGAAGGAGAGCTCGAAGGTGACTCCCTCCGTCTGGGGCACGTGCAGGGCACTGAAGCCCAGGGTGAAGCCGGAGCCGGCCAGCACCGGCGCGAGGAAGCTGTCATGCATCGTCATGAAGCCCACTCCCATCTGCTGGATGACCTGCGCCCCGACATCCGGCCGTCCGGTGACCGAACACCAGACGTGAACCGCGGTGTACATTCCTCTTCCCGAGATCGAGGGGATGCTGAGCGCGCCCAGGACGAAGCCGTCCGTCGGTTTCGCGTCAATGGGCCTCGTTCTCGGCTTGCCGTCCTTGGCAGCCGCTGTGAGCTCGTCGGGTGCAGGCGTCCAGACGTCGTCCCATGCGCCGAAGAGCCCGGTGGCACCGGCGGTCAGGCGGCCGCCGACGCCCACGTCCTGTTCGAAAGACGCCTTGCCCGAGACCGTGAGCCCGCCGTCCGTGCGGGAGTCGCCCCACGTGATGGAGTTTCCGGTGACGAGGAGGTTGACCGGATCCTGTTCGGTGCCGAGGGTGACGGGCCCCAGGACGGTGACGGTGGTGGCGAGACAGTGGTTGACCTGGACGCTCCCACCAGGCGTGGTGAGGGTGGCCCTCAGGTGGAAGGTGGTGTCCCGGTACACCGGTCCGGACTGCCAGGAGCGGGCTCCCTCGGGGACGGCGTACGGCGGCTCGCGGTCGTGGATGATCTCGTAGGTGGCTCCTTGCGATCCGTCCCACAGGAGGGTTACCGGGTCTCCCGGATTGATCGCCGCGTGGTGGCCCTGCGCATCCGCCCGGTCGACGGTCTGTGGGCGGAAGTTGCCGAACTCGAAGCCGTAGGGGGCCTTGCCGACGAGGAAGTGGACGTGTCTGGCGGGTGGCTTGTCGTACTGCGATTCGGTGACCGTGAAGGTCGTGATGCCGACCGCGGTATTGACGTCGATGGTGTCGAAGGTGAACGCGTAACTGGTCCCGGTGCCGAAGGAGACGTACGCGGCTGTCGCATCCTTCGGCAGGGCGGTGAACGTCCCGCCATTCAGGGACAGGGTCCAGTCGCCCGGCGCGGCCGTCGGCCGGATGCCATCCGGGTGGAGTGTCAGGTCCTTGGGCTCGGGGCCGACTTCGACGGTGAAGGACAGTGAGGCGATTTCCACCGTGTTTCCCGTGCTGTTGGACACAGTGACCACGATCCGGCCGTTGCCGGTGGGGGCGGCCCCTTGCCCCGCGAAGTTGACCTGGAGCGGGACGGGGTGGGTGAACAGCGCGTAGTCCAGGATGCTGTCCGAGTCGGCGGCGCGGCTGATGAACACGACGGACCTCCTCAGCGGTTCCGGCGGAACCGGTCTTCGGGGTGTTCGGAAACGGCGCCACGCAGCACCATGCGACCGTTGCGGGCCGTGGGGGGCGTCGGGGGGACCCGCGCGACGGAGTCGGCCGGCCCGACGGGCAGTTCGGTCCAGCCTGCCGTACCGTCGCGCCGGGGCTGGGCGAAGGTCCACGTGCCGTGCCGGGTGGACGGGCGGGGGGCGATGAGCCGGTCGCCGCCGTCGGTCGGCTCGATGCACGCGAGCAGCGGGCCGATGCGGTAGGAGACCTCCATCCGCGCGAGGGCGGGGGTGACGCGCGCGGCGGGCAGCTGCCAGGGGACGGTGGGCAGGATATCGGTGGCGGCGTGGACGGCGGCGCGCGGATCGATGAGCATGGTCACGTACTTGATCGGTGTGGCCCCCGCGATGTCGAGGGTGAAGCCCGTGCCGATCCCGCTCAGGTACGTGGTGGTGGGCTGCTGGGGAACGGTGACGGCGCGCAGCAGGCCGTAGTCCGTGTCCTCGAAGTAGCCGATCAGACCGTCCCGGAGGTTGTCGGCCCTGCCCAGCCGCACGTTCCAGCGGTGGCCGAGGAAGTCCGGTGGCGGCGGCGGGGCCTGCTTGAGGCCGACGACGTACTGCCACGCCTCCCAGCTGGAGTCGTAGAGCGGCGGTCCGTCCAGTTCGAAGCGCAGGCGCCCCCGCACGAGGGCGAGTGGTCGGCCGACAAGAACGGACATGGTGCGGTCGTCCCAGCCGCCGAGGGGGTTGACCGTGTGGAGGGTCTCGTCGACGGCGGACAGCAGGGCCGTGAAGGCCGGTCCGGCGTCGGCGCGGGCGGCGAGCGCGGCGAGGAGGCCGTGCAGGTGAGTGAACCGGTCCGCCAGGGAGTCCAGGGTCGGGAAGGTGCTGTGGGGGGTGGCCTTCCAGAACAGGCTGTCGTCGTAGGCGATTCGGAGTTCACCGAGCGGGCCGCCGTCCGGATCGTAGGCGGTCAGGGCCCGGTCCAGATGGTTCGGAAGCAGCCAGCCGCAGACCTGCGTGGCCGAGGAGTACGGGCTGACCACTGTGTCGTCGGACTGCGTCGAGATCCAGTCCGCGCACAGGCGGGCTGCCTGGAGGAGGCGGGGGCGCAGTGAGGCCATGCGGTAGGCGGGCGGGACGACCGTCCGCGTGTCGTCCAAGGAGACGGCGGCGGACAGGTGCAGTCGCTTCTCGGCGCTGCGCAAGCCGGTATCGGATTTCGTCTGAGCGTCGCCCTTGTCGGGGTTGATGACGTCACAGACCTGGCCGAACTGGTCCACGACGTGCAGTTCCGAGAAGTAGAACTGGCCGCTGCGGGTCTGGAGGAGCCGCGACGGAGGCCAGGTGCCGCTGTCGGGCGCTGGGCCGGGCGTCGGCGCGGTGTGGTGCTGTCCCGCGATGAGTGCGGGCAGCGACCGTGGGTCGGCGGGGTGGGCGGAGGCGTTCGGGTCGTACGGATGCATCTGGGTGGCTGGATCGCGCAGGCCCATGCGCTGGGTCAGCCCGCTCAGGGCCTGGCTGAGCAGGTCCCAGCCGGTGACCTTCGCCTCCAGGTCGAGGAGTTCGGGAGTGAGGACGCCGGGATTGTTCTCCTGGTAGCGCCGGACCTGTGCGGCGAGGTTGAACACGGCGTGGGGGGTGAGCAGGACCCGTGCCTTCTCCTCCCGGTAGTCCTCGGGAGCAGGGACCGGAGCTCCGTTCCAGGTGTAGGTGTACCCGTCGAAGGTCCAGTGGGTGCCCGTGGAGTCCTGGTAGGGAAGGGAGTAGTGGAACGCCCGGTAGGTGAGGAAGAGGGGTTTCCACGGCTGGGTCCAGGTATCGGTGCCGTACTGCGGTGCGACGCCTGTGACCTTGGTTGGGTCGGCGAGGGCGGCGGCGAGCACACCGGCGTTCTGGGCACGGTCGAGGACCCAGAACTCCGTCAGCAGCCGATGCACCGTCTCGGCGTACGGGTGCTGCTCCAGCGTGTCGGGAAGGGAGGCCTCGGGCCCGGGAACGGCGCCCACGACGGCGGTGACGAGGGACATGGTGAGCCGGCAGTTCACCGTGGTACGCAGGTTGGGCAGGGGCGCGGGCGAGATGCCGCGGAGCATGACGACCGGATCGACCGCCCGGTGGAAGCCGGGCAGCGGCACGCGTTTGAGGACACGGGTCCGGATGTCCCCGCCGTGCCCGGCCAGATAGGCGCCCGCGGCAACGGCGACCGCGTCGGGGGTGTCGCCCCAGGGCACGTGGTCGCGGTCCCGGGTGGCGGTGCGCCGACGGGTGATGTCCGCATCGGCGGCGTGGACGCGGGCGGCGATGCTCTGCGGCGCGGTGGGGTCCAGCGCGGCGCTGAAGGGGTCGTCGTACTGGTCCGGCAGTTCGGTGTTGAAGGTGAGCAGCCAGATGTCGTAGAGCTGTTGGCGGAGTGTGGTGAGGGTACGGCAGCACTGGTCGTGCGCGGCCTGGGCCTGATTGAGGGTGTCGAGGAGTGATTCCTCCTGGGCCGTGAGCGTGCTCGGCACCGGCAGGGTGTTGTCGCTGCGGTCGCGGTCGTGGATCTCCCAGGTCCAGCCGCCGGGTGTGGTGGCGAACCAGGAGTGGTGGATGGCGTCGTCCACGACTGCGGGGGCGTCGTTGTCCAGGCTGTCCAGGAGGCCGTACTGCAGGGCTTCGAGTGCGGCGATCTCCGGCTGGGGTGTCTGGGTGGCGGCGAGCAGCGCGGTGAGGGCGTCGGCGGAGCTGTGGCCCACGGCAACGTCGACATCGACGCCGGCCGGCCGGGGCGAGGGCGGCACGCGGTCGGTGTCCGTCCAGCGGTCACCCTTCCGGTCCCAGGTGAGACCGAGGACCTGCCCGGTGTACAGCGCCGCCGTCGGGGGCGAGGTGGGTTGGTCGCCGACGACCGTCCAGTAGAGCTCGGACAGGTTCGTCGCGTGGGTGAGCGGGTCGTCGCGGGAATCGGCGTGCCATCCGGTGACCAGGTAGCACAGGTCTGCGGTGTCCTCCACGTCGTCCAGGGGATCGCGCATGGACAGCACGTCCTGGTTGTGCGGCTGGAAGGCGGTGAAGGCGAGTTGGCCGGAGCCTGCGGCGGTGACGAACGACGGCGCGGGGCTGGGGCCGCCGTCCCACTCCTTCAGCGGGACGGTGCGGCCGATGAAGCGCGTCAACGCAGGAGACGAACCGTCGGTGGTCGTCCCGACGCCCGGTGCCCAGTCGGGGTTCAGGAACGGGGTGGTGCCGCTGTGCGAGTCGTCTCCGCACCAGTCGCTCTCCACGATCCAGCCGCGTGCCTTGCGCCCATCGACCGGACCCCAACCCCGCACGACCAGCCAGCGGTTGGGGATGCGCGGGAATTCCGCGTGCGCGGACGGCTGATCGAGACGGCAGTTGCGCAACGCGCCCGGCAGCTGCCACTGGAGGTACACGCCCTGGTCGAGTGGGACGGTGTTCAGCGAATCGTCGGGTGACTGTCCCTGGAGCAGTAGCCGGTAGTCCGATTGCCACCGGTCGAAGGGGCGGCTCGTCAGCATGGGTGGGTTGACCAGGAGCGCGTCGATCTCGATCGGGACGACGAGGGGGACGGGCGAGGGGGTGTTCACCGAGTGGCGTCCCTTCACGACGAGGAGTGCTTGAAGGTCATCCGGAGGGGGGAGGCGATCATCTGAACGGCGAATCCGGCTGGGCCGAGCTCGCCGTCGTGCGCGTGCGCACCGAGCAGTTTTCGCAGGTCCGCGCTGAAACCCGCCACCTTCAACACGCGGGGCAGGCCCGCGCCGGATTGGCGGTACGCGTCGCTCATGGGCTGGTAAAAGTCCAGCGGCGCGCCGACATCGGTGACGAGGTCGCGCAGCCGCACGTGGTCGCCGTGTGTGCCGTCGTCCGGCTGGTATCCGAGGTGCATGGCCTGGGGCGGCTCCGCGACGTCGATCTCATCGAGGAGCCCGTCAACGACGACCAGCACCACATCGGGCGCGAGGACATCGGCGCGCACCGGCGTGAGGACTCCCGCGCTGCCGTCCGGTCCCGTACCGCGGACCCGCAGACGCAGCGCGGGCCAGGTGGGCACCAGGGCGGAACGGACGAGGAATCCGGTCATGGCCCGGGGGAATTTGTCGATCGCCGCTTTGGCGAGCCGGTCGTTGGCGGCGAGGTCCAGTGAGGTGCCGGCGCCGACGCTGAGGGCGCCGTACACGAGGGCGCGTTGCCACGCGGGATCGACGTGGAACAGCCGCAGAGTCTCGTTGGGCAGGGCCCGGCTGTCAGGCACAAGATGGTCGAAGGGAACGGGGTAAAGCAGGGCGAGCCGGTCGAGCCAGTCCAGGACTGCAGTGGCCGGGGTCCTGGCGACCATCCCCAGAGCACGGCAGAACTCGGCGTCGTCGAGGAAGGCCTTCAGCCGATCCCGCTGGCCCTGCACAGGACTGGTCGGCGCGTCCGCGCCGCTGCCGCGGTCGTGCGGAGGCCGTGCCTGCTGAACGAGGTCGGCCAGACCGCGGCGGACCGCCGTGTCGAAGACGTCTCGGGCGGCGCGCGGGGCGAGCAGTGCGGCGGGGGCCTGCCCGTCCAGCACCGCGCCGGTGCCGCTGAGGCTGCCGTGGCGGCGGCCGGGACGGGCGGTCAGCGCCCGGCCGAGGGCCTGCCGGACGGCGCCGCGCCAGTTCATGAGCGAAGTGGTGAAGGCTCTGTCGGCCATGGCGAGGGAGCGGCCGATCGTCCAGGCGGCGGCGTAGCCGAGGTCGTACACGCCGCCGAACTGGTCGTAGACCATCCAGGCGTCGGCGCTGTAGGGCGCCGTGGGCGTGGGGGCGATGGCGGCGGGGGTCGCGGTGAGCGGTCCCCGGTACCAGGCGTAGGTGTGCTCGCCGGTCGGCAGGATGTGGGACACCGGGACGAAGCCACGAGTGAGGCGGTCTTTGAGGTCGCCGTCCGCGCTCTTGGGGTCCAGGCGCAGCGTGAGGGCGTCGGGGTGTGGGGAGCCGGCGGCGGCGAGCTGCTCCATGACGGCGCCGAAGTGCGCGCCGATGTCGGCGAGCGAGCGGAACGTCCAGGAATGCAGGGCTACGAGGCGTAGCGGGGGAGTTTTCGCACCGGCGTCGTCGTCGGAGGTGGGCAGCCGGTCCGCGTGCCCTTCGAGGGAGATGAGGTGGGCGGCGTACTGTCCGCCGGCGGGATCGGGGAAGCGGTTGGTGAGGACGACGCTGTGCAGGCCGGGCTGCTGTGGGTCGTCCGTGTCCACGGGTTCGGCGTGGCGGGGTGCGGTGCGGACGGCGCCGTGGACGGATCGGGAGCGGGCCAGGGCGGAGAGGGCCGGAAGGGACTCGGGCTCGTCGCCGCCCAGGCGCAGGTGGGCCAGCAGGTGCAGTTCGTCGAGGCGGGGTGCGACCCGGGCGAACAACGCTGTGGGGACGTCGACGGTGGCGCAGTTGCCGCCCAGGACGTCCGCCTCGACACTCGCGGGGTCGATCGCGGGGGCGACGGCTTCGCTCGGGGGCGTGGCGAGGAGGTCCTTGACCTTGCGGGTGTCGGTGCGTCCGGTGGCCTCCGGGTCACCGGGCAGTTCTCCCGCGGCGAACAGCAGCAGGGCGAGGAACGGCGTCTCCCGGGGGGCTTTGACGCCGACCGGGGTCTGCCAGGGCAGTTCGGGGTGGTCGAGGGTGATGTGCGGCAGGACGTCGTCGAAGGTGCCGACGCAGCCGTGCGCGGGGTGGACGGAGTGCACGGCGTCGGGCGGGAGGCGGAACCGCGGGGTGCGGACGTCCAGGATACGGACGACGGGATCCGCGAAGTAGGCCTTCGCGGCGGGGTCGTCGATTCCGGGGAGGTCGTGGGTGACGGTGACCCGGTACAGGCCAGCCTCGACCTGGGGGACCGTGTTGTCCCGGAAGGCGTAGTCGGTGCTGGGGAGCGAGGTCATCGCGTGGTCACGTGCCTTCCGGGAGGAGCAGTGGCGCGGCTGTCAGATCGTGCCCCGCGAACGCCGGGTAGCGGACGAGGGGATCGTCGCTGCCCTGGCCGGCGCCGGGTGCGTATCCGAGCGCGCCGAGTCGGGTGTAGAGCGCGGACCGCCGTCCGGCGTGGGTGCTGTCGGCGATCTGGTCGGCGATCGTCCCCGGTGTGCCGGCCGCCTGGTGGGGCGCGGGACCGTCGGGGACGTCGGTGCCGTCGTAGGGCATCGGGCCGGTCATGGGGTCGGTGGCGAAGCGCCTGGCGGGTGCCACGAAGGGGTCGGGGGCCGGAATCGGGTCAGGGAGCGGGATGCGCAGGCCGTCGTAGTGGTGGACCAGCCCCGGGCCGTCGAGCGTCAGCTCGTCGCGGCCCCACAGTGAGACGGGCCCGGTGCCCGGCACCGCGGTGGCGGGCCACGCGGAGGTGTCGACCGTCTTGCCGTCTGCGTCGGTGACCGTGACGGTGTGCACCGAGTCGGTCTCCGTCCGGAGCGGGCGGACGAAGAGCGCGCCGCCGTCCGTTCCGCTCCCGTCCGTGATCTGCCGGGTTCCCAGGTACAGCCGGGTCGCCGGCACGGCGGCGGAGGTGCCGAAGACGAAACCGCGGTTGGTGGCGACCCAGACCGGCGGGGCCGCCGGATCCTCGGGGGTGCCGACGGCCTCCTCGTCCTCGTCGGGGCTGGTCGTCATCTCCTTCATCTCGGTCCAGGTCCGCCTGGAGGAATCCTGGGGCGGCAGCTGGCTCTGGAACGCGCTCCAGGACACCGCCTTGTGGTCGGGACTGGGGTCGCCGAAGTCGAAGGCCCAGGACAGGAACCACAGGTGGACGTCGGCGTGGCCGCCGGCCGGCGGCGACCACCAGTCGAGGTCGACGCCGATCTCCACACTGACGGTGACGTGCACGAAGGCGACGGACACGGTGGCCTGTACACCGACGGAGACCCCGACCGCGATCTCGGCGTAGAGGGGATTCCATTCGAAGAGGCCGTCGAGGTGCGCGGTCAGCCACGCCTTGAAGGCACCGGTTTCGTACACCAGGGCGAGGGATCCGCCGAACATCAGCCCGTTGGGCGTGACGGTCGCGTACACCTCGCCCCGGGCGTGCGTCTTGTCGTCGATCGTCCAGTTCAGTCCCAGGCGGGGCACGGCCGGGTACCAGTCGGGCTTGTCGTAGGCCGGGTGGTAGCCGCCGAAGCTGAGGACGAAGTCCCCATGGTGCGGGCTGGGGTCGATCCAGGAGCATACGGCGAGGCCGCCGGTGAGCTTGGCGTATTTGGAGACGACCCAGGATTTGTTGCCGAGCTCGGCAGAGAGCTGCAGCAGCCCTTGCGAGTGCACGTACGACGCAGAGGCTGCGAGCTCGATGTGCGCCATCGTGGGGGTGGTGCCCTTCGAATCGCCCGTGGCCGCGGCGGCCTTCTGCGGCGGTTCCCTGGGCAGGTCGCACACGCCGAGGGCGTCCAGCGAGACGACCAGGTCGTTGCCGAACTCGACGAGCAGGATGGCGCGCAGGTCGACGAACTCGACGATGCTCGCCCGTAGTCCGCCCGCGATCCAGTACTCGCCGCTGTCGGGCTTCACCCAGGGGTGCGACCCGCCGGTGAGGACGTTCAGGACGTCCATCGGACGCGGATCGTTCCCGCCGAACAGCGCCGGGTCGTCCACGCCACGCAGCAGCGGGAACTTGTCGATCTCCGCGACACCGGGCAGCCGGACCTGGCTGTTGTAGCCGCCGCCCAGGCAGATGCCCTTGACCCGGAACCACGGTGGGCCCAGGCCCTGGGCGTTCTTCTCGCCGACGGAGAGGCTGCCGAACAGGAAGAAGGAGGCGAACGGATCGCCCGTGGGACGGGCGTACGCTCCGACGACGGTGGCCACCAAGGAGGGCAGGGTCAGGAGTCCGGCCCCCTCGACGAGCGGATCGTAGTGGTCGTCGGACCGATAGCGCAGCGCCGCCAGCAGCTCGGCCGGGCCGGTCCTCACCTCCACTCCCAGGCCGCTGATCGTCGGCTTCTGCCGGCCGTGTTCGGAGCCCTTGAGACAGTAGGCCAGCCCGAGCCCGTAGACCTGGAAAACGATCGGCCCCAGGGCGAAGGTGAGGTCCATGGTGATCGCCATGGTGCCGCCCTCGTATCCCAGGCTCACGGTGTCCAGACGCAAGGGCCCCTCCGAGGCGGGTCGTGGGTGTTGCTCGGCCTTGGCATCAGGAGGGGTGTCGTCCGACTCGGTGTCCTTGGACAGAGCGCCGAGCCGGACCTTCACGCCGTCCCGCGGGATGCCGCCGATCTTGTAACCCAGTGTCGCGATCGCGCCGGCCTCCAGCGGCGGGTCGGGGAGCGTCGGCACCGGGCGGGCGGTGGTACCGACGGTCTCGCGCAGGATCTGCTGAAACTCGGTGAGCTTCTCCGATTCGAGCTTTCTGCGGACGAAGGTCAGCCCGGCGCTGGAGACCACGAGGCTGGACGTCGACGGGATGATGTGGGCGAGGGGTGAGAGCGAGGGGACGTCCCAGCCCAGGTCGGCGGTCACCACGGTGATCCCCCAGAGGAGGGGGTCGAGCCATTGCAGGACCGCCACCCAGGCGACCTGGTGGCCCTCGGAGAGCCGGAGGCTGCCCGTGATCACCGTCGCCTTCCTGCTCGGGTCGTTGCCGATCCACAGGTCGGTGAGCTCGATGTCGAGCTGTTCGTCCATACCGAACCCGAACGCCTTGGCGGCCTTGCCGAGGGTGAGACCGCCGGGTGTGGTGACGGTGCCGGAGCCGTCGAGGGCGAACGCGTAGGGGGTGTCCCCGGAGGTGCAGGTGAGGACGCCGCTGCCAGTCGACTCCTGGCCCCGCAGGACGAGCGCGGGCGAGGTCAGGGTGCCGGATTTCTGCAGAGTGCTGTAGTCGTGGACCTTTCCGTCACTGGTGGTGACAGTCCAGCCGGAGGCGAGCGGGAACGTGAGGGTGTAACCGCCGACGTCGTCGGAGGCGGCGGTGAACGCGGCCTTCACGGCCGTCGTGCCGCCCTTGCCCGGCAGCGTGACACTGCCGGCCGCCGTCAGCCCGTCCGGGTCCGTGGCCGCAGCGGTGATGGTGAGCGTGCCGCCGGTGAGATAAGTGCCGAAGACCGTGTCGGACGCGCCCACGCCGAGTTCCGTGCCGGTCAGGGTGAAGGTCCTGCCTTGGGCGTCGGCCAGCCGGGTGCGCAGGTCCTTCAGCGTCATCGAGGCCATGGGCGGCTCCTGTCAGGTCTCTACGCGGAGGGTGAGAGTGACGCGGGCTCGATCACCGGAAGCCAGACGTCGTTCGTGCCGCTGTCACCGCACGGCCAGAGCACGACCGGCTTGGCGGAGTCGGGGGCGCCGAGGCAGTACGGGGTCTCGTCGCTCCTGATCCGGAAACCGCCCGCCTGGGGCACGAACCGCCAGTGGGTGACGTCCGACCCGGCGCAGTCGGTGTTCACGATCTGGGTGCCCTGGCTGCCGTTCGGGGCGGAGACACAGCGGATGCCACCGTCGCCGATGATGTACGGGCCTGTGCCTGCCCGGCGGTCGATGAGCCAGCGTTGGCCGGTGAGCTGAGGATCGAAGTCGCGAATGACCAGGGGGCCGCCGGGGTCGGTGAGGAGTTTGGTGAGGTCCGAGGCGAGTCGGACGGTGACCCAGTCCGCGGTGTCGGGCGCATCGGCGGATGCCGGTGCCTGGCAGCCGACCGCCGCGAGGGGTAGGGCAGCAGCCAGGAAGATCGCGAGTTGCCGATGGACTCCAGCTGTCACCGGACCGAGCTTAGGAGGCGGTCAGCACCGTCCCCTGCCCGGCGCGCGGAGCTTCACCTCGCCGGGGCAACGACGATCGAGCGCAGCCGGAGGAGCCTCACCGGGGCTCGAAGACCGGCAACCAGACTTGGTCCGTGTAATTGCTGCAGCTCCACACCATGACTTCTCCGGCGTCCTCGGTGAAACCGTGGAAGCAGGCCAAGGTGTTCGCCGCATCGGCGACCTGGAAGCCGGCGTCCTTGTGCACGAGTCTCCACGTTCGGTGAGGTGACTGGGCGGAATCACAGGCGGCGGGCACGATCCAGCTGTAGTTCTCCAGGGACGCCGAGGACAGGCACGAGCTGCCGCCCGGGTCCCTGATCGTGTAGCCGCCGGTCCCGTCCGGGTGTAGGAGCCACCGCTGGTCCGTGTGGTCCTTCACCTCCTCCTTGAGGTGGGTTTGTTGGTCCTGCCCCATCGAGGTGAGAAGTATCGTCATGTGCGACACCTGGTGCAGCGTCACCAGGGAGTTCGGCGCCGCCTGGGCCTGGGCCGACGGCCCCGGGCGACCGGACGCCGCCACCCAGGCGAAGACCCCGACGGCGACCCCCCGACACCACTTGCTCGACAGCACACGCACCTCCGCTCCTCGGTCCTTTGGATCCGGCTGTGGCCACGGGCCTCACGTCGTGGGGATCGACCACCTTCCGGTCGAGCATGAGACCCCCGGTCCCGGGGGCGTCTCCCCCAGTGACCACAGAAAAGCCCTCTCAGGCACCGTCGCGACTACACCGGTCCCGCTCCGACCAACTCCGCGATGACCGCCCTCAGTTCGTCCACCAGCTTCTGGGCGCTCTCCACGGTCAGGATCGCCGCGTAGAAGGCAAGCGCCATCGACAACCTGCCGTCGTCGAACCAACTGTGCAGGACCAAGTCGGCCTTGATGTGACCGAAGTCCTCCGGCAGCTTGGCCAGCCTGGTCTCGCCCCAACTCGTCGGGTGCGGCGGGTAATTGTGATGGTTGTAGGTGACCTGGAATCGCGAGCCGAACGCGGGGTTGTCATTACCCGGGATGCACCGGGCGGCAACCGGAGGCGGAAGCAAGGAGTGTGTTTGCGCCGTGACGACGCTCTCCGCGACCCTTCGCAGTAGCGCGGATGCCCCCGTGTCGTTGCGTACCAACGCGCGGATGACCAGCATTCCCCCGAACGGTCCGATGATGTCCGAGAGCGCGCCGTCCCGGCGGTTCGAGACGGGTGACCTGATGTACAGGTCCTCCTGGCCGGTGAACCGGTGCAGTACGAGAAAGAGCGAGGTCAGAAGGACGACGTACGGCGTGACCCCAGCGCTTGCACAGAGTCCCCTGATTGCTCTCGTCTCCCCCTTGCTGAAGTCGTACTGGAACGCGTCGCCCCGGTGGCTGAACACAGCAGGTCGAGTCGGGCTGGCGAGGGGGATGTCGATGTGCTCCGGAAGGCCCGAGAGGGTCTGCCGCCAGAAGAGTTCCTCGGCATCGAACGCCCCTGCCGCGACAGCTCTGCGCTCCGCCAGAGCGATGTCGCTGAAGCGGCGCGCTCGCCCGTCGTGGGCCGGCATCCCCGACTGCAGCCGAGCGTAGGCTTCACCGATGTCCCGGGTCAGCACGCTCATCGACCACGCGTCCGCGATGGAATGGTGCAGGTTGAACGCACAGACGAGGGAATCGTCCGATCGCCGGAACACCGAACACCGCAACAAGGGCGCCGCAGAGGTACGGAAGAGTGTTCGGCGCAGCGCCTCCATCGTGCCGGTGGAGCGGGACTCACACTGAATTTCCAGGGCCTCCACGCTCCCTGAACTCTCCGTGTGCGCAGCGGCGACTCTCCCGAACAACTTGCCGTCGGTATCGGTGACGAAGCTGGCCCGCAACGCCTCCTGCCGGTCGATGGTCGCGGCGAGTGCATGTGAGAAGAGGCCGATGTCGAACCCGTTGCCGACTCGAAATCCGAAACAGAAGTTCTTGAGGAAGGTGAATTCACCGGCTGGCTTCCGCAGGTCGTGTTCCTGCGAGAGGCTGGGGACGAATTCGTAGCTCTGCGCGGCCATTAGCGCATGCCGCGACGGGGTCTCGACCACTGACGGGGTTTCGACCGCCACGGTTCCTCCCAGGACGGCGGCGACCCCGCGGACCGTCCTGCCCGCGTAGATGGCCTCCATCGATGTCTCGCGCGAGAGCCGCTCCTTGATGGCCATCATCATCCTCATCGCCGTGAGCGAGTCCCCGCCCAGCGCGAAGAAGTCATCCTCCACCCCGGCGCCCTGGTGTCCGAGCGTCTCGCGCCAGATGTCCAGTAGCACACGTTCTGTCGGCGTCGCTGCCTCCGCCTGCGACGACGGCGCGCGCAACCCATCGTCCAGAGCCGAGCGCAGTGCCGATCTGTCGACCTTGCCGCTGGAGTTCAGGGGCAGGCTGTCGGTGAATCTCCACACTGCCGGAACCATGAACGGCGGGAGGTGCCGGGAGAGGTACTCGCGGAGGGACTCGCCGGAGACACCTGTCACACCTCGTGCGAGAACGACGAATGCCACCAACCCCTTGCTGCCGATGCGGTTCTGCCAGGACAGTACGACAGCGTTGTCAACGGAACGGTGACCGAGCAGCGTGGCTTCGATCTCCTCGGGTTCGATTCGGTGACCGTTGATCTTCACCTGATGGTCCGTGCGCCCGACGTACAGCAGCGTCCCGTCGTCGGTTCGCCTTACCAGATCTCCGGTCCGGTACAGCCGCCCGGGCGTTTCGCCGAACGGGTTCTCGACGAACCTGCCGGCCGTCGTGGCGGTTTGGACCACGTATCCCCGTCCGACCCCGACCCCGCCGATCCAGAGCTCGCCCGTGCCGGCGCCGTCCACACGATCCATGCGTTCGTCGAGAAGATGGATCTCGGCGCCGGGGATCGGCTCTCCGAGCGGAACGACGTCGTCGCCCTTGGTGAAGCCGACGTGATAGAGCACCACGTCGGAGCATTCCGCCGGCCCGTAGGAGTTCACCAACCGCACGCCGCGGTCGACGATCGCTTCCGCGAGACGGGGAGGAAGCGACTCTCCGCCGAGCACAACCACCCGCATGGAGTCGCACAACAACACGTCTTCCAACACGCGGAATGCCGAGGGCGCGCAGTTGGTCCTCGTCGGGCGACGGCGATCCACGGCGGCCCGGACCCCGTCGACGTCGCCCGGGCGCCGCCCAGCGAAGATCACCTCGCCGCCGGACGTCAGCGGCTCGAAGATGTTCTTCTGGGTCAGGTCATAAGCGATCGAGCTGACCACCAGGGTCCTGCTGTCACGGCCACCGCCTGTCGCCTCTCCTGAGTACCACGCGCAGAGATTCGCGAATCCATGATGGTGATTGAGCGCTCCCTTGGGCTTTCCTGTCGATCCGGAGGTGAAGATGCAGTAGACGAGGTTGTCCGCGGTGGTTTCGCGCGGGAGGTCGGTATTCGAGTGTGCGGCGACCTGCCCCCAGTCGGAGTCCAGACACAGCACCTGTTCTGCGACACCATGACGCAGGTCCAGGTGCGCCTGGGTCAGCAGCATTGAACTGCTGGCCTGCTGCGCGAGGATCTTCAAGCGGATTTTCGGATACGAGGGATCGAGCGGCACGTACGCCGCTCCAGCTTTGAGGACACCGAGCAGTGCGATCACCAGTTCGAGGCCGAAATCGGTGCAGACGGCGACGAGGTCGCCGCATTTGACTCCCGAAGCGATCAGGTATCGTGCCAGCTGATTCGCCCTGGAATTCAGCTCCTCGTAGGTCAGCTGCTCGTCACCGGCGGACACGGCGACCGACGTCGGGGCCTCGACGACGCGATCCTCAAACTGGTGATGCACACTGACGTACAAGGGGTGCCTCCCCGGCTCACGGTATGGCGGCCAGCCTCCGCACAAGGCTTGATGTGCGCCTATGGGTACCAGCTCGGCGATGAAGCGGCCAGCCGACACCCCACCTGGGCCTCCCCTGCCGTGCGGGAGGTGCCGATCAACTGGTCAGAGCCGGTGTGAGTGGTTCGACGGCCACTGGTTTGGCCGTCGCCCGGTCGGCGTAGTACTTCGCCTCGTACTCCTCGATCTCGTCGATGCGGCCCTGGCGCTCGCGGATCGTCGCGAGCAGAGGCCGAAGGGCGTATCGGGGTCGAGGCCTCTCGCCCGCCCCGCAGCTGGCTATGGACGAAGAGCAGAACACCACCATGCTGGTCCGACGAGGAGGGGCGCTGGAAAGGCTTCGGCACCCATTGAATGGATCTGGGCGTAATTGGTGCGAATGCTGCTGATGGCGGCAGGATTTGGCAATAATAAAAGCCTTGGGTGCAGTTGAGTCTTCCGAGGTTCGGACGCTGGGACGGGAGTATTCTGGCAGGGACATGAAGACCGCGTGGTCTGCCTTCGGCCGCCCCAGCGCCCAGCCAGCCCTCCGGCGGCCTTGGGCGGGTCGGCGGCCAGGACGGGCGTGGTCCGGCGAGTGGACAGACCACGGCACGGCAATACGGGGCGTCCGCCCTGCTTATCCGGTGGGACCGGTCGGCGGTGGGACAACCAGGGCATCGAGGGCCTGCTGGGCCCGGCCGAGGTTGTCCTTTCCGGCGCGGCGGAGGCCGGCCTTGGCGTATTTCTCGACCATGGTGGTGGACTTCCAGTCCTCGGTGATGACCAGGATCTCCGCCGCGCTGTAGCCCTGGGCGGCGAGGTCGGCGGGGACGCCGGCGCGCAGGCCGTGGCTGGTGGCGTTCTTGGCGTCGAAGCCGGGAGTGCGGGTGACCATGCGCTTGAAGGCGCGGTTCACCGAGTGGCCGGTCATGCCGGTTCCGGAGGCGGGGACGGGCATCAGGCTGCCCCAGCGGGTGATGCCGCGCAGCAGCGGCAACTGCGGCTCTGCTTGGCCGAGTTCGGCGAGCAGTGAGATGTACGTACGGACCACGGTGATCGCTACCGGGTCACGGACGACGTACTCGCGGCCGGTGGACCAGTGGTCGCTCTTCGATGTGCGCTTGCCGACGACCATCTGCTCGGCGCCGTCCTCCAGGTGCTCGAAGACGATGGAGTCGATGCGGTAGGCCGCCTGTTCGGAGCGCCGGGCGCGGGTGCGGTAGCCGAGGTGCAGGATCGTGAGGTCTCGCCAGCGGGCGAGCGGGATGTCGGCGGTCGTGCCCTGCTGGAGGTGGGCGATGCGGGCGGCGTCGACGGGCGGGCTCGACTTCGGGGTGCGGCGGGCGCGGGCGTGTTCGGCGGCCTGCTTGCGGATCAGTTCGGCGGTCGCCTTCTTCGGCGGCCAGTTCTCGTACCCCGCACGGGCGTTGGCGTCGCGGATGGCGGCCATCGCCAGGCGCAGGGAGCTGACGGGCGCGCCCGTGCCGTCGCGGCCGCCGCGGCGGCGGAGGTGGGAGACGTAGGAGACCATGTTCGCCTCGCTGGTGCGCGGCCCGGGGTGGCGGCCGTTGTCGGCGCACCAGCGGGCGAAGTAGCGCCACTGTTCGGCGTAGGTCTGGCTGGTGCGCGCGGGCCGGGCGGAGGCGAGGTCGTCGGCCGCGTCCTCGGTCAGCATCTCATTGGGATCGACCCCGGCGGGCGCGAACGGCGCGAGGGCCTGGCCGTCGTCCACCAGCTCGCCGACCACGATCTCGGTGGAGCGCTCCACCAGGACGGGCAGGCCGTCCGACGCCTCGGCATCCACGGGCGCTCTCCTTCCGGTACGGCGGGCTGATGATCCGTCCGGGACAGCCTATCTGTACCGGGCCCTGTGTCGCGTCCTCTAAATCCAGTTAGAGGACGCAACACAGGAGCTGGTACATACGGCATCTCAAGGCGCCTTCCGCGTCTCTGGCGTGTCTGTCGTGGTTATTTGTGTTCGGCCAGCGGAGCTGTAAAGGTGTCCGCCATGAAGATCACGATCACCGTGGAGAATCCGACCCCCGAGGCACTCGAGAAGCTGCTCGCTCTCGCCGCCATGCCGACTGCCGTCGTGACCGCGGTGCCCGACGACCGCTGGACGCCGGAGCGGGCCCGCTCGTACTACGACCGTCTCCCGCCCCGTGCTCAGCAGATCCTGCTCCAGATCGTCGAGGGCGAAGGTGAGTGCGCCGCAGAGGAGTTGAAGGCAAACGGCCGAAGTCTTCGGGGATCCACCGGCGCGTTCCGCCGGGTGCTCACGGAGGGCAAGCGGACCGGTCTCTGGCCCGACGCGCTTCCGGTGCCCCTGGTCTCCCACATCGTCGGCGGGCAGCTCAAGAAGCTCGAGATGCCAGGACCCGGCACGGAGCAGTACGCACTCCCGGTCTTCGAGGAAGGACTGCGCGATCTGCGGACGGGTGGCTGACAGGGCCGATCCGATCAAGTCTGCGAAATCACTCGGCGCGATGATCAGCCACTGAGTCGATCCCGGCGCCGCTCGCAACCACCGGGCGGACCCGTCCTCGGCAGGCCGGGACAGGTCCGCCTCAAGAGACCGAGACGACCGTCACGGGGTCGGTAAGCAATCGAAGCAGTCGGTGTACCAGCCCTGGTAGATCAGCTCCCGCAAGGCGCCCCCGGTCTGCGTGCCGACCATGCCGTCGATGTCCAGCCGGCCGCGCGCCCGCCCGAACGGTCTCCACCGTGCCGGGCGGGCGCGCGGTCAGCAGGAGAACCGTCTCGTCCACCTCTTCAGGGGTCGTCATGGCCGGTCAGGGTTGAGGTCCCGCACAGCCGTGATCCAACGATTTCCCGCCGGCACCGGCCCGCCCACCGGCACTGGCGGAGGCGGGACGATCCGTTCGCGGCGGCCGAGGCCGGGCCCCTCGCCGCCCGGGTAGTGTTCGGCTCCAAAAGATCAAGCGATTCCGTCGGGCTGCGCCGCGGCCTGCGGGCAAGGGGAGGCCAACGTGATCGTGGGTACCGGCCGGAGACTCGTCCTGATCCGTCATGCGCAGGCCGAACGGGAGACGGCGGTCGACAGGGAACGGCGTCTCGACGAGCGGGGACGGGAGGAGGCGTCCCGGGCCGGGCGATGGCTCGCGGGTTCCGGCATCACGCCCGATCTCGCGCGGGTGTCCGGCGCCCGCCGGACCAGGGAGACCTGGGAACACGTGGGCGCCGCGTTGCCGCGGCTCCCAGAGACGGTCCACGAGCCAGGACTTTACGACCTCAGTGTGAGTATCCATCGACGGGAAGCGGGGATCGGCGAGCTGGTCGCGATGGTGCGTGAGAATTCGGACCACGTGGGCGACCTGGTCGTCGTCGGACACAATCCGAGCCTGCCCGAGCTGGTCCGGCTCCTCGCCGGAGCAGCCGACGGCGACCTCTCACGGTGGGTGGAAGAGTCCGGGTTCCCGACCGCCTCCGTGGCCGTCCTCGAATTCGACGGTTCCTGGCAGGGGATCGGGCCCGGCGCAGCGAGGATCACCGCGTTCTGGACGCCGTCGCAGGGTTGAGACGGTGCACCCCGGGGCGTCGGCGCATCCGACCCCACGCACCACCACCATGGCCAGCCCCACCGGCTACTGAAGGTCTACCGGGGTGAGCCGCTCGGCGGAGGACACACACGGACGCGGCGCTCGACACCCTGCTCGGTGCCCTCGGGACCGGTCGCGAAGCGCTGGCGTTCACCGGCAGCGTGAAAGACGGCCTCGAGAGGTGCAACGGCTGGCCCGGGCAGGGTGCCGGCCCCGGGCCCGCGCCAGCGGTGCTCGCGGCCATCGCGGTGACGGACGACGAACGCGCCGCCGAGTCGACGACGGGCAAGCCACCATCGACGGGCTACTGAAGCGGATCTCCGACGTCCCCGCGCCGGTCGAGCCGACACCTCGGCAGATCGGCATCCCAGCGCAGGCTGCCCTGCCCAGTCGTTGGAATCGTCCAGAAGTCGGCTGGGTGGTAGCGATCAGCGGTTCAGCCGGTGTCGGATGTAGTCCGGCGGGGTCGCGCCGATCTCGATGCGGTTCTCGTCGAGGCCATTGACGATTCGCAGACGGCCCTCGGTGAAGGCGAACTCCACCGCCACCGTTGCGGCCGCCAGGTCACGGTCTGCCGGCCGCCACTCAAGCAGCGCGACCTCGCGCAGTTCCTGGCCGATGAACTGCCCCAGCCGTTCATCGCTGTGGGACCACTGGGGCGTGAGCTCGGACCGCTCCCACCCGGTGATGGCCGCTGCGGTGTCGATGGTGTTCCAGCCGATCGAGAGTTCGTCGAGCTTCGCGTGGCAGACCTCCACCCGGAGGCCGTCGAAGTCCACCACCACCGGGCAGTCGGCGAACCAGTCGTCGTCCCCGGCGAAGCGCACCAGCGCGAACCCCGTCAGCCGCCTGCCGACGAGCGTTGCCAGACGTGATTCGTGCGCCTGCCGAACCGCCTCGACTCCTACCAGGAAGGACGGTTTGAAGCCAGAGATTCCCATGTCCACAGCAGCTGAGTCTTCCTGCCCGCGACGCAATCGGCCAGCACGTATTCGAAGCGGCAGGATCCTCGGCGGCACTTGACAGCGTCGATTCCACGGAACGATACGGATGACGTGTCCTTCGACGACGCCGGAGTTCGAAAGCAGGGAGCGTCCTGCGACGATGACGGCGGCGAGGGCGCGGAGGCCGGGCTGGTCATCCTGGCGGACCGCGCCAAGCCGTTCCGGGAGCCCTCCGCTCTGGTGTCCCGTCAACATGACGGCGAAGGAGCGGATGCGCGGTGTGAGAATGTCGAGCCCGGAGTGATGGATCAGGAGGACAAATGCTCGCGGGGAGCGCTCTCGGAAAGCTGCGTGAACAGCCACTGCGTACTCACCGGCTCCGAGCTCACGGGTGCTGCTCCTCCTCAGGGTAACGACAGGTCCGCTGCCAGGAGTTCGGCCGCGTGCTCGCGAGCACGGTTTCCTCGGCGCCAGGCTGAAAGAACGGGGCTTCCGGGTCGGCCTCGAGCTTCAGCCGTGCGCAGGCTGGGTTACGGATTCGAACTGAATAGATTCGCGTATCCTGAGACGAATCACAGCAGGTCAGGAAGTGTCGGCCCCGCACACGCGGGGATGGCTCGACCACCCAGCACGAGCAGCACGAGCAGCGGCTGTCGGCCCCGCACACGCGGGGATGGCTCCGGCGCCCCGATCGTCGGTCCGTTCAGCGGGTAGTCGGCCCCGCACACGCGGGGATGGCTCCGAAGCGATCTTGCGCATCGGCCCGCCGCCGATGTCGGCCCCGCACACGCGGGGATGGCTCCTGCCGAGTACAGCCGAGCTTTTCAGGAAGCACGTAACGGTACGGAGCCGGACGCAGCCGGGCCGGCGGACGGACAACAGGATCCGATCACGCCCACGACCCGTCGGCTGTGACGTTACCGTGAGCGGATGAGTGAGAAGTCGAAGCCACAGGTGATCTCGAATCGCTGGGCCGGCGCCGTCGCTCCGGACGGCGACGAGTCGCCCCGCGATCTGTGCACATGCCTCGAGCGCCTCAGCACCAGGCCCCAGCGGCCGACCCGCTTCCACCGGGAGCGCCAGGACACCACCGCACCGGGATGGATCCGCCTTCTCGAACTGGTCGAAGAAGCGGCAGCCGACGGACGTGAGGTCTTCGAACCGCTCGTGGAACTCACCGCGGAACAGCGGCGCCAGGTCGTCACGCTCCCCCCGACCATCGCCGGGCTCACCTCGGTCAAGCACCTCGTGCTGTACGGCAGCAACCTGGTGCGCATCCCACCCGAGATCGGCGCTATGCGCAGCCTCGAGGAGTTCACCCCGTACACCTCCTACCGCCTGCACTGGTTCCCGTACGAGATCACCCGGTGTGCCGGCCTGCGTCGCAGTACGGTGAGCACCCGGGCCGTCTACGGGAACTACAAGCGACGGCCGCCGTTTCCGCGGCTGTTGGCGACGACCGCCGCCCAGGGCGTCGACTTCGAGGACCTCGACCCCGGTGTGTGGGGTGCCGCGGTGATCCGTACGTGCAGCGTCTGCGACCAGCGCATCGAGGGCGTGAACCTCCGCCAGGCCTGGATCTCACTGCGGACGTCGGGCGCCGACGTCCTGCCACTGCTGGTCAACGCTTGTTCGACGGCCTGCATCGACGCGCTGCCGGTTCCGGCCGAGGGTTACGTCCAGGCGCCGCACGCCGGCGGACCGGGTGTCGAGCAGCCGCCGGCCGGCCCGAGCCCCCGCTGACCCGTTCAACTGCCTCAGCAGGTCCCGCGCCGGGCACCCCAGGACGTCACGGTGCTTGTCACGGCGTCACGGCAGCGAAGGCCCCATGGCGCCCCGCCGGCGTTTTCCGGTCGCGCCGGGGGGATGTGCACCTGCCGTCCTTGAGGGGGACGACCAAGGCTGCCGCCCCAGGCGCAGGCGAGCGGGATTCGATGCCTGGGTGTCAATCAGGACGGCGCTCGGCCCCGGTACGTCTCTCTGAACTACGCATTGTCCTGGCGATCACCCGGCGGGGCAGGTGCCTCGCGGTATTTTGACCGGACATCGTGGGAGGGATGGGCAGGCAGGTGGACAGTGATCGGCGGCGGCATGCAGCCGTCATGGCGCTCGGTGCGCTCGGGCGGAGCCACGACTACCGTGACCGGGCGGATGCCGGTCACGGCCTGGCAGGCTTCGCCGAGATGCGGGAGGCACTCGGGCCACTGATCGAGCTCGTGCTCGACCCAGGTGACACCTTCGTGACCCGAGTGACCGCAGAAGCCCTGTTTCGGCGAAAGGACAGGGTCGGGCTGGCGATAGTCGCGTCTGCGCTGGCAGCCGCTGACTCGAATCACAGCGATTGGATCCACACCGCAATCGTCGACGTATTCGGCATCTTCTCGGACGACCGGGACAAGGCGTTGGAGCTCTGCGAGGAGTTGTCACGGGACATCGACGACCGCGTCGCCCTGGGAGCCTGCCGGTTGCACGAGATGCTGGCCGGGATCGACCCTGTCCTTCGTCCTGCGTAGCACGGGGCGAACGCGGCCGTGAGAGTGCAGGAGCTCCACAGCAGGGGTCACCTGGCCGAGCAGCGGGCCACCGGGGCCGCCCTGTCCCCCTCGGGACCTGGGCGGCCTCCGGACCGCTCCCCGTCGTCCGTTCCGCCACGACTGTGGAGCCCCACTCGAGGGCCCGCGGCTGCGCCCTGCGGCCCCTGCGGTGACGCGTAGTCCGCTGTGAACGGGCGGAAGTGCTCGTAGCGGACGGTGCGAGGCCGTTTCAGCACATGCTGCTCGGCGTCGGGGAACCGGAGCCGTTCATGCTCCGGCAGGCCCACGGCGGGGAGCCGGCGGCAACCGCGCCGACTGCCGGCGGGGTCAAGCAGGCAGATGGTCGTCCACGAACCCCTGCGGCCCCGTCCGGGCCCCTGCCGTGTTCCGGCGGCGCACCGCCTCTGCCGCGAGCAGCGCAGTCGGGATGGCCGCGGCCGGCACCGTCCACCACGGCAGGTCGGCCCAGAACGCGAGCACCGCGGGCATGACGCAGGAGAACAGCGTCCAGAAGAAGAGCGACCGGGCGAGGGCGAACGTGGTGGGACGGCCGGTGAACAGGAGTGCGCCCAGGGCGGCGGCGAGCACCGCCAGCAGCGCGGCGAAGGTGCCCAGCCCGGCGATGAGCTGCGCCTCGTCGCGGGGCTCGTCGACGGAGGCCTGCGCGACGCCGGCCCGCTCCAGGCGCATCACCTGGCCGCGCCACACCGTGCCGTCCACCCGGTCGCCGGGCTTCAGGTCCTCCAGCAGCGGCCCGGGGTTGCCGAACCGCACCGTGCCGCTCCAGGACGGCGCGCCGTCCAGCGTTGCCAGGTGGTCCTTGTGCCGGAGGACCGTGCCGCTGACGGTGAACGGCACGGTGCGCACGCATTCCTCGACCGCCGTGCCCGGGTTCCCGGCCGGGCAGGTCGTGGCGACCGAGTACGAGCGGGACCGCTCGGTGTCGTCCGGCATCCGGACGGCGAACACGTACCAGGCAGCCGCTGCCGGAACGAGCGCCGTCGCAGCGAGCAGCGCGCCGCCGGTGCGGGTCCATGGTGAGGGACGGTGGGTCATGACGGTTCTCCCCCCGGTCCGGTGCGTGGCCGGAACGCCTGGGTTGCCGTCGCCGGGGCGTGCCGCCCCGCCCCTTCCGGGGTCGGACGGCACCGGGCGGCCCGGAACGCCGGACGGTGTCTCGGTTCTCGGAATCTGTCCGAAGTCCACTGAAGCCCTGTGGACGGTGTGTTACGCCTGAGGGGCCGGGGCCGGCGGGTCCGCAGCCGGGGCCGGGCCGACGGCGTGCCGGCGGACCTCGCGTCGAGCGCCACGCACACCACCCCCGGACCGGCCCGCGGACACAACTGTCCCTTGTTCGCGGCCGTGGGCACAGGCGGTCCCCGTTCAGCGGGCCGTGTTCGCATCGGTGCTCGAAAATCTGGTGGCAGACTTCCGGACCGGTTCCTCCGCCACAAGCGGAATTGCCGACTTTCGCTTGTGAAGCGGCGGGTGGCGTTCCGCATATTCGCCTCGTCATCTGATGGAAAACACCATCAGATGATTTCCCCGTATGGCACAGTACGTCGATGTGACAGACAGGCTGATGTCTACACAGGGGTATTGGGATCCGGATCATCCCGTGCTCGAGATTCTGCGCGCCAGGCGCGACTCCGGGAGCCTTCCGGGGAGCCGCACGGACGGGGCGCGGGTCGCGCTTGCCGTCGAGGGTGGCGGCATGCGCGGGGTGGTATCGGCCGCGATGTTGTGCCAGTTGGAGGACCACGGCTTCAAGGACGCCTTCGACGTGGTCTACGGGTGTTCGGCGGGCGGGATCAATGGCGCCTACTTTCTCATGGGGAACACCTGGTATTCACTGTCGATCTATTATGACGACCTGGCGACGCGCCGGTTCGTCGACTTTTCCAGGGCGCTGCGCCGAAGGCCTGTTCTGAACCTGGGCTACGCCTTTGACCACGTCATGGAGCGAGTCAAACCGCTGGACTATGCGGCGGTGATCAACTCTCCGGCTCGGCTGGCCGTTCCGGTCACGGATGTCGACGCCCTGCGAACAGTCGTGCTGCACGACTTCTCCTCCAAGGATGAACTCAAGTCGGCGCTGCGCGCCTCCGCCTGGCTGCCGATCGCAGTACCGGGCACCGCGCGGACTTCCGACGGGAGGCGGGCCGTGGACGGCGGCGTGCTGACGGCACTCCCGTTCCGGCTCGCGCTCGACGACGGCTGTACGCACGTGCTCTCGCTGAGTACCCGCCCGATGCGCGAGCGCATGGGCGGAAGCCTGTCCCTGATGCACCGCTACACCTACCTGTACCTCGAACGGCTCCGTACCGGGCTGGGAAGCGGCTACCTGGCGGCAATCCGGCAGAAGTACCGCGATCAGGAGTGGCTGCGCAGTCAGCGGCGTTCGGTCGGCGAGGTCGGGCCGCACGTGCTGGACCTCGCTCCCCTGCCGTGGATGCCGGAGCTGAAGCGGCACGAGACGGACCGGAACCTGCTGCTCGAACACGCTCGCACGGCCTACGAGACGGCATTCTGCGCGTTGGAGGACCGACCCACCGCAATGATCGCCCAGGGCCGCATCCATGCCGTACCACGGCTGACGGTGGTGGAGACCGCGAATGGCGCCCCAAGGAGCAACGCTCGACCCGGTGCTCGCCGCCCTGCGCGACCTGACGGGCTATAGCGAGGACCGGACGGCCTCGCTGCGGTCGGCGCTGAGCCTGCCGCCGTCCGGGCCGGAGAACGCCAGGCGGCGTGCCGGCCGGCTCGTCGCCTGGCAGCGGGTGCTGCGGGACATACCGGTGGACGAGCGTTCGTTCGACACCCGTTTCGGACTCGGCTCGCGAACGGCCACGATCGCCCACCTGACAGCCTGGTGCACCCGCTACCGGGAGCAGAGCGAAGCGCTCCAGGAGGCGTGCGCCGACGTCTTCGGGTTCACCGGGTTCTTCCTGCTGACGTTGATCGGTCTTGCCGAGTCCGAGGCGCAACGTTCCCGGGTCTCGACCGCGGCCCCGGGAGACGGGGGCGACACCGCGCACGGTGCGGACGGGGGCACCCTCACCCACGACTGCCCGGCGGTCTGCGGTGTACTCGCCGCGAACGAGGAGGTCGGCCGGGTGGTGTCGGCCGTCTACAGCCCCGAGGCCGCCGCAGGGTACCGCCCCGGCCCGGACACCGCGCAAGCGGTCCTGGAATGGCGGGCCATGGCGCCGAACCTGCGCTTCCACCGTCACGGCAGCACGTCCGTGATCCTCCGGGGGAGCACCGTCGGCCCGGTGCACGGGGCCCGCCCGGACTTCGCACTGAAGCTGATCCTCTACCCGTTCACCCGGATCGAGACCTTGGCCAGGGCGACCCGCGAGTACGCGCGGACCTACGGGTCGGCTGCCCAGGGCCTGCGGCACCTGGTGCGGGTGTGGGCCAGCTCCGATGACTGGATCATGATGGAGTTCATCGAGGGCAGCACCCTCGCCGAGACCGTCCGGGCCGAGGCGGCCGGCCGTCCCGCGGGTGAGCTCCGGCTGAGTCTGGACCGGCTCCGCGAACACGGACTGAAGCTGTTCGACGCCCTGGCAGAGCTTCAGCAGGCCGCTGCGGACAATCCGTTGCACGGCCGGCTGGGCGGTGTCCACGCGGACCTCTCGCCTTCCAACATCATCGTCTCGACCACCGACGGGACCTTCCGACTGGTCGACCTCGGCCGCAACTACCTGTACACGCACACCATCACCGGCACCACCGGCGTCGCCTCCTCCTACATCGCACCCGAGGTCCGGGCCGGGGACGGCGACATCCGGCGCGCCGACCTCTACTCGCTGGGCCGGTTGCTGATGCTCTTCGGCACCGGGGCGGAGAGCACCGAACGGGTGGTGCCGGACATCTTCTACATGCGCGCCCCGCAGCTGGCCCGGTTCCTGGAGGACCTGGTCGACGCCGTCCCGCAGCGGCGGCTGCTGATCTTCTCCGATCCGGCGCGGCGGGACTTCTCCTACGTGCAGCTGAAGGAGCGCTTCCTCGCCGAGCTCGAACTGGTCCGGGCCGCCGAGCGCGACATCGGCGAGCTGCGGGTCCAGACCGGGTGGCGGGCGCTGCGCGAGCTGGCCCGACCACTGGCGGGCGACCCCGGCCGGGAGTGGCGGCTGTGGCGCAGCCGCCGGCGAAGCGGCACTCCGTCGGCTACCGGCAGCCGACAACCGCTGGCCACCTGGCTGCTCGGCTGGTCGTTGCTGTCGGCCCTGGTGTGGGCGCTCACCAACTTCGCCGTCCTGACCTGGCTGGCCCGCGACCTGAACCTGTCCTGGGACAATCGGCTGATCGAGCTGACCCAGCACCTTGGCGGCAACCGCGACGGCCTTCCGATCGTCGACTCGTGGCGGCACGCGGACTACGCCGTACCGGACTGGCGGGCCAATCTTCCGGCCCGCATGGTCGGGTTGTCCTACGCCATCGCCGCCCCAAAGTACTACCAAATGCTGTTCTCCGGCCTGACGCCGCTCGCGATCGGCCGACGGGCCGGCTCGTTGAGCCGGCTCGCCCTGACCACCGAGACCATCATGCGGATCATGGCGGTGGTCCCGTGCGGCCTGGTGCTGGCCATCACCCTGGTCGAACCGCGCTGGTGGCCCATCAACTCGGCGATCGGACAGATCCTCACCTGGCTCGCCAACGCCGTCACCCTGGCGTACGTCCGCGCCGTCATCGCGCGCTCCCGGCGGCTCGGGCTGACCACGGTGCCCGAGGATGACAGCAAGATCACCGGCCTGGCGGCGTTCACCCAGTGGTCGCCGACCTCGATGTTCTACGCGGTCGCGGTCCTCAGCGTCGGCACCCTGCTCTACCTGGGACTTCTGCACGACGTCTACGTGTACGCACTGGCAGTCACCTCGACCAACCTCATCCTCTTCTATGTCATTAAGTGCGGCCTCGGCGGCCCGCTGGTCCGGGTGGCCATCGTGCGCGCCTGCCTGACCGCCGAACGGATCGGCCGCCTCAGCAGTCGGTGACACCCCTCGCCGACCACGAGCGGGGCAGCGAACGGACCGCTGCACGTCCGGGCGGAGACGGCGGACGAGGCGGCTCTGTGGGCTCGGCGGGCCGTCCGGTTGATGCGAGGTGCTTCGATCCGGTTCCGTCGGATCCACGATGACGTCGCGGACCAGGTCATGGAGCTGGGGCGGCTGTACGACGGCTGGCAGCGTGCGACGGCCATGGCCGCACGGGCGCTTGCCGCGTTCTACGCCTCGGGCGCCTCGCTGAACCCCACGATCGTGGCGTTGCGCCGGGCCGAGACGGACGGGGTCATCGCGGCCGACGAGGGCAGCGTGAGCGAGCTGCGGGCGCTCCGGTACGGTCTGCTCGAACTGCAGCGGAGAGCAGGGGATCGGTGGCTGCGGGTGGGGCGGGGAAAGCTGGTCTACCTCTACCCGTTCGCCGTGCGCGGCGTGGAGCCCTCTGAGCTGGTCGAGGCGGTCGAGCAGGACGAGGCGTCGCGTTGGGAACTGGCCGGCACCAGCCCGGTCAGGACACACGGCTCGCTCGATCTCGACGACGTCTGGAAGAGCCACGACGACCTGGGCCACCGCTACGACGGTGCGCTGGTGGTGATGCCGGACGCCGTCGTCCGTGCGCCGGATGGGCGGGCGCTGGCCGGGCTCGGTGTCCAGGTGCGCCATTCGCTTCTGGGGAACCACTACGTGCGGTTCGAAGCGGATCTGGCCGATGTCTCGGCGGTCGAGCTGTTCGCCATGCTGTTCTGGGCCGGACCGGAGGTCGGGGCGCTGGACATCGGATTCGACGGCACTGGTGGTGACAGCACCGGCGGCGCCCGGCCGGCACGTGACCGACCGCGGTGGCCCCGCTTGTCGGCCCTGGCGATGGACCTGGCGCAGGACTCGGTGCCCGCGCGGCTGGGGGCGACGCGGGCGGTCGTGTGCCGGCCGGGCCTGTACTTCCCCACCCCGGGGGACACGAGCATCCACGAGGCCCACCCCAACGGCTACAACCGGGAAGCCGACGGCTCGCTCCGCGACTACACCGAACTGGACCCGTCCTGGGGCTGGACGGCGGGCGCCGTCGTCTCCACCACTGGCGACATCAGCCGCTTCTACACCGCGCTCCTCGGCGGTCGCCTCCTCCCGGCGGCGCAGCTCACCCAGATGCGCACCACCGTCCCCGCCGACGAGGTGGCTCCGGGCGTCCGCTACGGGCTGGGCCTGGTGAGCCGGCCGCTGTCGTGCGGTGGCGTGTACTGGGGCCACGGCGGGACGACCCCGGGCTACCGCTCCCGCGACGAGGTCACCGACGACGGTCGCGCCGCCGCCATCACAGTCACCACCGTCCCGGACGAGGCCGGCGCACAGCACATGGCGGCCGCCCTGGACGCGGCCCTCTGCCGCTGACCCTCCCCTCGGCGTGCAGCCGACCGAGCTCGGCCCACCTCAGCCCACTCCGGCCCGCCTCAGCCCGCCGGGTTCGTGCGCCGGGCCTCCACCAGGCCCGACTCGTAGGCAGCACGATCACACCGGTAGGCGCCAGCCGGGTCCGTCCTCGCCGCCGAGCCAGACCCGCTGTCCGTCGCCGGTGACGGTGATGCCGAAGTGGTCCTGGTGCGGTGCGCCGGCCGCCTGCCAGGCCTCGACGGCGTGCTCGACCTGGTCCCACAGGCGCAGCGGGCCGCGTTGGGTGACGGTCCATCCGCCGTGGCCGTCGGGTTGGGTGCGGGCGTGGGAGCCGGTGGCGTGGTCGATGAGGATCTGTTGATCGCCGGCGCCGATGCGTTCGGCGGAGGGGGCGGAGAGTTGGGCGACCCAGGTGCCGGTCCAGGTGGTGATGGTGGCGGGGTTGATGCGGGTGGGGCGTTCGTCGCCGGGGAGGAGGGTGGGGTTCTGGCGCGGGGGGCGGTCGTGGGGGCGGGCGATCATGAAGCTGGTCCAGCCGGGCAGGAAGCGGCCGGTCGCCTCGCCGGGTTCGGTGACGGTCAGCAGGGCGAGGCCGTAGCCGAACTGCCAGCCGGAGAAGGTGACGAGGATCTTTCCGCCGGGCCTGACCTGGTGCAGCCAGGGGTAGGGCAGGGTGCGCACCGCGCAGGTCGCGATCAGTCGGTCGTACGGTGCGGCGGGCTTGTGGCCGGCGAGGCCGTCGCCGACGACCAGGCGCGGGGCGTAGCCGGCGGTCTTGAGGGAGGTGGCGGCGCGTTCGGCGAGGCCGGGGTCGACTTCGACGCTGGTGATGTTCTCCTCGCCGAGGCGGTGGGCGCCGAGCGCGGTGGAGTAGCCGGTGCCGGTGCCGATCTCCAGGATGCGGTGGCCGTCGTAGACGTCGAGTTGCTGCCACATGCGCAGGACCAGGGACGGCAGGGTGGACGAGGAGGAGGGGGATCCGGCGACCGGTTGGTCGGTGTCGGCGGGGTGGATGCGGCCGTCGAGCTGGGTGATGAGGGTCTGGTTGGTGCAGACGGCCTCCAGCCAGCCGTCGCCGCCTTCCCGGACCGGTTCCCAGGAGGTGGGGAAGGAGCCGGGGACTTCGCGGAAGTAGTCGCCGACGAAGACCTCGCGCGGCACGGCTGCCGCGGCGGCACGCCAGTGCGGGTCGGTGAGGCCCTCGTCGGCGGCGAGCTGCCGGACGAGGGCTGCGCGCAGGTCCGCGGCGGCGGCGGCGGTGGTCATGCGGCAGGGCCCTTCTGGAGCTGGTCGGCGATCGCCGTGGCGATGGCGTCGGTGGTCGGGGGCGGGAAGAACGCCCACTGCCCGTTGCTGTTGCATTCGAGGAACCACCAGCGGCCGGAAGCGTCGACGGCGAAGTCGAAGGCGCCGTAGACGAGCCGGAAGTGCTCCAGGTAGCGGGCCACGGACCGGCGCACGGACGTGGGCACGTCGATCGGGGTGTGGGTGAGCAGGTGCTGGCGGCGGCGCCAGTCCAAGTCCGGGCTGTCGATCCGGACGGCGAAGAGCTCGCGGCCCACCGCGGTCAGCCGCACGTCGTGGTCCTTGGCCAGTCGGGTCTGGAACAGGTTCGGGCAGGCGGCGACGGCGTCGGTGATCTCCTTCGGGGCGACCTCGGCGACCCAGGCCTGCACCGGCCGGCCGTCCTCGTCCGTGCAGGGGGAGTTCCACAGCGGCTTGTAGACCGCGCCGTCCGGCTGCTCGGCGCAGAAGGCGCGCGCCTGCTCGGGGTCGGTGGTGACGATCGTGTCGGGGACGGCAGAACCGGCCGCGAGCGCGGCGTCGAGCTGGGCGGGCTTGTGCTCGGCAGCCCGGATCCGCCAGGGGTGGTTCACGTAGTGGGCGCCGGGCAACGCGGCGAGGACACCCCCGACGCCCCACTGGGCCTGGGCGCGGGCGAACTCGGCGTCCTGCCCGTCCATGCCGGCCGGCGCGGCCCAGCCCGAGGGGCGCCGGTACCAGACCGCGCGGACCCGGTCGAGGTCGAGGGTGCGGCTGGAGGTGGCAAGGGTGCCGCGCCGGCCGGCCGCGGTGTAGCGGGCGGTCAGCACGGCGCCCTGGTGGAGGTCGGCGCCGGGATCCGCTCGTACGACCCGCACCTGCCGCTCGGCCAGGATCCGCAGCACGATGTCGGCCGTCGGATCGTAGGCGCAGGTCAGCACCAGGACCGCCGTCCGCCGGTCACCCGTCATGGTTCAGCTCTGGTCCTGGTCGTTGGAGGTCACGGTGTCCACGTCGGTCGGCTGGGCCTGGCCGCCGCTCTGCCCGTCCCCGCCACCGCCGCCGGTGCTCGTCGGGCCGGTCCGGTCGGTACTGGTCCCGTGCTTGCCGAGCTCGACGGTGCGGCCCTGCTCGTCGTGGAAGACCGCGACCTGGGTGTCCGGGTCGATGACCGGAGTCAGGGCGGGCCAGGGCGGCGTGTCGGCGAACGGGCGCATTCGGGTGGCACCCCACGGGGCGGTGACGGCGTTCGGCATCCTGATCTCTCCCACACCTGATACGTGACTCTGGCGATGTGAGTGGTAACCATCGGTCATCATGCCGGTCGGCGGGACCTGCTGGGAGAAGTTTCGCCGAACTGCCCGTCGGCAAGGACCTGAGCCCGGTACCGCTGCATGCGGCCCTGCAGATGGACCTCGACCACCCCCACTTCCCGCGATCCGCCCCCCGTGAGTTCCAGACCGAGGACCGGGAGATCCTCAGCGAGGCGGTCGAGGGGCTGACCTTCGAAGACGACTGAGATCAGGTTCCGGACAAAGGCATGAGGGTTGCCGTTCCCCCGCACCATCGACCGCGGGGGAACGGCAGCTCCAGCGGCTCGTGTTTCGCCGCGGACGGGGGCCGGTGATGCTCGCTGTGGTCGATCCGCGAGGTCACGTCGGCCTGCATGACGAGCCGGACACCCGGATGCCCGACCGGCTGACCCCCAAGGGGGCCGGCACGTCATCTTTGCAGGTCAGGCGCCAATGGCTCCCTTGTAGCCGTCGGCCTGCGCGGGCGTCAGGAACTTGGACACGCGGATCAGCGCGGTGCCGCGGACATAGTCGTACTCCACCGCCGCGGGGAGGGACTTGACGATGCCCTGGATGTACTGCGCGCGCGCCTTGGCGTCGGCCTCGGTGGCGAACACCTCCACCGCGCCGCCGCGGGCCACCGAGTCGGCGTCCTCGCCCTCGACGTCGGCCTCCTTGACGCGCGAGTCCGTGAACGTGACCTTCGAGGTGTACTGGCCGGGCCTGCCGAGCAGGTGATTCGGGTCGTCCTCCGCCGTCACGGACCGGCCGAACTTCGCGGTCTGCACGGTCATGGCGATCATGGCGAAAGTCGCCGATGCGCTACCCGCCACCGAGCCCGGCGCCATGTTCGTCGCGACAGCGGGAGAGGTGGCAGGAGTGTCCTTGACGAGCGTGGCGCTGCCCGTCGCGGTCGGGGCGCTGACCGGTGGCTTTTCGCCACCGGACCCAGAGCTGGAACATGCGACGACGGTGGCTGTCAGGCCGACGGCAAGCAGGACGAGGGCGGTGCGGCGCATGGGGTTCCTCTGAGAACGTGGTGCAGGTGATGGGGTGACCGTAGCGATACGCACCGCTCGGCGCAGGCGATGTGACGGTTCCGTGACCGGCCTGGGATCTCCCCCGCGTCAGCCCGGACAGCCTGACGTCTCCGACCGTGAGCGGTTGAGCCTTCCAGCACCGAACACCTCGAACAGCCCCTCGGAGCGGCGGCAACGCGGAAGCATTCGAATCGACTGCAATTGGTGGGCCTCATCGGCCTGCGCCCACGCCAGGCCTGATGCCACCGCTCCGCTGGGCTACCGCTGCCGCCGGCCGCACCCGCTGCCGTCTGCCCCGGGACCATGCCCTCGCCGAGGCCATGGAACCAGTGGGAGCATCGCCGCGGAACCCGCCACGCCAACCCTCGGAGCTCGACGACGGTGCCCGCCCCACAAGCGAGAACTCGGCCCGGACACCGCCATGGGGTCCGGGCCGAGTCGTTTGACCGAAGTCGGCATGATCAGAAGAGGAGACAAGGGCGTCTCCGGTCCCAAGCTGCTGACCAGCAGGAACGGAGAAGCCAAGTCGGAGTGTCGGAGGGCGTGATCACCGTGCTGAGGAGAGGGCGGACGAGCGCGCCTCTTCCAATTCGGCCACGAGCTGCTCGATCCGCTGGTTGGGCGTGTTCCCCGACCCGTAGCCCGCCAGCATCGGGAACTGGTCGGTCTTGCCCGAGGCCAGGAGCAGTTCCGGGACGGTCGAGGAGAACAGGGTTCCCGAAACGACGGCGGGCCTCACCTCCTGGATCTCGGACCAGGTGTAGGAGCGCGAGTTGAGCAGGCCGGAGTACTTCAGTCCGGTGTCTCCGAAGGCGACGCCGTACATCGGGGCACGGATCGTCAGTACCAGGCCCGGCACACCGCCAAGGACGATGGGGATGAGGTCGTCGACCCTGGTGGCAGTGGCCGCTACAGCGACAGCGATCAGCAAGAACACGAGCCCGACCAGGAGGTAGGCGAGCGCCCACGGATTACGCCTCCTGCGCATTTTCCATTCCACATTTCTGGCGCGCCGGGGCGCCGCCCGGGATACGGACGGCGCCCCGACAGGTTGGTTCAGTGGATCGGAGTCCACCGTTGGGTCAATCTAGAAGCTGAACGGCTTGAAGACGAAGTTCAGCACCGCTGGGACGATGGCGGCGGCGTCGTCCTGAGCAGCGCCCCGGTGGCCGGGGCGTACTCGATCTAGCACTTCGGGACGGGGTAGCCCTCGTCACCGGTGGTCTCGGCGGACAGAGTGCGGCCGACGGCGTCGAAGGTGGTGACGGTGCGACGGGTCTTGCCCGCGACCGTTTCCGTGATCTCCCACCGGACGGCCTCGTCCGGCGCAAACCATGGGGACGATGGGTCCTGGCCGAGTCCTGGCGCAGCGGCACGGCCGAGGAGCGGCCAGCCCCTCGGCCGATGGCAGGTGTCGGCCGACTGCTGCAGGCGGCCCGCGCGCGCGGCAGGGTCGCGCCCTGTCCGACGTGGATGCCCGGCTGGGTGTCACGGAGAAGCTGCTGACGAAGATCGAGTCCGACGATGTCCAGAGCTTGGAGCTCCGCAGGATCGTGATGGCGTTCTCCGCGGACGTGGGCGCCAGTCCCATCAGGACCATGGCCCTTCTGAGGCGTCAGGTCAGGCATCCGATCGACGAGTTCTCGTACGCGCCCGCGTCCTCGCGCAAGACCTGATCGCCAGCCACGCATCCGTGGTGCTTCCCGGGGCGTTGCGCACCCCGCAGCGCCCCCGTGGGCGCTGGGTCCGTCCGGTGGACATGGGGCCGGCAGGACGCCGCACCCGTGCGTGGGGTCGGCTGGTCAGCTGAGGGAGAACTGCCAGTACGCGGTGTCGCGGTACCCGGGCGACTTCGGGGTGACCTCCACCGTGACCGGGCCTCCGTCCTTGTCGGGCTTCACCCGTACCGCCACGGTGCGGTGCTGCTCCGTGGCGAGGGGCGGCGTGAGGGCGGTGACGGACGCGGCCCCGTCCAGGAAGGTCATGCCGGGGGCAGGGACGGGAGCGGGGCCGGCGCTGGAGGCGGGGGTGGGGGTGGCGGAGTCGAGGGCTTTCCCCGGGCGGACGACGACGGGGGCGGAACCGCGGGTCGTGCCGAGGCCGGTGTCGGGGGACGTCCCGCCCGGGCGCAGTTCCCTGCCGGTGCCGTTGTCGTAGGTGATCGTGAAGCTGTAGCTGTTGTCGGGTTCCCGGTGGGGCGGGCTCACGGTGATCCTCAGGCCGTCGTCGTAGCGGGCGGTCCCGCCGGCGTGCAGGGGCTCGACCACGGTTCCGGGGCCTTTGACGTACCCGTGCTGGGTCAGGGAGTCCTCGAACTTGGCCAGCACGATGGCTCCCAGGACGACCAGGGCGGTGAGGAGTGCCACCGCGATCCCGCAGCCGGTGGCCCAGCGCGGGTTGACGGAGGGCTGGGGGTGGGCGGGAGCCGCGTTCGTGTCCATGTTGATCACGGTAGGAAGCGGCCGGTCGGAAGCGCATGGGCGAGCGTACTCAAGAGCCGCCTGAGTAGTGCCGAGGCACCGCTGGCGGGGCGTCCATGCTCTGCCTGAGCAATCCCCGCGAGCGCGGGGCCGACGGCGCCGGTGATGGACACCGGGACCAGGGCGGGGAGCTATCCCCGCGAGCGCGGGGCCGACCCCAGCGCTTTGGCGATTGGCCCCGGGATCATGGAGCTATCCCCGCGAGCGCGGGGCCGACCCGCTGGACGGCACGAAGGAACCGGGGTGGAGGGAGCTATCCCCGCGAGCGCGGGGCCGACGCCCGTCTGAGGCTCCGTGACGGCATCCAGGACGAGCTATCCCCGCGAGCGCGGGGCCGACCCGGACCAGGTCAGGTCCTGGTGGACCGGGCGGGAGCTATCCCCGCGAGCGCGGGGCCGACCCGGTCCCGCCGGGCGCACCGTACTGGGCGCCGGAGCTATCCCCGCGAGCGCGGGGCCGACGCGTCGGTCGCCAGGGCGACCCCGCGGAAGCCGGAGCTATCCCCGCGAGCGCGGGGCCGACACTTCCTGACCTGCTGCGATTGGGCGCAGAGTGCGCCAATCCATTCAGTTCGAAATCCGGAGCCCGCGTTGCGATATCGACGTCCCAGAGGCCATCTCTCCCAGCTGCGCCCCTGTGAGCCGACTCTGAACCTTCAACAGCATCGTACGGGCTGTTGTCAGGCATGGGTGCAGGAGACGGGTTCGCCAGTGAGGGCGTCATGGCCGACAACGGCACCCGCTACCTGTCACGTGCCTGGCCCGATGCCCTCGCCACCGAGGGCATCGCGCACAAACGCACCCGCCCCTACCGCCCCCGGACCAACGGCAAGGGCGAACGCTCAGCCGCCCCTGCTCGACGAATGGGCCTACGCACGGCGCTACCGCATCGAACAGGAACCCCGCGACGCCTGCCTCGCCAGGCTCCAGATCTACAGTCACCACCACGGACACACCGCACTCGCGGGCAAGCCACCCGCCAGCCAGCCGCATCCCCAACTTCACGGGACAGGACATCAGGAGTTCGCGCAGACAGGCACGATGGGGCTCCTCGGGAGATGAAGAGGTACAGGGCCTGGCGATCACCGGGAACCCTGCTTCTCTGTGCCGTGTCCTGGAACTCAGGCAGTGCACGAAGTCGCGGCGGGGCGCAGGCCAGCGGTGAACGCGGCCGGTGGGACACCCATGAAGTGGCGGAACTCGGCGGTCATGTGGGACTGGTCGTAGTAGCCGGCCGTCGTGGCGATGTCCGCCCATCGGCCCGCGTCGGCCGCGAGCACGGTGCGGACGCGGTCGATGCGTGCGAAGTGCTTGGGGGACAGGCCGGTGGCGTCGGTGAACAGGGCGTGCAGGCGGCGCTCACTGGTGTGCAGCCGGGCCGCGGTCGCGGAGACGGTGGTGTCGGCCAGTAGACGCGCTGCCTCTTCGAGCCGCTCCGACGGTTCCGAGCGGTCGGCCAAGGCTTCTTCGAGAGCGGCGACCGGGTCGGCGGCGAGCTGGTCGATGTCCAGGCCCGGTAGTTCGCCGAGCGGCAGGACACCGTCGGCGAGGCCGTTCAGCGAACGTCCGAGCAGGGCTTGGGCACGACCCGGCCGCATACGGACCCGCACGCACGAGCGGCCGGGCGCGGCGACGTGATAGGCGGCCCGGGTGCGGGGGCCCATGACGATCAGTTCGCGCTGGTCCGTGCGCACGAGAAGTGTGGTGGCGTGGTCGGGCACGTCGACCGCCGCCGAACCGGTCGCCGTGGCGACATCGATCCCGGCCACCCACCGCAGAAGGGCGGGCGGCACGACGAGAGTTCTCACGCGGCCCACGACAGTGCCGAAACTTCCTATCAGGAGCGGTGAGGGCGCTGTCATCGTCGGGACATGATCCTTGTTACCGGTGCCACCGGCACCATCGGTAGTCACATCGTGCGCCTGCTCACCGAGCGGGGCGTGCCGTCGTCGGCGCGTGGCACCTCGCCGCGGAGGAGGCGATCGAGGCCAGCGGGCTCGTGTGGACGATGCTGCGCCCGCCGAGCTTCGCGTCGAACCTCTTGTGGCACCGGACCCTGATCCACGCCGGAGAGCCGATCCCGAACCTGACCGGCGACTCCCGGCAGGCCGTCGCCGACCCGAGGGACGTGGCCGCGGTCGCCGTCGCCGCCATGATCGGCGATGCGCACGACGGGCAGCGGTACGACCTGACCGGGCCGGAGCTGCTGACGTCCGCGGACCAGGCGGCGATCCTGGAGGGCGTGCTGGAACGGCCGGTGAGGATCACCGACACGAACGCGCTCGACCGGTTGCCGGCCGAGATGGTCACCGGCATCGGCTGGGCACGTGCCGGCGGTGCGGCCTACGTCACGGACCACGTGCCGCGGGTGCTCGGCCGGCCGGCGGGCACGTTCGAGCAGTGGGCGCGCGACCATCGGGAGGCATTCGAGGCAATGCCGTAGCCGACGGCCGCCAGGGCTCCGGTAGTTCAAGGGACACAGTCCTCAGGAAGATCGCCAGGTCCAAGCCGGCCGAGCAGGGCCTGCCCTTCTCGACGTTCGAGAGCGGCGACGAACGAGTTCGGCCGGCCCGGGACCATCAGGTGTCGGTCCCGGGCCGGCCGAAGGCGTGGCAGAGCAGCCTGTCCGCGCTGCCCTCGGCGTCCGGCCGCAGCCGGTTGCTCACGTCCATGGCCAGGACGAGCCGGCCGTCGGCGGCCTTCGGCCGGGGCAGCGCGGCCGGCGTCTGCCGCAACCGGTCGGCGTCGAAGCGGCCGCGTTGCCGCGTTGCCGCGTGAAATCGGTGGTGGCGGGCTTCCTGTGTCGGCCATCCTGGGCACGTGGCTGACCGCGCGAACTTTGTCGTCGTCCGCGAGAACGGCGAGTACGAGCTGTATCTCTCCCGGTTCGGCGCGGTGGGGATCGACCTCGACCTGCTGGCCGGACCGACGGAAACGCTCTCGATGGTCCAGCGGCTGAGAGTCGATGACTGGTGGCTGGACGACGTGCACTGCCAGGGGGCGGCGCTGATCGACCTCGGTCGCAGGGTACTGCTGGTGTTCGCCTGGGAGGGGCCGAGTGCCGTGATGCGCCACAGGGCTGCGGCCCTGGAGCTGTTGCGAGAGGCCTGGGCGGGTTGGGATGTGCGGTGGTCGTACGACGGTCCCGCGGAGTTGCGGAGCTACCTGGGGCTGGATCCTGAGCTCGTACGCGACCGCGGCCACGGTGTTCTCGCCGGAGAGTTGCTGGAACCGGATCCGGAGGACCTGGCCGACCCCGAGCCGATGGTCGCGGTGGTGACGGTCGGGTCGGACCGCTGCTATGTGGTGGCGAACGTTGCCGACCATCCGATCCGGGAGGGGATTTCGCTTCTCGACCGGCTGAACGGCGGTCCGGAGCAGGCGGTGTGTCGTATGCCGGCGGAAGGCGGGGTCCATGTCGATCCGGTTCGGCGCCGGGTGGGCTGGTGGGTGCTCGGGGCGTCGGCCGAGGCCTACGAGATGCCGCAGCGATGGCCGGGCTGGACGGTGGAGTTCTGGCAGGACCGCTGGGAGGAACACGTCCGACGGTCCGGCGGCCGGTTCCGGCCGCCGCCGGTCGACCGCGACCGCGCGCTGGCAGAGATCCGGGCGGCGGTCGCACATCGCCGGGACACCCGAGCGCGTCCGTAGGCGGCTGCGTCGAGCGCGGGACCCGCGAGCACGGAGCCAGCAGGAGGACGGGACGGCGATCGCCGACGCACGGTTGGTCGAGCGACCGTAGGTCGGGGCCGGGACTGCCGGGCCCGGCGGTACGGCGGGCGGCTGCCCGTACCCGGGGGACCTGGTCGCCGGGTCGCTGTCGGTGCCGGTCACCCGGATCGGGGTGACCGGCACCGGCGGCGTGGTGTCAGCCCTCGGCGCCCATGTCGACCCAGTTGGTGACGTTGGCGACGGCGCCCTCCTTGACCGGGGCGTGGTGGTCGCTGGTGAGGACGCCGATGCGCTGGCCGTTCAGGACCAGGGCGACGGCGTTGCCGTTCCCCGCCACGTCGAACCAGTTGGTGAAGTTGGCGACGGCACCCTCCTTGACCGCGGCGTGGTGGTCGGTCGTGATGACGCCGATGCGCTGGCCGTTCAGGACCAGGGCGAGAGCGTTGCCGTTCCCCGCCACGTCCACCCACTGGGAGAGGTCGGCGACGGCGCCGTCCTTGACCCAGGCGTGCCCGTCGGTCGTGATGACGCCGATGCGCCGGCCGTTCAGGACCAGGGAGGTGGCGTTGCCGTCGCCGCCCATGTCGGCCCAGTTGGAGAAGTCGGCGACGGCACCCTCCTTGACCCAGGCGTGGTGCTCGCTGGTGAGGACGCCGATGCGGTTGCCGGACAGGGCCAGCGAGAGGGCGTTGCCGTTCGCGGCCACGTCGACGTATCCGGCGGAGAGGCTGCCCTCCTTGACCCAGGCGTGATGGTCGCTGGTGACGACGCCGATGCGGTTGCCGTCCAGGACGATCGAGAGCGCGTTGCCGCCCTCGTCGACCCATCCGGCGAACAGGCTGCCCTCCTTGACGTAGGCGCGGCCGTCCCTGGCGATGACGCCGACGCGGTTGCCGGACAGGGCCAGCGCGGTCGCGCCTTCGTACTGCTGGACCCATCCGCGGGAGTCGACGGTGCCGTCCTTGACGAACACCCGGCCGTCGGTGGTCAGGACGCCGATGCGGCTGCCGTCGACGGCGAGGCCAGCGATCGTTCCGGGCGCCGGGGCCGGGCCGGCGATGCGGGTGCTCTCCACGGCCGCCGCCTGGCCGACGGCCGGTGCCGCGGTCACTGCTGACGCCGCGACGGCCAGGACGGCCAGGACACGGCGCACGGTCTGGGTGGCGTTACGCATGATCGTTCCCCTTTTCTTCTGGATGGACGTACTGGCGTGGGACGTCTCCCGGGAGGCCGGCTGGTGCGTCGAAGGACGGCCCGCCGCCCTGGGCGCAGGTGACAGTCGGGGCGGCGGGCCGAAGGTCTGCCGCACGTCGGAGCGTCGGAGCAGCAAGGGCGGAGAAATTCATGTACATGACATAAAGCGCGGCGGATCGATCCCTTGGGACGCGTTTGGCCGGATGTGAAGCAACTATGCAGAGCATCCGTCAAATCTGCAAGGCCGGACTTCCGTGGACACAACCCCCGCCGCCCGGTCGACCGGAAAGACCTGCGCCTTCGGTTCCCAGAAGTCCCAACCTCCTTTTGGGTACGGGCTGTTCGGGCGCGGGACCTCCTGGAGGACTCGGATACCGGCGGTCCACCGCTGTCCACCCGAGACGAGGAACTCCTTCACGCCGACGCTCGTGGGCGCCGCCCACCGCGTCTCTTCCCCCTGGGAGCCCGTCAGGGAACCGCCGGCATCGACACCGGCGGGATCGGCACCACCGGCGTGTTCACCGACGACCTGTCCGACGACCTGTCCGACGACCTCGACGGCGCCTCCGTCGTACCCGGATCCGTCACCGCCGGCGCGAACAGCACGGCACCGTCCTGACCTGGTCCGGGCGGCCGGGCGTGCCCGACGAGGTGTTCGGGAGCCGAGGGCCGCACGCTGATCGCCCGACGGTCCCGCAGGTACCGACGCACCGCTTCCGCCGTACCCCGCACAGCCCTGGGCACGTCGGCTCCGGGCGCCGTCGCGAACACAGCGGCAGGGCCGGGGGCGGACTATCGTGTCCGGTTCGGGTGCCGGCCGCCTCGCGCGGCAGGAGGAGCGGTCGTTCGGCGGGGGGCGTGCATGCTGAAGGGACTGGCCCAGTGGGGCCAAGATCTCTACTGGACGAGGATCGGGGACCAGCGCCTCGGCCTGGCCCCGCCGGGCAGCGGGGACCCGGGCCTGCTGCGCAGTGGGTCCACCCCCTGCCTGCTGACGGTCCTGCGGCTGGCGGCGCACCAGGAGCGCGGCAGGAGGAGCGATTCGGACCTGGCGGCGGCGCTGGTGCGTGCGGGTCGTCCCGCCCTGGCGGTCGAGCTGGTTCGCTCGGGCGCCGGTCGGTCCGGGCCGGAGGAGGATCTCGTCCACCTGGTGCGGACGGCGGGCGAGGCCGGGGATCTGGACGGTGCACGGGCGCTCGCCGAGTCGCTGACCGACCGCGCACTGCGGGACAGCGCCCTGGTCGCCCACATCCCGGCGGTGGCACGCGCCGGTGACCACGAGGGTGCCGCCGGCCTGGCGCGGACGGTCCGCTACCCGCACAACTGGCCGCGTGCCTGGGCCGGGCTGGCGAAGGCGGTGGCGGACGGCGGTGACCTCCCGGCCGCACTCGGGTACGCCGCCAGAGCCGTCGAGTGCGCCGGCGCCGGCGCGGAGTCGGGGCGCGCGCTCGTGACGGCGATGGAGATCGCGCATGCCGCCGGCGATCACGTTCTGGCGGGCGTGTTCGCCGACCGCGTGGAGGAGCTCGTCCGCCGCGAGGGCCGCAAGGGTACCGGGCAGCGCGCTCTCCTCGTCGCGGTGCTGGCCTTCGAGGCCCGCAACGGCGACCTGGACCGGCTCGACGCCGTGCTGCGCAGCGTGGCCCGTGCCGCCGCCGCGAGGGCGGCCGAGAAGGCCGAGACCGACGGGGCCGAGGCCGCGGCGGCGGGGTCGCGGCAGCGTGACGCCGACCCCGATGTCCTGTGCCTCACGATCCGCGCCCGGCCCAGCCCGCACTTCGACGCGAGGATCGTGCCCGAGCTGCTGGAAGCGGTCGCCGAGAGCGCCGACCGGGACGTGGCCCTCGCCCTGGCCGACCGGGTCGAGGAACTGCTCCGCCCCGACGCCGGCTTCGAGGGCTTCGAGGGCTTCGAGGGCTTCGCGCTGCGGGAGGCCGTGACCTTGCTGCTGGCCCGGCACGGGCAGGTCGAGCGGGCCACGGCGCTCGCCGACCGGATCGACGATCCCGATCTGCGGGCGGCGCGGAAGGCCGGAGTCGTCGAGGCGCTGGCCCGGTCCGGGGACACGGACCGGGCCGAGGCCCTCGCTCATGCCCTGGCCGACCGCCGGGCGCGGAGCCGGGCCTTGATGGCGGTCGTCGGCGAGCTGGCCCGGCGCGGCGAGACGGCCCGGGCCGAGGCCCTCGTCCCCGCGATTCCCGACCGCTGGGGGCGGGGCGAGGCACTCATCGACGTCGTCGGTGCGTTGGCCCGCCAGGGTGAGCCGGAGCGGGCCGAGGACCTGGCCCACACGATCCCCCACGGCCGGGCGCGGGCGCGGGCCCTGGCCGCCCTGGTGGAACGGTCGGAGCCCGCCCGCGCCCGCAGGCTGGCCGCCCGGGCCGTGTTCCTCGGCGGCTGGGCGACGGTCCTCGACGACCTGGAGGAGATCGCCCCCGGTGGGATCGTGGCCATCGCCGACGAGGTGATGAGCGGGCGGAGGGCACGCACTCTCGGCACGGGGGGCGGTGCAACGGCGGGGACGGCCCCCGGGCCCCCGGGCCGTCGCCCGTGACGCGGGGCTGAGAGCGGCGCGGGAACGGACGAGGCGGGCCGCCCCCCGTACGGGAGCGGCGCAGGAGCGGGGCCCGCCTTCGGCGGTGCACTCCCGAGCCTGGTGCCCGGCGGGGTGGTTCGACAGGATCTTCCGGTGGCGAACCCGACCCGGATCCTGACCGTGACCCGTACCAACTTCCGCGCGGCGGACCCGGTCGAGCGGTGGACCGCGCGTGCGGCCTGGGCAGTGCTGACCGCGACGGCCTGGCCGGCGGTGATGTTCACGACCGATTTCGGAGCCGAGGTCGCCGGGACTCCCACGGGCGTCGTGACGTGGTCGGCGATCCTCCTCTCGCCGGCGGTCCCCCTCGTCTCGTGGATCGCCGTCACCTCCGAACCCGGCGGACGCCCCGGCGCGCCGGCCCTGACCGTCGTCCTCCTGCTGGCGGCCGTCCTGCTCGTCGTCGCCTTCGTCTGAGCCGAGGACCCGGGAACCCTGCCGGGCCGGCGTGTTCGAGGACGCGCTCAACGCACAGCGAACTCCTCAGCGTTCCGTGGCGGACGAGCCCCGCCACGCCACCGCGGCCGCCCCGGCGCCCAGGGCCGTGCACAGCGGCGAGTAGTACCGCAGGTTCTGCCGCCGGAACCGCTCCGTACGCTCGCTGACCCGCCCGAACACCACCGGCCCGGCCACACCGCGCGCCAGCAGCACCCCGGCGACCGCCAGGACCCCGGCCCGCCGTACCGCCGGCGGCCCGACCCGCGGCAGCACCCGCGCCTCCGCTCCCACCACGTACGACGCCGCCCCCAGCAGCCCCGCCACCGCCAGGCACGCCCCGGCCGGCGGTACGCCGTCCCCCGTCCCCACCACGACGTCCGCGAACTCCTCCGGCGTCCGCAACGGCCACGGCGTCACCACCCACACGGCGTGCAGCGCCCCCGTCGCCGCCAACGCCGCCGACACCGCACCTCCGACGACGCGCACCGGATCAGCCATGTTCGAACCCCTCCCGCAGCCGTTCATGCTTCTCCCACCGTACGGGTGCCAACACCCGACCCGGCGGCCGCCGTCGGGCTTGATCACTCAGCCGGTGCGGAGGTGCTCCCCTGTGCCGGGACCTGGCCGCCGTCGGCGCGGGCCAGGAGGCAAACACCAGGCCACGGCCCCGACCAGCTCACACGACACGTCGGACAGGCCCAGCTGCAGGACGACCGTCAACGGCAAGGTGGCGGAGTTCCGTGCGCCGAAGGGGCGACGGCCTCGCGGCGCCGGTCCTTCCGGTCGGTGCACCGAGTCGGGAGGCGTTGGCCTGAGCGAGTTCCTTGTCATCGGCGAGGCCGATGTGGGACAGACTTTGGAGACGGTCTTCCCCCGGGCGCTGGTTCAGGCACTGCGCGGCGGCTCGGCGGCCGCCGGAAAGCGGTGGGCCGAAGGCCCCGCCCGCCGACATACTGGGGCGGTTGTCCCGTTGCCGGAGGAGATGCGTCCGTGGAGGATCCGCAGTTCACCGCGCTGGTGACCGGACCCGGGGACGCGGGGCCGGATGCCCTGCGGGCCGTCAGGGCTGTGACCGGGCTGAGTCTGTGGCACAGCAAGCTGCTCCTGGGCAGCGCCCCTGTGGTGGTTCTGGAGGATGTCCCGTTCGACACGGCGGTCGGTGCGGCCCGGCGGCTGCGGGAGGCGGGTGTGCCTGCGGCTGTCCGGTGCACCTGGTGCGACCGGACGGTGCCCGGGGACGGGACGCCGCTCGATCCGGAGCCCTGTGCGTCGCGCTACTGGCCGACCGCCCATTGCCTGGCGAACTCCCTCACCAGCTGTGGCTGCGGGTTCTGCGGCACCTACGGGCCCACCCGCCTCACCCTCTGAACGCCCTGGCGCTCCTGGGGGCGGCAAGGGCAGAGGGTGAGTGCGGGTGAGCCGGGGCCGTCACGCAGGCGGCCAGCCGTGGTGGGCCAGGCCGCCGGGGTCGGTGAGGGCGCCGCGGATGCCGGCGGCGGGGTACGGGATCAGGTCGTCGGGCAGGCCGTCCTCGGTGAACCAGCGCAGGTCCAGGCACTTCTCCGGTTCGCGGTTGACCGGCTCCCCCTCCCACTCGGCGGCGAGGTAGAACAGCCCGAGGCGCAGGGTCGCCGGGTCCTGGTGGTGCAGGACGGTGTAGGCGAGGCGCAGCCGGGCCGGGTCGGTGGTGATCCCGGTCTCCTCCTCCAGTTCGCGGGCGGCGCCGTGGGCCGGCTTCTCGCCGGGGTCGAGTTTGCCGCTGGGGGCGTGCCACTGGCCGTAGCCGTAGGGGCCGCCGCGCTGGGAGAGCAGGATCTTGCCGTCCGGGGTGCGCAGGACGACGTGGACGTCCACCACCGGGAGCGGGGCGGCCGCGGTGGCGGGGCTGGTGTTGCTGGTGCTCATGTTCTCTCTAACTCCCGTACGGGATTTTGGTGTTGATCGTCCGGGGCGGGACCGCCTCCAGGATGGCCTGTGCGGTCTGTTCGGGGGTCAGGTGGGTGGTGTCCACGGTGTGGAGCCGGTAGCCGAGCCGTTCGAGGACGGGGACGGCCTCCTGGTAGAGCCGCAGCTCGCGGGCGGTGGCGGCGGCGTCGAGTTCGAAGCGGTGCCGGGTGCCGCGGTGGGCGAGGCGGCGCTGCACGGTGTCGGGGTCGGCGGTGAGGATGACGGCGAGGTCGGGGACGTCCGTGCCCTCGTTGACGGTGAGGAGGAAGTCGGTGTCGACGCCGTCGGCGCGCTGGAGGACGAGGGTGGAGGGCAGGTAGCGGTCCAGCAGCACGGTGGTGCCGGCGGCGCGGCGGGGGCGGACGTCGGTGTCGAGCTGGTGGAGGCGGTCGGCGGCGACGGCCAGGGCGAGGGCGCGGCCGCGCATCGTCGCGGCGCTCGCGCGCACGGCCTGGCCGTAGGGGGTGGCGGAGGGGCCGGTGGCGGTGTGGACGGTGTGTCCGGCCTCCCGCAGGGCGCGGGCGGTGGCGGCGACGGCGGTGGACTTGCCCAGGCCGCTGGGCCCGTCCACGGTGAGCAGCAGGCCGTTCACGCGCTCACCTCCCGGCGGGCCGCGGCGGTGTTGCGGTGGTGCTGTTCGCGGGAGATGTCGGCGAGCCAGTCGTACAGCCGGCTGAGGGGGACGTGGCCGAACTGCTGGCCGGTGGCGAAGTTGAACTCGTCGCGGCCGCGCATCGCCTCGTCGGCGCCGTGCCCGGTGAGGTCGACGTCCCGATAGGTCTGCAGGGCCTCGGGGTCCCAGCCCTGCCGGACGAGGTCGGCGAAGACGGGCGAGCCGGGGTAGGGGCGGAAGGTGAACGCGGAGGCGCGGAAGGTGCCGGGCAGGCGGTCGGACAGGGCCCAGAGTGCGCGGATGTGGGCGAGGGTGGCGAGGGCGTCGTCCCTGGTCTCGCCGGGGTAGCCGAGGATGAAGTACCCCTTCACGCCGATGCCCTTCTCCAGCAGCCGGCGGGCGACGGTGAGGGTCATGGCGGGGGTGATCCGCTTGTCCATCGCCTCCAGGACCCGGGCGGAGCCGGATTCGATGCCCAGCGCGACCTCGCGCAGTCCGTTGGCGCGCAGCCGCTCCAGCACGGTGTCGCTCTCGCGGTCGAGGACGTTGATGCGGCCGGTGGCGTCCCACACGTACCTCTCGCCGACGCGCTCGGCGGCGAAGGCGTCCAGGGCGGGGTGGATGACGCGGCGGGCGCCGAGGAAGAGGTCGTCCACCGCGCGGAAGGCCGTGCAGCCGAAGTCGGCGTCGAGCCGGTGCATCTCGGCGATGACGTCCTCGGGGGCGCGGGTGCGGATGCTGACCTCGGGATTCATGGAGGCGGCGGCGCCGCAGAACCCGCACTCGTAGGGGCAGCCGCGCGAGCACACCAGGTTGGCCTCGATGCGGCCGTCGGCGGCCCGGTACGGGTCCTGGGTGAGGAAGCGGCGGTCGACGGCGAGGGCGTTGATGTCCGGGGCGAGCCAGCGGGCGGTGTCGCCGCGTCGCGGGATGCCGCAGGCGGTGGTGCCGAGCAGGCGGTCGCGCCACATCACCTTCGGCAGTTCGCGGCGCCGGTGGACGTCCCCGAGCAGGGCGGTGACCCGGGTCTCGCCCTCGCCGATCACCAGGGCCTCCAGACGGGCGAAGCGCGGGTCGGCCAGGACGCGCCGCGGGTCGGCCTTCGCGTGGTGGCCGCCGGCCATCAGCGCGATCGCCGGGTCCAGGGCGGCGGCGATCCGCGCCGTCAGCTCGTACGTCGGGGCGAGGAGGTTGAACGCGGCCCAGCGCGGCCGCAGCGCGTTGACGACGTCGGCGGTGCGCCGGATGCCGAGTCCGTGGGCCTCGGCGTCCAGGATCCCGACGTTGAAGCCGTGCGCGGCGGCGTGGGTGGCGATGTAGCCCATGCCGAGGACCGGCAGCGTGTAGTCGTTGACGCGCGGGCGCAGGCCGTAGTCGCGCAGCGGGGCGTTGACGAACAGGCAGTCGAGGGCGCGGTCCGGGTCGGCTCCGGCGACCAGGTCATGGGTGGTGCGGGTCTGTTCCTCCGAGCTGATCGGTGCGGGCATGGGCCCCCCAGGTGAGTGTCGACAGAGTGAGGGTGTGCAGGTGGCGCGGCGCGTTGCCGGCCAGGCGGTGCCAGTGCGCGCCGAACAGGGCCTCGGCCTTCTTCGGTTTGTCGGCGGCGGGCCAGGGGTGGTCGGGGGCGATCCGGGCGGCCCAGGTGCGGACCGCGAGGTCAGCGTGCGGGTACACGGAGAAGTCGCCGGTGAAGTCGGCGGCGGCCGCGGCCGCGGTCCAGGGCCCGATCCGCGGCACGCCGACGAGCTCGGCGACCAGGACCGGGGCCTCCAGCTGCTCCCAGCGGGTGCGGTGCTCCAGGTAGGCGCCGGCGGCCGCGCGCAGAGCGGTGCGGTGGAACGTCGTTCCGACGGCGGCGAACTGCTCGTCGGTCAGGGTGAGGACGGTCTCGGGCGTCGGCGCGGTGCGGAGGGCGTTCCAGGGGACAGGCAGTTCGGTGCCATGGGTCGCGCACCAGCCGCGGTAGAGGCGGCGGGCCTGGTCGGCACGGACGACCTGGCGCAGGACCGCGGTGGTGATCGCGTCCCACAGCCACGGGTTGGCCGCGCGCACACTCGGCCCGAGACCGCGCAGGCTGGTGAGGAGGGCGGCCGGGACGGTGGCGGGCAGCGACGTCGGGTCGGTGGTGACGAGGGTGGGCTTGGTGTCCTCCGTGCCGTCCACGCAGGCCAGGTCGAGGCCGTCGGGGGTGAGGGTGGCCAGCCAGCTGCCGTCGGCGGTGCGCAGGGGACGCTGCAGGTGGCCGGTGGCGGTGTTCTCCTGCCAGGCTGGGTGATCGGTCGTCAGGACGGTGTGCACGGGGAGCTCCTTGCCTCGGGTGCCGCGACGGGTCGCCCCAGCTTGCCAACTCCGGGCGGCCGCCGGGGCCGGTTCGGCCGGGATCCCGCCGGTGCCGCAGCGCCGGAGCGCCGGGGCCGCGGGGCCGGGGGCCGGTCAGCGGCGTGCGGGCGGGAGGTCGATCACGCCCGCAGCGGGGAGGCTCCCGTAGAGCGCGTGGTGCTCGGCGTCGGTCATCCTGCGCGAGTGCACCGGTTCCCCACCGTCGACGGGCGCGGGCCAGGCGGAGACCGGCGGGATCAGGTCGGCGGCGGCATGGGCGGCGGCGCTGTAGGGGCCGCGCAGCATGAGGGTGGTGGTGCCGGGCAGCATGACGGCCCGGTGCACGAGTGCGGGCGCGAGGGTGTAGGCGCTGCCGGGGAGTTCGGTGGTGGTGACGGCCGGGCGCAGGTCGCGGGAGGTGAACGGGCCGTCGGCGCGGTCATCGGTACGGCCGTCGGTGCGAAGGAAGACGGTGTGGAGGTAGCCGCCGGTCAGGACCCGGGCGGTGAACGGGTAGGCGTGGTCGTGCGGGAGCAGTTGGTTGCCGGGGCGGGGGTTGGTGTTGAGGCGGATCTCGTACCCGAGATCGTCCGCCGCGGACAGGACGAGCCGGTCCAGCAGCAGGGTGGTGCGGGAGGCCTCGTACCGTTCGGGGGCGAGGACGGTGGTGGTGACCAGGCGCTCGGGGCGGTCGGTGAGGGTGTTCGGGTCCAGGTCGGCGAGGTCGGCGGCGGGCAGCGGGATGACGTCGGCTCGGGTGCTCTGCGACGGGGGCATGGTGTTGTCCTTGGCGTTCAGGGGGGCCGGCCGATGGGGGTGTCAGGGCCTGGCCTCGGAAGGAACAGGGGCCTTTTCGGGGCGCTGCCCGGCTGGTTCGGGCTCGGACAGGACGCTCCGGGCTCCGCAGGCCGGACAGGGTTCGTCGTGGACCACGGGGCTCCCGTCCCACGGGCCGGCCCGGAACGCACCGCTCCTGCCGCTCACGCCTCGTCGCCCGTCGCGCAGATCTGGCAGGTGGCGTCCAGGACGGCGGGCACCACGCCGTGCAGGCGGTAGACCGCAGCCGGGGTGCCGCGGGTGCGCATCCGGTGCCGGATCGCCTCCAGGTGGCTGCCGACGCAGCCGGGCGAGACGGTCCTCATCACGGCGATCTGCTGATTGGTGTAACCGTCGGCCAGGAGCTGGAGCGTGGGCACGGCCGTCTCGGGCAGCGGCGTCGTCAGTACGGCACGGGGCGGGAGGAGGAGCCTCATCCGGCAGGCCGTGTCCACCATCTGCGTCCAGGTCCGTGCCCGCAGCCGTCGCTTCAGCGAGTTCAGGTGCTCGCGCACCGCCTCGGCCGTCGTTCCCGTCGTTCCCGTCGTTCCCGTCGTTGTCCCGGTGGCGTCCTGACGTTCGGGCACGGCGTTGACGGCGGCCGCGATCTCGATCGCGTTCAGGTCGGTGACCAGGTGGATCAGCGCCAGGGCCTCGGGCCCGGTGATCTCCTCGGTGATGTGGTGGCCGCACCGCAGGATCAGGGGCTCGTGGACCTTCGGCAGCGGGCGGGCGTCCGTACGGGAGGCCGTCATCGCGGCCCCCAGTTCCACGGGGCGGGGTGCGCGCCACGCAGGCACGCGACGCGGTGGGCGGCCTGCCGACGGGCGCCGGGGTCGAGGCGGGCGCGGCGCACCGTGTCCATCACGGCGGTGAGGACGACGGTGTCGCGTACGACCTGGTAGCCGGACCAGGCGCCGATGTAGGGATGGTCCACGGCTTGCTCTTCGCGTTCGTAGGAGAGGTAGGTGTCGGCGTAGGTCCGGTGGTCCTCGCGGGGGCCGGTGAGCAGTTCGGAGCGCCAGCGGGCGGCGACGAGGTCCCACTCCCTGTGGCCGCGCGTCAGCGGGCGGCGCAGCAGGAGTCCGACGTGGGTGCCGTCGTCGTGGACAGGGGCCATGCCGAGGGCGCCGAGGACGACGGTGTCCGGTGTCGGCCAGTCGAGGTAGTCCCACTCCTCGCGCAGCCGGGCCGTGTGCTCGCGCAGGAAGCGGCGGGCGGTGTCGTTCAGCGGGGCGTCGTCCAGGCCGTCCAGCAGGCCGGCGAACGGGTCGTGCTCCCGCAGCCAGGGCGCGGACGCGGGGTCGATGCGATGGGTGAGGGCGGTCACCCACGCGGACAGGGACGTGTCGGGGCTCCGCTGCCCCGGGTCCGGCCAGAAGGTGACGGCCCGGCCCTCGGCGCACGCGCGGACGTCCCTGTACCAGGGGGATGTGACGGCGACCCGGTGGTCCCGGAGGAACTGTGCGCCCTTGATCAGGGCCCAGGCCTCGTCCGGGTCCGGGTGCACGATGGCGAGCGCGCGCGAGGCGGGCAGCGACCACAGGTGGTTCGGGCTGTCGCTGAGCAGCTCGGCCCGCCCTGCGTCGTCGGCGGTGGCCACGCAGGCCTGCGTCAGAGCCTCGAAGGAGGCGGCGACGTCCAGCCTGCGGGCCGGGGTGGTGGTCTTGAGCAGCGTTCTGGTGCGCGGTCCGACGCTCACGGCGCAGTCCTCGGGTACGGGGTGGACGGATGGACGGGAGGGGAATCTGCCGGGAGGACCCCGACCTCGCGGTGTGCGTGTGCGGGCCCGGCCGGGCTCCCAAGGCCGGGCCCGCACACCGGGTGGCACCGTCTGCGGGAACGGCGCCACCCGGAACCGCAGGACCCACCCCTCGTACGGGGCCCTGCGGGTGTCCGGGCCCGCCCCCTCCCGGAGGGAGCGAGGGAAGCGGCCCTGGACGCGGTGAGCGTGCGCGCCCCGTGCGGGCGGGGCGGTGCTCTTCCGCCACCCGCCGCCGTGTTGCTCCCGGGGCGGGTGTTCTGGAGTCCGGTGGCACCAGGGCGCGAGGCAGCAGGTGCTACCGGAGGCCTACGAGGTGCCGGTCACGCCGGTATTCGGTCGAGCGCCGGCTGCCCGGGCAGCCGGCCCACCGCGGGCCGAGGCCGGAACTCCCGCACGAGCGCGTCCGCGCGTGGCGCCGCGGCCCGCAGGCCGACCTGCTCGCCCACGGTGGCTGCCGGACACACCTGTTCGGGAAGCCCGATCTCGGCCCAGATTTCCTTGCCACCCTCGGGGAGCTCGTCGACGCCGAACCGGGACACGACCGCCGTGACCAGCATCAGCCCGCGGCCGCAGGTCGCCTCGTCGGTGGCCGACCGGTACTTGGGGCGGCCGAGCCCCGGGTCGGTCACGGACACCCGCAGCACACCTGTGTCGTACCGCAGGCAGGCGGTCAGCATCACGTCCGGCCGCTCGCCGCCGCAGCCGTGCATGACGGCGTTCGTGCCGAGTTCGCTGAGCACGAGCTGCACGTCGTCCAAGACGGCGTCCTGCTGACGACCGTCCAGGCCGAGCGTCGGCAGCACCGTCCTCGCCCAGCGGCGGAGACCGCCGATCCGCTCCCGTTCGGCAGGGAACTCGATGTCGGCCATGAGGCGGGTGTCCGGCCCCCGGGCCTCGTCGGTGGAGCCTTCACTGCTTGCGGCATACACGGCATACCTCCGCTGGGAGCCACCCGTCGAGGCTCTCGGCAGGTGTTCGGGGAAGCGGTCAACCGACCGCACGACGCGGCAAGGTGTCTCGCTCGCCGTCGTTCTACGCGTGCTCGGGCATCACGGCCGCCGCTCACTCACCGAAGGCGAGTCCCTGCGGTCCGTGACATTGAGCATGGCGGCTGACCCAGCGTCAGTGCAAGCCCATCCATGAAATTTGTGAATTCTCATTTGGTGATGAGAGTTGCCGCTCCATCGAACAGGGAGCTGCTGGCGACCCACTCGACCGACGGGGCACACTGGCCACCCAGGCCTGGATAGCGAGAATTGGGGGTACCCATGGCGGAAGCCACGGTTCGGCAGCGCCAACTCGGCCGCCAGCTCCGTACGATCAGAGAGACGCGCCACCTCACGCTGGAGGACGTCGAGCAGGCCACGGGCATCACCAGCGCGAAGTTGTCACGGATAGAGCTGGCCAGGTCGGCTGCCAAGCCGGCCGATGTCCGGGTGCTGGCTCAGATGTACGAGTGCGACGAGCAGCTTGTCGAGTCGCTTGTGGCAGTCGCCCGGGATGGGAAGAAGCGCGGATGGTGGCTCAACTACGGGGAGGTCCTGTCGCCATGGCTGGCCGACCAGATCAGCCTTGAGGAAGACGCCACCACGTTCCGGACCTACCAGGTACAGCTCATCCCGGGCCTGTTCCAGACGGCGGGCTACGCTCGCGCGGTCCACACGCGGCTGGCGATCGGGGCGACTTCGGAGGACGTGGAGGCGCGCGTCCGGATCCGAAGGGAACGTCAGGCCATCCTCACCCAGCCCAAGCCGGTGGAGATGCAGGCGGTCATCCACGAGACAGCGATTCGCAGTCTGGTCGGGGGCGCTCAGACGATGCGCGAACAGTTGGAGAAGCTGCTTGAGCTCGCGGCGCTTCCCAACATCACCATCCAGGTGATGCCGTCGGAGACCGGTGTCCACCAGGGCATGAACGGCCCGTTCTCCGTCCTCGGATTCCCCAACGGCAATCTCGACGTCGTGCTCCTCGAGGGGCTTCTGACCAGTGAGTGGGTCGAGGAACCCGAGCGCGTCACCGTCTTCGACCGAGCGTTCCGCGACATCGTCGCCGAGGCCTGGTCACTCGACCAGTCGCTCGAGTTCATCACCGCACAGAAAGACAGGCTGAAGTGACATTCGTTCCCAACTCCACCACCCTGACCGTCAGGTGGAAGAAGAGCACTCACAGCGGCGGCAACGGCGACTGCCTTGAGATGGCCACCAGCGGAGACATCCGATACGTACGCGACTCGAAGGACCCCGCAGGCCCCGCGCTGGCCTTCAGCGCTGCAGCCCACAGCTCCTTCATCGCTGCCGCAGCAACCGGCATGTTCGACTTCGATCTCATCTGACCCGTGCGGCACCATGGTCCGGCGCACTTTCCGCGCCGGACCATGGTGCCGTTCCACCCATGGCCGCAGCCGACGAACAGCCACTGAACCAGCAGCTGGCGAGCTGCGGCCAGAACGGTCCTCTCCTTGTCCGGCGCGATCCCGTGTTCGTCCAACGCTGCCGCGGGACTGCAGGTTCGTGAAGCTACTGCACGAGTTCCATGTTGCGGATGAGCCCTGAGAGGGCAGCAGCCTGGGAGGGCACTCCGACCTGGACGAGCTCAGTGAGCGTTTTCAGGTTCGCCACTTCCGGGGTGACGCCGTGGCCCTCGCTTGGGTCCTGGAAGCTGTTCGGCTGGGCCCGCCGGGCACAGTGGCTTGTCTGTGAAAGTCGCGGGCGGGCAGTTCGCTGAGGGGCCGACCCTGCGCTTCGGGGCGGAAGACGATCACGGGGAGGAATGGAACACACGCTCGAAGTACCATCCCTGCAAGGTTCTCCGGCCGGTACTTCTCAACCTCCGCAGTGGCGTAGTCGGACGGAGACATCCCTGCAGAGAGGGCAGAGGGCGATGAGTGTGGCTGAGAGTTGGTCGCGTGTGATGAGTCTTCTTCGGGAGCACGCGCCGGCCGATCACGCGGATCTGCCGGGGCCCGCTACGGAGCAGATGCTCGCGGCAGCCGAAGAGCGGATGGGGATCTCCCTGCATGTGGACCTGCGGACGTGGCTGTTGCAGAACAATCCGGATCTGCCGGTGGAAGACGTCGACGACGACGTGATGTGCTGCGGCTTCGACGGGTTCCCCGACGAGGGAAGCTTCTTTCTGGGTATCCGGGCGATGGAGAGGCTTTACGCGAACCGCTCGACGTCCTGTGGATTCGACCCTCCGGACCAGCCGGACCACCCGTTCTGGCGTAACGAGTGGATCCCGTTCCTGTCCGACCAGGACGGCTGGAGGGGAAGGTTCATCGATGTGCGGGACGGGCGTGTCGGCAGCTGGTTCGTGGGTGAGATCACGGTCACGGGCGAGTACGAGTCGATGGCCCAGTACTTCGACTCCGTGGCAGAGACGCTGACGAGGATCGCTGATGGAAGCTCCCCGGTCTGTCGGTTCACCGAAGGCCGACTTGTCTGGTCGTGAGACGGTCCTCAACTGGATTACGGCCATTGCCGGGCCGCCCTCACCTTGGAACGACAATGAGCCTCGTCAGCGTTGACGTTCCAGCGTGAGGACGGCTGCGGCGATGACGGTCATCCGGTTGGGGCTGCAGCGGGCCCGGCGGAGGATCTGCCAGGACTTGAGTCGCGCGATGCTTCGTTCGACCGGTGCTCGTGCCGCTGCCAAGGCTCGGTTGATCGTCCGCCGGGTCGTGGTGAGGTCCCGGCCGGGAAGCCGTCCGATGGGTGTGGTCACCCAGGAGCCGGCCCCGATGCAGGCGCGGTCGGCGAGCACGGGGACGCCCTGGCGTTCGCAGATCCGGATGACGCGGTGGGCACGGGCCGCGGTCAGGTCGTGGGTGCGGCCGGGCAGCGCGGGTGAGATCCACAGCAGCTTGCCGGTGGGATCGGCCACGACCTGCACGTTCACGCCGTGACGGCGCTTGCTTCTGGGAGAAGTCGGCCCGACTGTCGCCGACCCGGTCGCACGCGGCGAGCGTCCCGTCGAGCAGGACGTCATCCGGGTCGGTCCCGCGCAGGACCCGCAGGAGGCCGGCTGCTTGGCGGGACAGGTGCCCGACGACGGCCGTGACGTAGGTGTGGGCGGTCCCGACGGATATGCCGGAGCCGGCGGCGATCTGTGCGAGCGTGTCGTGCCGGCGCAGGTAGACCAGGCCGACGAGAGCGCGCTGGTGAGGCGGCAGTTTGCAGCGTCGGTCACCCTCACGGGTGACGATGAGCATGGATACCCACTCGACCAGAGTGTGCGGCAAGTCGAGTGCGGCAGGACGGGGAACCAACGAGGCACCTGCGCTGATGAATTGAGACGTCGAGCACACTTCTCAACGGCACGGGAGCCTCGTGTGTTACGGGACGCTGGCCCGCCACCCGATCAGTGGCCACTCTGAAAGAGCTCACTGACCAGGGCGCGGCCCATGGGGTCGGCGTACACGTAATACGGTGCCGCCGTCGCGGTTTCCCTCAACTTGACCACCGCGGCCGCGCTCCTGCCCATCCGGTGCATCGCTCGCACCTCGTCGATCGCATAGTGTGTCCGGCCCTCCTTCGACGGCACCTCGTGGATGTCCACCTCCGGCGTGGCTCGCCTTCGTCGGCCCCGGTGAGCTGCTAGGCGCCGCCGCGATGGCCCACATGGACCTCGGCCAGGCCGATCGGGCAGCTGACCAAGAAGAACAGGGGATGCGCCTGCTGGACCCATCGACCTTGACGGGGCCCGTGCCGGGATCGCTCAGATGATGCGGGAACAGAGCAAGTAGACCGCCCCGTGCCTCATGCGGGCAGCCAGACGATACGGGTCTACCAACCTGATCCGAGAGTGCGGGCTACAGCGTTGGAAGGGCCTCCCCACGGTGGGGTGGGCGGCGCTGGTCCAGCCAGAAGATGTAGCTGCGCAGATACGTCTCGAGCCCGTCGTCGATGTAGGCCACGAATTCCAAGTGGCCCCGGGCCGCGTCGTGATAGTGCCCTTGGAACTTGACGGAACCGTTGCTCCCCCAGTCAGGGTGTGTGGCGGCACCCCAGTCCGCCGCGATGGCCAGGGCCCACTCGCGGACCCGGCTCCGTTCGCGCCACCATGCGCGAACGGTGGCAGGGGTCCAGTGCTCGTCGCCGTCCCAGCCGTATCCGCTGTACAGCTCCAGGCAGGCAGCCGAGACCACTGCCTCGGTCTCCGCTTCGTCCATGGGCTGTCGGTAGACGAACTCCGTCCCGAAGCCGCCGCCGAAATCGTCGTCGTAGGCGATGTGATGCGGCGCGTCCAGCCGGCCGGTCGCCATCGAGTCGGTCGCCGCACCGTAGAACGGGCCTGGAACGTTGCGCCAGTTCCGTTCCGCCCAGACGCCTGTGAAGACTTCCCTTTCCGCAGTGGCGACGAGCCGCCGCGCCACGGGCAGCGGGTCCCAGTAACCGTGCAAGACAATCCCTCCTCGGGCGAGAACACCAGACGAGATCATTCTCAGCCCGGCCAGTAAGTCTTCGGCCCCAGGGGCGAGATCCTGCCGCTGGGGCATAAGGAGCCAAGCCTCAGCGAACTTGCCGAGCCTGGACTCGTCGAGGACCTGCAGGGGCGGGTACAGGTCGAGTCGAGCGGCGCGCAATCTGTTGGCCGGGCGTGTCGGCGGCGTGATCCACTGACGTCATGAGTCTGTCGGTCGATGTGTTCGTTACCAGGGAAGACGGCGCCGTCCTCTATCTGGATGTACCTCCGGGCTGCTCTGATCTGGCGGGGCATGAGAGCACCCGCGTCGGTCTGTGGGGATCTGAGGCAGCCCGGTCTCTCGGTGCACGGTTTCTTCCGCAGCTCGCAACGTCAGACCTCCGGGTCACTCCCGATCAGATCCAGGAATTCCTGGACGAGTGCGCGACACTCGGCAGCAACATCTCCCTTCTCGCGTGGAGCACGGGTCGGGCCGAGGACTACATAGCTGCCCGCCTGGACAACATCATCGGCGCGGCAAACCGAGCTACTCAGGTCGGAGGCGGGATCGTCATCTGGTAGCTCCCTCCGAGGGTGTGCCGTCATGTGCCTCACGTACCTCATGGGCATATTTCGTGCTGACCAGCGGGGATGGTCGACAGCACTAGAGAACCTGGGCCGACGTCAAGCACCTCTACGGCCTGTCCGTCACCGCCCCGAGAAGGCCGCGCTGACCGAGATGCTCGACACCTGCCAGCAGTAGCGTCCCGCACCACACCGGTGGTGCCGTGTTGAGCTCCGGGCCGCGGCGCGTCCCGGCCGTGACCCGGGCGCCGGTACGCCCGTTGAACGCAGGGCACATCCCTGGCATCCAGAGAACAGGACAAACACCGATGACGACGTGGCTCGACTTCACTTCCCTTCTCGTCAAGACCCTCGGCCCCGACAACGTCGACGTGGACACGCAGAAGGGAACACGGGCGGCCGCCACCTTCGAACAGTCGTTCAAGCTCGACGACGGCACGACCGAGAAGCGCCAGCAGAACCTGTACTTCGAATACGACGGCAAGAACGCCGGCTGGATCGCCGTCACCTCCTTCATCGGCCCCGCCGACGAGATCAAGGTCCCCGAACTCCTCGAATTCCTCGGCGAGGACTGGAAGCTGCCCGCCGCCGTCATCGTCGACAAGCAGCTGGCCCTGCGCCACCACTTCGGCCTGCCCGAGACCGACAGCGGCGAGGAGACGGAAGCGGTGAACAAGGAGATCCTCGACAAGGCATTCGCGTCGGCGGTGATCGTCGGCAGCCTGGCCGACTTCCTTGAGGCGAACATCCTGGAGCAGGACGAGGAGTAGCGGGACACCACGGTCTCCCGGTGCCCCGCCCGCGCGGGCGGGGCACCGGAACTCGCACGTCGTGGTAGAGGTTGGCGATCACGGTGGCCAGGACATTGAGCTTGTTCTGCAGCAGGATGACGTCCTGCGTCGCCTCGCGGAGTCGGCGACGGAGATCGGCGACAGCCTGAGCCGAGAGCGGTTCCACCGATTCGGGGCGGGCGCATCCGCGGCGGGCGGTGGACACGCCGAACTCCACAGATTCGCAACTGTTTGTGATGGATCTTGCGCACCAGGTGACTATCCTTCGAGGGGCAAAATACCACCAAAGCCGTGTACCTGGAGGATTCGTGGCACGTCCCCGCACCCGCCTGGCCCTGCTGGGCTCGGCCGTGGCTCTCACCGCCGGCGCCGTCCTTCCCGCGCAGTTCGTGGGGGCGCAGCCCGCCGCAGCGGCGGACTACGAGTGGGTCGCCCTGGGCGACTCCTACACCGCCGGGGTCATCCAGGCCGCCGGCGACGTCTTCGAGATTCCCCGGGACGGCTGCGAGCGCACCGACCGGTCCTACCCCCAGATCATCGACCGGGACCTGGGCTCGTTCTTCGAGCTGACCAACGTCAGCTGCGGCGCCGCCACGATCGAGGACGTCACCTCCAACGCGCAGGTGCCGATCGGCCGGAGTGTGCCGGGGCAGCCCGACCCGGAGGCCCCCTTCGACCCGGTGCCTCCGCAGTCCGAGGCGGTGAAGTCCAGCACCGACGTGATCACCGTCGGAGTGGGCGGCAACACCCTCGGCTTCGGCGACATCCTCTTCAAGTGCCTGCAGCTGGGCGAGGGCAGCGGCGGCATGGGCACGCCGTGCAAGGACGAACTGGCCGCCTCCATCCCCGCCAAACTGACCAAGGTCGGCAAGGACTACGACCAGATGCTCGCCAAGCTCCACGAGAAGGGCCCGCACGCCAAGATCCTCGCCGTCGGCTACCCCACGATCATCCCCAAGGACACCTCCAAGTGCCAGTACAACCACCCGCACCAGTTCCTCTCGATCACCGCCGGTGACCTGGACTGGCTGCGCCAGGACGTCCTGGAACCCCTCAACAAGACCATCGAGAAGTCGGCCGGCACCCACGACTCGGCCACCTTCGTCGACCTCTACGACTCCTCCGGGAAGCACAGCGTCTGTGACGCCGGCAAGTGGGTCGAGGGCGTTCTCGACAGCGACAACCGGCCTGCCCTCGTCCACCCCAACGCCAAAGGCCACCTCAACGCCGCCGACCACATCACCTCCGCGATGCTGAACGCCATCACCCCGAAGGACTGACCCACAGAGGACAGCCCGTCCTCGACCCAGCACCGAGTTGCCTCCGTTCCTTCGGTCCGGAGGCAACGCCGTTTTCTGAACCTTGTCCTCCACACGAGCTGTGGCCGTGCCCTGCCTCGACGACCTGGGCAGCGTGGCGATGCGCCCGAGGAGGGCTGCGATCGGGTAGCGCATTTGCGGTGCCCCTGGCGGGCTCCTGTCAAGGGAATATGGCACGTTCGGAATGACGCTCCCCGCCAGTCGGTGCGGTCACCTGGACCACCGACAAGCGCAAGGCCTTCGCCAACGACCTGCAGCACTCCCAGCTGATCGCAGTGTCCGCCGCCTCCAATCGGCCCAAGGGTGACAAGTCGCCGGACGCGTGGCGCCCGCCGCGACCGGGTACTGGTGCACGTACAGCCGCGTCTGGACCGACACCAAGCTCGTCTACAGCCTCAGCGTCACCTAGCCCGAGAAGACCGCGCTGAACGACATACTCGACACGTGCTCGCAGCAGTCCACCCTCCCCAGGCCTGACCGAACCGGCCGCCGCGCCAAGGGGCGGCGGCCGCCGACCTTCCCGGCCCAGCAGCCCGGACAGCCCCGGGAGACAGCCAGTCCGTGCCACGAAAGAGGCCACGACGCATCCACCGCACACGACACGCGAGGTCCCGGGAGGCAGACCGGCACCGCGCCCGCCGACGACGCGGACACAACGGCACCGGCACCGGCGGATACGCCAGGACCGACCGAGGGCGGACGGGTTCACGCGGATGGGTGGCTACACAATGCCTGATCGCTGCCCATGGGTTCAGGGCCTCGTTCGGTCGGGTGTGGCCGTGGGCTCGGCCAGCACTGCGGGTGATGGCTGTCGCCAATCCCTGAGGGTGATGCAGATGCCCGTGACAAGGGCGTCCCGGCGCGCGAGGATTGCGTCCGCAGGCCTGGTCGTCACGGTCCGTGCCTGGCAGCTCACGATCCATCAGGCGGATCCCGAAGGAGTTCCCTCCATGCACAAGGTCGACGTCGGCTACGCGAGTCAGCTCCTCATCACCGACTCCGAGAAGGAAAGGGCAGTCTTCGAGAACGCCTACGTCCTGCTCACCGACCATGTGATCGACAACTTCCGTGACGTGCTCGTCGTCGTCGAGGAGGCGGCGAAGCACGGCAGGCCCCTGCTCGTCCTGGCCCGTGGCTTCGATGGGGACGTGCTGCCCTCCCTCGTGACGAATCACATGCGAGGAATCGTCAAGGCGTGTGCGATTGCGCTCGGAACAGCCAAGGTGGAACCGGGCTCGGACCCGGACGACGCGCTGCGGGCAGTCCTCGCCGGCGTCACCGAGGCCACCGGCGGCCGCGTCGTCTCGAAGGAACTCGGGATGGAACTGAAGAACACGCAGGCCAGCGACCTGGGGCAGGCCGCGCACGTCGTGGTGACGGAGAAAGTCACCCTGCTCTCGAACGACCCCATCCCGGAGGAGGACATCCCTCCGGTCATGACGGCCGATGAGATCGCGGCACGCGACCGCACCATGGCCGAGATCGAGGCCAAGGTCCGGGCCGAGTTCGAGGCCAAGCAAGGCACGGAGGGACCCGGCCTGGGCTAGATACCCGTACGGATCGAAGTCCCTTCCCCGCCACCCTCCCGGGTCCGCACCGGCCGTCGACGTGGCCGCCGCGCCCAACGAGCCGCCTCCTGGACGCCGACGCCGGACACGAAGGGGACGGTCACGGCCTGCGCGGCATCCGAGGCCCAGGCGCCGAGACCGTGTGCTCAAGCCGTTCCCGCAGGTCGCTGGCCAGAGAATGAGCCGCGCCGACACCGAGGCGGAGACGGACACCCACTTCGCAGCATCACGACACAGCGACTGTCCACGAAGGGCACCTACCCGCATGACCACCATCGAAGAGCAGATCATCAGCCACATCTCCAAGGAGCTGGCGCCGGGTCACGACATCGCCGCGGACACGGACCTTTCCCAGGTATTGGACTCCACAGCCGTCATGCAAGTGGTGGTGTGGATCGAGGAAGCTTTTGGCTTCACGGCCGAACTCGCTGAAATCAACCCCGACAACTTCGGCTCGCCCGCCCGCCTGGCCCAGTGGGTTCGCCGGAACGTCGAAGGCACTGCCGCCTAGCCAGGGCCCGCCCGGCTATGCACGGTGATCGGCGGCGGTTCAGGGCAAATCCCGACCAGGTGTCAGGACAGGACGAGGAACAGGAACCGAAGACGACTCCCATCCGGATGCACCGGTGAGCCCAGCCGAACCGGGTGGGGTCGATCAGCGGCGCAGCGGGTCACGGCCACCTCACGGAGCCTTGCCACGGCCCGTGCCACCCCGCAGCCGGCGGCCTCCCGTGCTCCGCACGATCGTCTGAGCTTCAAAGAGCGTTCTGTCCCGGCGGGGGTGTTTGGCAACTGGCGCGCGCCAGCGCCTTGGGGCGGACCGTGCTGACCTGTGAGCTTGTGGTTCAACCAACGGTCGCACCCCCAGCCTGCCTCGGGCCGTTCGGCCCCGTTTCGCCAAGGGGTACGTTCGCTTCTGTCAGCGATGGCTGACCGAAGCAGCAGTGCAAAGGGGGCTGGTGTGACGCACGAGATGGACATCCAGGTCGGGACTGACGTGCGGATTACCGGAGGACCGTTCACAGACTTCACGAGCCCTGTCGTGGCTGTTGACCATGTTCGGGGCCGTGTCGAGTTGACGGTGGACATCTTCGGTGACGCGACCAGGATCGACGTCCCCTTGTCGGATGTCGTGAGAGTTGTCTGAACTTGTCCCTTATAGCCTGATCCGGTCGCGTTCGGCGATGGACTCGGGGCGCCGGACGGTTCTGCCCACCGCGTGGCGGGTGACGGGTTGCTGGTTCCTCGAGCCGAGCGGTCTGCCGGGGCCGGGCCGTGTCGGTTTGGGAACTCGGGCCGGGCAAGGCAGTGGCTGTCGCATGACTTCACCCGGCCGGGAGTCAAGCGAGGCGGCACGCCCGGCTGGCGCCGTCGCCGCCCAGCAGGTCGGAGAGGAAACTGTGCCACTGCTCGTCGGGGAGCAGCCAGTTGACGATGTGCGCGCTCATGACGCCGAGGAAGGCCTCGGTCGCGTCCGCCAGCTGCCGCTCGGCCGCTGCACCGGGACCGAGGGAGAGCCGCTGTTCCAGGGCGAGGAGGGCCCCCCGCCCTCGATGTCCACCATCCGCACCACTACTAGGGCCACCCACATGACTACGCTCAGCAGCGACACCGCTTCCGCCGCGCCGACCGCCGAGGAACTGCGCGCCGCTCTCACCGACCGGCTGCTCGACCAGGGCGCCATCCGCACCGCCGCGGTGGAGAACGCCTTCCGCACCGTGCCCCGCGAGCACTTCCTGCCCGGCTTCCCCCTGGAGGCCGCGTACGCGGACAACCCCACCTACACCAAGGCCGACGGCTCCGGCACCCAGATCAGCGCCGCCTCCCAGCCCGCGATCGTCGCCCTGATGCTGGAACAGCTCGACGCCCGGCCCAGCGACAGGATCTTCGAGGCCGGCGCCGGCACTGACGTCAACGCCGCCTACATGGGCCGCATCGTCGGCCCGGACGGGCACGTCGTGGCGGTGGACGTGGACGAGGACCTCGTCGACGGCGCCCGCAAGCACCTCGCCGACGCCGGCATCACCAACGTCGAGGTGGTCCTCGGCGACGGCGCCCTCGGCCACCCGGCCGCGGCCCCGTTTGACCGGGCGATCGCCACCGTCAGCACCATCGAGATGCCCACCCCGTGGCTGGAGCAGGTCAAGCCCACCGGCCGGATCGTCCTGCCGCTGCGGCTGCGCGGCACCGCCAGTCGGGTGATCGCCTTCGAACGCGGAAAGGACGGCTGGGTGTCGGTCGACGACCAGCTCGCGGTCTTCATGCCGCTGCGCGGCAGCATGGACGACGCCCGCCGCACCGTCCAGCTCACCGGCGAGGGCGACGTCACCCTCCAGGTCCACAAGGACCAGGACCCGGCGGTCGACGCCTCCCTGCTGCTCGGCATCCTCGACAGCCGGCGCCACGAGACCTGGACCAGGGTGACCATCCCCGCCGGCACCACGTACGAGTACCAGGACCTGTGGCTGGCCCTGACCCTGCCCAACTCCCTGATGCGAATGAGCACCACCGGCTCCGCGCGCGAGCGCGGAGCCGTCACACCGATGTTCGGCTGGGGCGCCATGGCCACCGTCCAGGGCAGCTCCCTCGCCTACCTCACCCTGCGCCCCGGCGAGCCCACCGCCGAGGGCCGCAAGACCTACGAGACCGGCGTGATCGGCCACGGCCCCGACGGCGCGGCGCTCGCCGACCTCGTGGCCGAGCAGATCCGCGTCTGGAACACCAGCTTCCGCAACCGGACCCTGCGCATCGCCCTCCCCGACACCCTCGGTACCGCCGCCCCGGCGGCCGGCCGCTTCGTCCTGGAGCGCCCGAACCACCCGATCACCATCACCTGGGAGTAGCCGCCGTGCACCCGACCGGACCCGTCGCCCAGCGCTTCCCGCTGGTCGCCAGGATCCGGCCCGCGTGCCTGCCCTTGAACGCCCGTGTCGGCCGGCTCCGCGAGCTGGCCGACACGGCCTCCCGGCAGGCGGATCCGGGCCAGGCATCCACCGTCTTCAACCAGGCAGCGCTCCTCGCCTCCGATCTCGGCCTGCCCGAGTACGCCCGCGAGCTGTGCCACCGCCACGCCAACCTCTACCTGCCCCGGGGACCGATCCCGGCGATGAGCGCCATCCTCGGCCTGGAGCCGATCGTCAACCTCGCCCGCCTCCACATCCGCGCCGACCACCACCAGCGCGGCCACCAACTCCTCCTCGACCTCTACCACGCCGTCACCAGCGCCACCGCCACCGTCCTCGACGGCATCACCGTCCCGGCCAAGTTGACAGAGACCGACCAGCAGCACGCCGAAGTGCGGGCGTGGCTGTGGCGGGTCGTCATCGCCGACGGCACCCGCGCCCTCACCGCCGCCGGCCGCTGGAAGGATGCCCTGCGACACATCGAGGAGCACCGCGGCATCGGCCAGCGCATCCTCGACGGCCGCCAGGTCGCCGTCCTCGCCTGCGCCACCACCGGCGACCTGCCGGGCGCCCTCGCCCTGCTGGAGGGCACCGAGCCGGGCGATGCCCGGGAGGACGCTGTCACCGCCGTGCTCACCGCGCTGTGCCGCCCCCGCGACCAAGACGCCGCCGACCAGGCAATCGACCACTGCCTCGCGCTCGACGCAGAGGAGGGCCTCGCCGCCTTCACCACCCGCCTCACATTGACCACCCTCGACGCCGCTGACCCGGACACCCCCTCCGCGCAAAACCTGCTGCGGCGGCTGACCAGCCGAACGAGTGAATCCGGCGACGGCTACGCACTTCGCGACCTCCTCGCCCACGAGGGCATCCGCAGCCGCCTCGAACCGAACCGGATCAGCCCGCTCGAACGGGCGCTCGCCGCCTGCGCACTGGACTCCGGCACCCTGCCCAAGGCCCTCCGGGGCCGCCTGGAGGAGGCCCTCGACCACGCCCGACGGGTGCTCGAAATAGCCCCGTTCGACCCGGGATCGCCCGGGGGAAATCCGCTTGAGCGACGCAATCGAACAGCACCATCATCAGTCGCCACCCCACACTCCGAACCATCCAACTCGACGTCCTGACAGCGCACTTGCGGCGACCTTCCCTGTCGACAGCCGGTTCGGCGTGCCCGAACATCACCAGTGCCCGGAGGCACCCCTGTGGAAGGCCCGACCATCCCGGCTCTCAGTACCCGCGCCCGGCCTCACGGCCGGGTGACCCTGCCCGCCCGCGACGCCGAGGAGCTCCTCCAGTGATCGACTTCGACACACTCACGGGCCTGGCCGCCCGCGAAGGCATTGAGCGGATCGGCGTCGGCGTGGTAGTCCGGGACGCCGCGGGCCGGATCCTGATGATCCGCCGATCCCCGCACGACGTTCTGCCCGGCCTGTGGGAGTACCCGGGCGGTGGCCGGGAGGACGGGGAGAGCGTGCCGGTGGGTGCGGCGAGGGAGTTGGCCGAGGAGACCGGGCTGACCGGGTGGCCGCTGGAGTACGTACGGCACCTGGACTTCACCAACCAACGCGGGCGGCGCGTGCGGCAGTTCGTCTTCACCACCGTCGTGCCCGACGGCACCCCGATCCACCTTTCCCGGGACCACGACGGCCACCAGTGGACGAGCCCGGGCGCCCTGCCGCCGACCAGCGACGGGCAGCGGGAGGTCGTCGAATGGCTGAACCACCGCCTGGCCGTCCCCGGCTGGCGGCCGGTCGGCACCTGCGTCACCACCATCGCCCGGCCCACGACCTACGCCAGCCTCCTGATCACCGACCCACAGGGCCGCATCCTGGGAATGCGCTCGACCGTCAACCAGGCCATGTGGAACTTCCCCGGCGGCAACGTCGAGCACGGCCGGACGCCGTTCACCACCGCGCTGATCGAGGCCGAGGAGGAGATCGGGCTCGATCTCGCCGCCGAGAATCCCGAGGTGGTCGCCCGCCGGCGCCTGGTCGCCGTCATCCACGAACAGGCGGGCACCGAGTACCCCGTGCCGGTCTGCAGCTACGTCTTCGACGGCGGCGTCCTCACCCCCGAGCAGCAGGCTCGGATCCGCCTCGATGCGGCCGAGCACACCGAGTTCCGGTTCGAGACGGCCCACAACTGGTGCTCCCTCATGGAGCCGGACCGCTACCAGCGGCTCCGGCAGGTGCTGCGCGCCCACCGCTGCGGTGTCCCGCTCTACCTGGAGCGCCCGGCCCCGTACGACGACGACTTCGAGGGCGTCCTGGTCTTCGTCACCGACCCCGCGGGTCGACTGCTGATGCACCAGCGCGAAGACCGGCCCGGCATGCCCTGGCCCGGCTACTGGACACCGATCGGCGGCTGGCGCGAGGCCGACGAGAGCGCCCGGGAGAGCGCGGTGCGCGAGGTCCGCGAGGAGGCCGGCATCGATATCACCGGACTGCGGACTCTCCCCGACCCCCACCACGGCTTCGGCCTCCCGCTCACCCGTGTCCTGCACGCCGTCTGGGACGGCCGCGAGACGGACCTGCGGCTCGGCGACGAGGGCCTGGCCGTGCGCATGGTCCCCCTCGACGAGGTGCCGCTGCTCAACGTCCCGCCCTATGTGCAGCACTACCTGCCGCTGCTCGCCGACGCCGCCAGCCTGTCTTCCGGGAGGACTGCGTGAACCAGCGCGACGACCTCCGCCTCGCCGCTTCCCCGGCTTCCGGGACGGATCCGCTGACCCTGGTCGTCGGCGTCCACCTCGTCCTGACCAACGCCGACCGCGTGCTGCTCGGCCGGCGCCGCAACACCGCCTACGCGAACGGCCTGTGGCACCTGCCGGCCGGGCACATGGAACGCGGCGAGCCGGTCACCCGCTCCATGACGCGCGAGGCCGAGGAGGAACTCGGCATCACCATCGCCGAGGACGACCTCGCGCTCGTCCACACCCTGCACCACCTCGACGCCGACGACGGCCGCAGCCGCCTCCAGCTGTTCTTCCGCCCCACCCGCTACCACGGCCGGCTCCGCAACGCGGAGCCACACAAGTGCGAGGAACTGCACTGGTGGCCGCTCGACTCGCTGCCGGACGACACCGTCCCCTACACCGCCCACGCGCTCGCCGAGATCGCCCGCGGCAGCACCCTGTCCACCGTCGGGTGGACCCCGTGAGCGCCCCCGACATGCCGGCCGACATCACCCGACTGCTGCGCGCGACGGCAGAGGACTACGAGCTGCTGGACGTACGCTCCCTCGATCGCGCCGGCCACCCGGTCGTCTGGGAGGCCCTCGGTGCCGCCGGACGCAGGCTGTTCGCCAAGCGCCACAAGAACGCCCTCATGCACCAGCGAGAAACCGCCGCCTACCGTCTCCTCGCGCCAGCGCTCGGCAGCGGCCGGGCACCGGCCCTGCTTGCCGAGGACACCCGGTCGCTGCTCATCGTCACCTCCGCGCTGCCCGGCACCCCGGTCATCAGCACCGACCTCACCGCCGCCGAGGAGCAGGAGGTGTACCGGCAGGCCGGGCAGCTCCTGGCCACGACTCACGCGCAGCCGACGACCGGAGCCCCGGTCGGCGAGTACCTGCCCTGGGCCCAGGAGCGCGCACGGGCGCTGGCCCGCGCCCGCGACGCCCGCCTGTCGGACGAGGCCGTCGAGGTCCTGGCCGACGCCACCCGCGCCGAGCCCCCGCCCACCGCACTCGCCTACTGCCACGGCGACTTCGGTCCGCGGAACTGGATCGTGCGCCGCGCCGGCGATCGGCTGGCGCTGGGGCTGATCGACTTCGAACGCAGCCACGTCGAGGCCCCTGCCCGGCGTGACCTGATGCGGGTCACCCTCCAGCTCACACCCCACCGGCCCGACCTGCGTGCCGCGTTCACCACCGGGTACGGGCGAGAACTCACCCCGCAGGAGCCTCCTCTTGATAACGGCGACACAGTCGAATCCACATCAAGGGCGATGAAGGACATCCGGGCCGAGAAGGACATGGGCCTCTACGAGTACGAGGGCGGAAGGGAGGAGTGTCTTCGCCGCATCAGCGGGCTGGCAGAACGCCCCAAGACTGCGGCGCAAGCGGCGCGCGTGAGCCCAAGGGCATTGCTCCCCACCGGGTCGACCTTCGCTTCAGAGTGGGCCAGTAGCGATATCGCTGGCCAGCGGCAGCTCCTCCTGAAGTCCAAGGTGAGGGCCTGCATCTGCCGGAACTCCCTCAGCTCTCTTTGCTGCCCCCCACTACCGGCGACCCGCCCGGCCACCTCCCGCCGCCTGGGATCAGCACGCCGTGGTCAGCGTGGTGCACCGTCCAGCCGGCCCGCTTGACATGACTGTTCAAGTGATAAGCTCGCAGAATGACGAGCCAGGACGAGATACCCCAGGCGCCGGCGGACGAGCATGCGGACCTGTGGCTCACGTCGACCGAGCTGGCCTCCTGGATGTCGGTGGTCCGCCTGATCACCCGACTCCCCTGGGCGATCGACGTCCAGCTCCAGCGCGACGCCGAGCTGAGCATGGTCGAGTACATGACCCTCGCCATGCTGTCCGAGGCCCCCGAGTGGACCTTGCGCATGAGCGTCCTGGCCGAGCACACCAGCACATCGCTGTCCCGCCTCTCGCACATGGTGAAGCGGCTGGAGGGCCGCGGCTACGTGCGGCGGGAGCCGGATCCGAGCGACGGGCGGTTCACCAATGCCATCCTCCTGCCGGCCGGCATGAGCAAACTGGAGGCGGCGGCCCCTGGGCATGTCGCCCATGTCCGCCGCCTCGTCGTGGACAACCTGTCCGGCGAGCGCCTGCGCAGGCTCGGGCAGGAAGCGGAACGCATCCTGCAGCGCATCGACTCCCCCGCGCGCTGATGCCCGTCACTTGACGAGGCAAGTCACCCGCTCGGCCGCAATGCATCCCAGCACGACGCGGAGGCCGAAACGACGAGCCCTTCCCCGAGATTGACTTGAATGTTAAAGTCGATGTACGAAGGCGCCGATCCCGGCGCCGCCTCGTCACCCGCATGTGGCACGGATCAGGGAGCCGAGATGTCACTGGAAAACGAGAAAATCATTCGCAACGCCTACCAGGTCGCCGAGGAGCGGGACGTCGCCAGCTGGGTCGCGGCGTTCACCGAGGACGGGACCTTCACGGACATGTCGGTCCCGTTCACCTACCGCGGTGCGGACGAGCTGGGCAAGACGGTCGAGGTCTACGCGAAGGCGTTCCCCGACATGCACCGGGAACTCGAACGCTTCTACGTCACCGGCGACGTGGTGATCGTGCAGCTGCGCCTGCAGGGCACCCACCTCGGCCCGCTGGAGCTGCCCTCCGGCTCCGTCCCGCCGACCGGCAAGCGCATGGATGCCCCGTGCTGCGACGTGTTCGAGCTGGTCGACGGCAAGATCAAGCGTTTCGACTGCTACGCGGAGGGCTCCGTCATCGCCGCCCAGCTCGGCCTGGTCTGAGCCTTAGTGCAACGTGAGCCTTCAAGTCGACGGATCTGGACTTCGACTTGAAGGCTCACGTCAGAGGAGGTCGCCATGACCACCGTCACGCCCGAGCCAGACCGGTACGCCATCGACGTCCCGCGCTCCCGGATCACCTTCACCACCAAGCACCTCTTCGGCCTGGGTACGGTCCGCGGCAGCTTCAAGCTGCGCGGCGGGACCGTCTCCCTCGCGGAGCCGCCGACCGGGAGCCGTGTGGACGCAGTCGCGGACGCGGCCAGCTTCGAGACCGGCAACAAGAACCGTGACCGCCAGGTCCTCTCCAGGACCCTGCTGGACGTCGCCGCCTACCCGGACATCGTCTTCACCTCGACCGGAGCCGAGCAGGACCAGGCCGGCACCTGGGCCCTCCAGGGCCAGCTGACCGCCCACGGCGTCCGCGCGCCCGTCACCTTCACCGTGTCGGACGCCCGGATCGACGGAGACGAGATCTCCGTGGAGGCCACCGCGACCGTCGACCGCTACGCCCACGGCGTCACCAGGCTCAAGGGCATGGCGGGACGCCGGCTGCAGCTGACCGCGACCGTCCGGGCCCGTCGCGCGGACGACAGCCCCGCCTGACCGGGCCGTCGAAGAAGTCGAGGAAGGAGTGGACGTCATGGCCACTCTCAAGGTCGCAGTGATCCTCGGCAGCACCCGCCCCGGCCGCAACGGCAAGGCCGTCGCCGACTGGATCGTCGACCGCGCGGGAGCCCGCACCGCCGCCGAGTACGACCTGGTCGACCTCCTCGACTGGCCGCTACCCTCCATGGACGAGCCGCTACCGCCCTTCATGGGCCAGTACCGGGGCGCCCACACCAGGACGTGGGCCGCCAAGGTCGCCGAGTACGACGGCTACGTCTTCGTCACCCCGAGTACAACCACTCCATCCCCGCCGTGATGAAGAACGCCATCGACTACGCCTACGCCGAGTGGAACAACAAGGCCGCCGCCTTCGTCTCCTACGGCACCGTCGGCGGCATCCGCGCCGCCGAGCACCTGCGCACCATCGCCGGCGAACTCCAGCTCGCCCACGTCCGCCGGCAACTGGCCCTCTCCCTGTTCACCGACTTCGAGAACCTCGCCCTCTTCAAGCCCGGCGCGCGCCACGACGCTGCGGCCACCAAACTGTTCGAGGAGCTGGAGCCCTGGTCGGCGGCCATGAAGACCCTGCGCGACTGAACCGTAGGAGACGCCATGCCCGAGCACACCCCTTCCGTCACATCGGCGGGTTCGTACCCTCTCGGCCCGCGCCGGGTGCACCGGATCGGATACGGCGCGATGCAACTGGCCGGCGACAACGTCTTCGGCCCGCCCCGCGACCGCGACGAGGCACTGCGCGTGCTGCGCGCCGCCGTGGCAGGTGGCGTCGACCACATCGACACCGCCCAGTACTACGGCCCAGGCGTCGTCAACGAGCTGATCCGCGAGGCGCTCCACCCCTACCCCGACGGCCTGGCCATCGTCACCAAGGTCGCCGCCCGCCGCGACGAGACAGGCGCCGTCCTCCCGTACGACGAACCGCACCAGCTGCGCGAGGGCATCGAGGAAAACCTCGCCACCCTCGGCGTCGACCGCCTGGCCGCAGTGAACCTGCGCCTGGCCGACCGGACAGCCGCACCGGGCAAACGGTTCGACTCCCAGCTGGCGGAGCTCGTCCGAGCCCGCGAGGAGGGACTGATCGACGGCATCGGCCTCAGCAACATCGGGCGGGAGCACCTGCTGCGGGCGGGCGACCAGGCCGACATCGTCTGCGTCCAGAACCTCTTCAACCTCGCGGACCAGCGCTCCCTCGACGTGCTCCAGGAGTGCTCCGCCCGAGGGATCGCGTTCGTCCCCTTCTGCCCCCTCGGCTGGCCACGCGGCATCCAGAACCGGATCCTGACCAGTCCCGTCCTCACCGACCTGGGCAAGCGCCTGGGGGCCACCCCGGCACAGCTCGCCCTCGCCTGGCTGCTCGACCTCGCCCCGAACATCCTGCTGATCCCCGGCACCCGCACCCGCACCCACCTGGCCGAGAACCTCACCACCGCGTCGGTGCGGCTCGACGAGGCGTCACGAAAGGAACTGGCCCGGGCGTTCCCGGCCCCCCGGCAGCCCACCTGAATTGCTCCCACCGCCCGGACGATCTCGCAGTCCTTCCCGGCCGCTTGGCGGTAGTTGCCGTGCGCGGGTGTCGGTGACGCGCAGCTGGTCGAGCGCGCCCGGGTGAATGAGCTCGGCATGGCTGCGGTTGCGGGTGAGCGGAGGGAAGGTGGCGATCAACCGCTCGGCGGCCGCCGCCGCGGGCACCCCGAGAAGTGCCGGCGGGTTGCCCAAGCCAGGAAGGCTGCCGAGTCCTGTGCGCACGGCTCTGGCGGAGCCGAGCCTCGAGTAGCGATCTAGGATGAAAGGCAAGGCTTCATCTCCAGGCCCGCGCCGCAGCGGCAGGGAGGCCGGAATGGCGTTCGACACGCCCGGTTTCGAGCAGGCGGACAACTGCCGCTACCTACCGATCTCCGAGCACGGCCTGATCGGTGATCTCCGTACCGCCGCGCTCGTCGCCACCGACGGCACGATCGACTGGTACTGCTGCCCGCGCTTCGACGCGCCCAGCGTGTTCGCGTCCATCCTCGACGCGGACCGCGGCGGCCGCTTCGAACTGTGCGCGGACGTGCCGACCCGTACCCGGCAGTTCTACTTCCCCGACACCAACGTCCTGATCACGCGGTTCTCCGCCGCGGACGGGGTGGCGGAGATCCAGGACTTCATGCCCGTCGTCGACGAGTCCCGCGAGGCGGACCGCCACCGGCTGATCCGGCGGGTGGTCTGCGTCCGCGGCGTGCTCCCGTTCAGGGCGCGGATCGCCCCGCGCTTCGGCTATGGCGCCGAAGCGCACACCGTGCACCTCGAAGGCCACGAGGCGGTGTTCCGCTCCCCGTCACTGACGCTCGCGCTGACCTCCACCGCGCCCCTGGAGAGCGACGGGCCCGACGTGTGGTCGCACTTCAAGCTCCTCGAGGGCGAGTCCCAGGTGTTCGCCCTCGACCGGATCGGCGACGACGTCCGGGCCCGGTCGTGTCCGCGCGCCGAGGCACAGGAGCAGGCCGAGGCGACCGTCCGGTTCTGGCGTCACTGGCTGGCCGGTTCGCGCTACCACGGGCGGTGGCGCGAGATGGTGAACCGGTCCGCACTCGTGCTGAAGCTCCTCACCTACGCCCCGACCGGTGCGATCATCGCCGCACCAACCACCAGCCTGCCCGAGCGGATCGGCGGCGAGCGCAACTGGGACTACCGCTACGTCTGGGTCCGGGACGCCGCCTTCTGCATCTACGCCCTGCTGCGCCTCGGGTTCACCTCGGAGGCCGAGGCGTTCATGGGGTTCCTCGGCGAGCGCGGCATCATGCGCGGCACCGGCGCGTCCGGCCCTCTGCAGATCATGTACGGCATCGACGGGCGCAGCGAGCTGCCCGAGTACGAGCTGTCGCATCTCCAGGGCCACCTCGGTTCCGCGCCGGTGCGGGTCGGCAACGCCGCCACCGGGCAGCTCCAACTGGACATCTACGGAGCGCTGATCGACTCCGTCTATCTCTACGACAAGTGGGGCCAGCCGATCAGCAGCGACGGGTGGGAGGCGGTCGGCGCGGTGGCGGACTGGCTCTGCGAGCACTGGGACCAGCCCGACGAGGGGGTCTGGGAGACCCGCGGGGGGCGGCGCAACTTCGTGTACTCGCGGCTGATGTGCTGGGTCGCGCTGGAACGGGCGATCCGGCTGGCGAACCGGCGCGGGCTCCCCGCCGACCTGCCCCGCTGGCGGCAGTCCCGGGACGCGATCTACCGGCAGATCATGGCCCGCGGCTGGTCGGCCGAGCGCGGTGCGTTCGTCCAGGGGCTGGACGGCACGATCCTCGACGCGTCCCTGCTGATGATGCCGATGGCCAAGTTCATCTCGCCCACCGATCCCAAGTGGCTCTCCACCCTGGACGTGCTCACCTCGGACCTGGTCTCCGACTCCCTGGTGTACCGCTACGACCCTGCGGCCAGTCCGGACGGCCTCCACGGCTCCGAGGGCACGTTCTCGATCTGCTCCTTCTGGTACGTCGAGGCGCTGGCCCGGGCTGGCCGGCTGGAGGAGGCCCGGCTGGCTTTCGAGAAGATGCTCACCTACGCCAACCACGTCGGCCTGTTCGCCGAGGAGATCGGCCCGACCGGTGAACAGCTCGGCAACTTCCCCCAGGCGTTCACCCACCTCTCGCTGATCAGCGCCGCCTTCAACCTCGACCGGGCCCTGGGCTGAGCCGGGCATCGCCGCCCGGACCGCGGTGCGTGACGCGTCGCGGCGGGTCGTGTGCCGTACGTCGCATCCGTACACGAAATCGAGTCCCGCTGAACCCGGAACGGTTCACTGTTCCGTTCGATAGCGGGCGGCTATCGCTGAAGCCGGTGGCAAGTCTTGGACGACGACGCACGCAGAGACTTGGCTTGTCGTGCAGGCAAACGAATGCCCTGTGCCGGCTGGTCGCCGGGGTGGGCAAGCCCGGGTGCCGACGAGTTCCGCAGTGAGAGGAGCGCTGAGCAGTGTCTACCGTGTCTACTGAGACTGTCGGAGGCCGCCGGGTCGCGGTCGTGACCGGCGGCGCCGGTGCGATCGGCGGGGCGATCGCCGCGCGGCTCGCAGCCGATCACGCCGTGGTCGTGCTCGACCGTACGGGCGAGGTCCCGGTCGATCTGGGTGATCCGGACGCTGTGCGCCGGGCCGCGCGGGTGGTGCTGGATCGCTACGGCAGGTGCGATGTTCTGGTCCACTCGGCCGCCATGGTCGCCTTCGGGCCGTTCGAGGAGTTCGAACTCGACCTGTGGCGTCAGGTCCAGGCGGTGAATGTCGAGTCGGCGCTGCTGCTCACCCAGGCGTTCGCGCCGGGGATGCGCGAGCGAGGCTTCGGCAGGGTGGTCTTCATCGTGTCCAACACGTTCTGGCGTCCCGCGGGCGCGCACATGCTCGCGTACGTGGCGTCCAAGGGGGCGCTGATCGGCATGACCCGCGCCCTGGCCGTCGGGCTCGGCGGCCACGGGATCGCGGTCACGGCTGTTGCCCCGGGGCTGACTCGCACTCCGGCTACCGGTGTGGTGCCGACGGAGGAGTTCGAGGAAGTCGCGGCGCACCAGGCGCTGCCCCGGCCGCTCACCCCCGACGACACCGCAGCTGTGGTGGCGATGCTCGTCGGCGACGACGCCGCCGCGCTGACGGGCCAGGTCCTCACCGTCGACGGTGGCCTGGTGATGCGTTAGGAACGCGCCCCACGGCGGGAACCTCACCATGGGGCTCCCGCGAGCGAATCACGTATCGCCAGCCCCGACGGCTACGGAGAAGGTGTCGGATTCGGGGTATCGGCGCTGGTCTCACCGTGCGTGGACAGCAGCCAGCCGTGCTCCTCGGCGCATCGCCGGACACTTCCCAGAAGACGTGTGACGGCGGCGGACCTGCTGCGCGCGGACCACAGGACCGACCACTCCACGCGGATCTCCGGTTGGACGATTCGACATGCGGCGTAGCCGGGATCTGCTGCGGCGGTGTGGTGGGCGAACGAGGCGGGCGGCAGGCCGACCTCCCGGTTCGCCCGCAGTCGGGCGACCATGGCCTGGGGAGGCGGGTCGGCGAAGGTCTGGATCCGGGGCTGGAAGCCTGACTGCTCGCAGGCGGCGACGACCCTGTCGTAGTAGCCGGGCGCGAGCTCGCGCGGGAACAGCAGCACCGTCTCGTTCTCGAGGCCGGCGACCGGGACGGGGTCCGTGTCGGCGAGGCGGTGGTCCTTGCCGCACAGCAGCGCGAGCGGCTCCAACCGCACCAGGGCACCGCGCACCCCCTTCATCGGTGCGGGGAACAGCGCGATTCCGACATCCAGGTCGCCGGCGAGCACGCGGCCGGGGATCTCGGAGCTGAAATGCTCGGTGGTGAGGACGGTCAGGTTGGGGCTGTCGTGCTCGACGGCGGACAGGATCGCGCCGAGGGTCTCGTATCCGGCCATCGGTGCGTAGCCGAGTCGTACCGTCCCGGCGACACCCGCGCCGGCCTGCTGCGTGCGTTCGGCGGCGCGCTCGAGTGCGGCGAGCGCGCGGGGCGCCTCCTCGAGGAGCATGCGCCCTGCCGTGGTGAGCTCGACCTTGCGGCTGGAGCGTACGAACAGGTCGACCCCGAGTGTGCGTTCGAGGCTGTGGATCTGGTTGCTCAGCGAAGGCTGGGCGATGTACAGGCGCGCGGCGGCGCGGCCGAAGTGCAGCTCTTGGGCGACGGCCAGGAAGTACCGCAGCTGGCGCGGTTCGAGATCCATAGCCGGAAGCTATCACCGGTGCGGCTGGGAAGTATTGGACGCCGGACTGCGTGACGCGTTGACTTGTCAATGGAAGTTGAACCTTCAAGTGAGGGAGTCAAGTCGCCATGAGTACGACATCCGGCGCGACGAGCCTCGACAGTTTCCACTCCACCCGCACGGCGCAACGCGCGGACGAGCTGGCGCGGGAGCTGTTCGACGCGGTCAACGCCGACGACCCCGGCCGCATCGACACGGTTCTGGCGCGCTCGGTGCTGTCCTACGACGTGCACGGCACCCGCAGCCGAACCGGCGTCAAGAACTACTACGCGGGCCTTCGCCGGTCCTTCCCGGATCTCCGCCTCGAGGTGCACGAGAACGTCGGCGTCCTGGTCGAAGGCGACCTGGTCGCGCTGCGCACGGTCATCACCGGCACCCACAAGGGCGCGTACGCCGGGAATGCGGCGACCGGGAACCCGGTCCAGACCTCGGCCTCGCACATCTTGCGTGTGCGCGACGACCAGATCGTCGAGCACTGGCAGGTCCTCGACACCTACCGCATCCTGGTCGCGATCGGCGCCATCCCCAAGGCCGCCAACGCCTTCCAGCAGATCCTCGGCGTCGAGGAATCCGCGGGCGGACTGTTCCCCGAGAAGCTCGGCACCGCCTTCGGCAAGGCCGCCGGACGGCCGGTCTCGCGCGAGGAGTCCCGGGCCGTGGTGCGCCGCCTCTACGACGGCGTGATCGCCACCGGGAAGCCCGAGGACGTCGACGTGGTCGGCGAGGAGTACCTGCAGAACTCCGGCTGGACGCCCGACGGGCGCGACGCGTTCGCCAGTGCGCTCGCGATCAGCCGCGGAGCGATGCCCGACGGGCGGGCCCTGCAGACGCACGTGGTCGCCGAGAGCAACCGGCTCGCCTCCCGGAGCGTGTGGGACGGCACCATCGCCGGCAGCGGGCGGGCGGCCGACTTCACCACGCTCGACTTCTTCCGCGTCGAGGACGGGCTGATCGTCGAGCACTGGGAGTCGGTCGACTGGGTGAGGGCGTATCAGGCATTCGGGCTGCTACCCGACGACATCCGGGACATCTGAGACATCTGAGCTAGAACTGATTCAACGTCAACGGAGAGGAAGGCCGGAGATGACCACCGCAATCGTAGGCGTCGGCAACATCGGGAGTGCTCTCGCCCGGCACCTGGTGGCCGGAGGCGAGAGCGTCGTCCTGGCGGGGAAGGGCGCCTCGCACGCGGCGGAGCTCGCGGACGAGCTCGGGCCGCTCGCACACGCCGCCCCCGTGCAGGACGCGATCGCGGGCGCGGACACGGTCGTGTTCGCCATCTGGCTGGATGACATGAGGGAGATGATCCCGCGGGTTCGACCGCTGCTCGACGGGAAGGTCGTGATCGACCCGTCGAACCCGATCGCGTTCGACGAGACGGGCCGGATCGTGCGGTCGCTGCCTGACGGGCAGTCGGCCGGGTCGGTGGCCGCCGCCCTGCTGCCCGGAGGTGCCCACTACGTGAAGGCGTTCGGCACCCTCGCCGCGGAGGTGCTCGCCGCTAACGCGAAGCGCACGCCGCAGCGTGCGGCGCTCTTCTACGCCACCGACGACGAGATCGCCGCGGCGACCGTCGAACGGCTGATCCGCGCGGCCGGGTTCGACGCCGTGAAGGCCGGCGGCCTCGCCGCCGCCGGACGCATCGAGGCGCCGGGAGGCGACCTGCACCAGTTCGGGTTCAACGGCGAAGTCGTCGACCTCGACCAGGCGCGCGCCGCTGTCGGCTCCGCCCACCCGTGATCCGCACACGAAGGGGCAGAGCGCGACCCGGATCGGCGTGATCCTCGGAAGGTGGGCTACGTCCTGGCCACTCTGTCGCTACAGCTCATCCCGGCGCACAGCCCGGATCGTGAACGACAGGAGTTCGACATGAGCGAAGCACTCGACTGGAACGCGAAGACCATCGCAGAGTTCCGAGCGGAGCACCCACCAACCCGGACTGGTACCGCAACCTGACCGCCGCCGGCGAGGGCACCGTCGAACGCGGCACCGCGACCCACCAGGTGACCGTCCGCGAATTGAACGGCGCCGAACGCGACCGCATCCACGCCGAGCAGGCCCGGCGTTACCCCGGCTTTGCCGAGTACGCACGCCAGACTGCCGGAATCCGCGTCATTCCCGTGCTCGAACTCCGGCGGGCGTAACCCACACCCCTGCCGACTTCAGTGAGTCGAAGGAGAGAGATCATGCCCAAGGCGGTCAGGTACGACGAGTTCGGCGGGATCGACGTGCTGCGGGTCGACGAGGTGGAGCGCCCGGTGCCCGGGGACGGGCAGGTCCTCGTTCGCGTGAAGGCGGCCGGCATCAACCCCAGTGAGGCGGTCATCCGCACGGGGGCGGTGGCGCAGATGTTCCCGTCGACGTTCCCGTCCGGGCAGGGCAGCGACCTCGCCGGGGTCATCGAGGAGGTCGGCGCCGGGGTCGGCGGATTCTCGCCCGGTGACGAGGTGATCGGGTTCAGCAACAAGCGGGCCTCCCAGGCCGAGCTGGTCCTGGTCGAGGCCGACGACCTCACGCGCAAGCCGGAAGAGGTTTCATGGGAGGTGGCCGGAAGCCTGTACGTCGTCGGCGTCACCGCATGGGGGGCGGTACACGCCGTCCAGCCCAAGGAGGGCGAGACCGTCGTCGTCTCCGGAGCCGCCGGGGGCGTCGGCTCGCTCGCCGTCCAGCTCGCGCGCCGTACCGGGGCCACGGTCATCGGCCTGGCGAGCGAGAGCAACCACGAGTGGCTGAAGAGCCACGACGTGGTCCCGGTCGCGTACGGCGTGGGGGTCGCGGACCGCATCAGGGCTGCCGCGCCCGGCGGCGTGGACGCCTTCATCGACACCTTCGGCGACGGGTACGTCGAGCTGGCCCTCGCCCTCGGCGTCGCAACCGATCGAATCGACACCATCGCCGATTTCGCAGCTGCCGAGAAGCACGGGGTGAAGACTGACGGAGGGGTCGCGGCCGGGCCGGGCGCCAAGGTGCTCGCCGAGCTTGCCGGCCTGATCGCCGACGGACACCTCGAGGTGCCGATCGCGAACGTCTACCCGCTGGCGCAAGTCCGCGAGGCCTACACCGAGCTCGAACACCGCCACACCCACGGCAAGATCGTCCTCAGGCCCTAGCTGTATTGACCACGAGCGTTGTCGACAGTGCTCCGGCTTGATCAAACGCAAAGACGTCCGGTGTGGTGGAGCGGCGGATGGGCATCGCGATCCCCGCCGCCGCCGCGATCAGCGAAGCGGTCCTCCACGCCATCGATCTGCCTGCCGACGTCGACGTCGACGAACTCGTCGTCCGGCCCAGGGATGACGGGCTCGGGCACACACCGTGGCAGGAGGACGGCCGGGAATTCGTGTGGTCCATCCTCGCTGGACCGCGTGCTACGAGGGTTGGCCGGTCCCGCTGACGAAGGTGTAGAGCTCGGTGATGACGCCGTCCTTGCAGTGGGCGATGTCCATTCCGGTCACGACGGGCGGCTGACCGGCGGGACCGTACCGGAAGGCGAGGTGGCCGAGGTCGTCGTTGACGGAGACGGGGCCGTCGGGCCGCATGACCCAGTCCGGGGACTGCGCGAGCAACTCTGCGGCACGCCGGGCGAGGGCCTCGCGGCCTCGGTTCACGCGGTCGGGTTCGTGCCACACGACGTCCTGGGCGTAGGTCACCGCGATGGCCGCGTCGCGGCGCTCGGCGTCCGGTTCGTTGAAGACGTCGAGGAGGTTGCGGCGCATCAGCTCCGCGACGGTGGTGTTCATGAGCGGTCCTTCGGGGTTGGCCCGCAGGGGGGAATTGTGGCCCCGGCCGGCAGCTCCGCGCGACCTGTGCACCAGGCGCCTCCCGACCTGGGCCGTGGTCATCGGGCACAGTGTGACGGCAGAACGGCCCGGCGCGCCGGATGACACCGAAGGGCGGCGGACCGCGCGGGATCATCACGCTGCTTTCGGCGACGGCTCTATGCGGGTCGATCGGGTTCCCGGTGGTCATGGCAACTCCTGCGGGGTGGCGGGCTCTGCGGGGTTGATCGGGAGGCGGACCTGGAAGCGGGTGTCGCCCGGGGCGGACTCGAGTCGCAGGTCGCCGCCGTGCCGGTTGACGATGATGCGCCAGGAGATGTCCAGGCCGAGACCGGTGCCTTCGCCGGCAGGTTTGGTGCTGAAGAACGGGTCGAAGACCCGACTCTGTACGTCGGCGGGCACACCGGGGCCGGTGTCGCGGACTTCGACCAGCACCTGGTTCCCGTCCTGTGCGGTCCGAACGGTGAGGGTGCCGCCGGCGCCGGTGCTGCGCATCGCCCAGGCGGCGTTGTCGATCAGGTTCGTCCAGACCTGGTTCAGCTCGGCGGGGTAGCCGGGGATGCTGGGCAACGTGCGGTCGTAGTCGCGCACGACGGTGATGCCCGGGCCGATCTTCGCGGAGAGCAGCAGCAGGGTGCCGTCCAGCAGCTCGTTCACATCAGTGTTTTGGTACGGGGCCCGGTCGAGCTGCGTGTACTGCTTCGCCGCACCGACGAGTGCGGAGACGCGGTTCGCGGCATCCTCGATCTCGTCGAGCAGGAGCTCGGCCTCCACCGTGCAGCTCAGCCAGTTCACTGCTCTTCCGAGCAGGTCTTCGGGCAGGGCTCCGGCGATCCGGTCCAGCCAGTCGATGCCCAGACCCGCCTCGACGAGGACCGGCGCCAGCTCCCAACCGTCGGCGACGCCGTGCGCCTCCAGCCAGTCGCCGATCTCGTCCTCGCGGTCCGAGGCCTCCAGCGGGTTGAGCGCTGGGGCCTGCCCCGCCTGGCCGATCGTCATGTCCTGCAGCTCCCTCAGCTGCGCCAGGTCCCCGCCTCGGCGTGGCTCGGCCGCGAGCTCCGCGAATTCGCGGCGCACCCGGGCGATGCGCTCCCGCAGGGCCGAGGTGGCACGTACGGCGGCAGCCGCGGGGTTGTTGAGCTCGTGGGTGAGCCCGGCTGTCACCGACCCGAGGGCGAGCAGCCTCTCCCTCTGGCCGACCGCCTCCTGCATGCTTTTGAATCCGAAGAACAGCCCCTCCAGCAGGTGGACGGCCATCGGGAACCAACTGTGCATGATCTCCGCGAAGGCCTCCGCGGGCAGCACGAAGAACCTGGACCGCTCGGTCACCCGGAGCGAGTTGTTGTACACCTGCGGCACCTGGTCGCCGAGGTAGGCCTGGAACGCCCCGGCGTACACGCCGGGCACGGACGTCCGGCTGACGTCCACCTGCTGGCCGCCGACGCTGCGCGAGAGGACCACGGTCCCCTGGAACAGCACGAACAGGCTCGCCGCGGGCTCGCCCTCCCGGTACACGGGGCCCGGGTCGAACCACTCGACGTGGCCGTCCCGGCACAGCTGGGTGAGTTGGTCGGGGGCCAGCTTCTCGAACAGGAACAGTGTCCGCAGCTCCTGTTCGTCGCACTTCTCCCGCGCGGAGGTCATGACTGCTCCAGGTACCGGTGCGCGAGCATGACGGCCATGGCGCCCTCGCCGACCGCGGAGGCGACCCGTTTGGCGGACTCCGCGCGCACGTCTCCGGCAGCGAAGACCCCTGGCACGTTGGTCTCGAGGTGGTAAGGGGGCCGATCCAGCGGCCAGCCGGCAGGCGGGCGCCCGTCGGTGATCAGATCGGGGCCGGTCAGCACGAAGCCTCGCGGGTCCCTGAGCACCGTGCCGTCCAGCCAGTCGGTCAGCGGTGCCGCGCCGATGAAGACGTACATCCACTGCGCGTCGACGGTCTCGGACTCGCCGGTCGCACGGTTGCGCAGGGTCAGCCCTTCCAGGTGTTCCTTGCCGTGGGCCGCCTCGACGACCGTGTCCGTGAGCACCATGACGGTGGAGGCGTCCTCGACCCGCTGGAGCAGGTAGTAGGACATCGAGGCGGCCAGCTCCGGTGCCCGCACCAGCAGGGTGACCTTCCGGGCGGTGCGGGAGAGGAACATCGCGGCCTGGCCGGCGGAGTTCGCACCGCCGACGATGTAGACCTCCTGTCCTTGGCAGGCGGCCGCCTCGGTCAGGGCCGAGCCGTAGTAGACCCCGCGCCCGGTCAGTCCGGCCGCCCCCGGCACGTCCAGCTGCCGGTAGGACACACCGGTCGCGAGGATCACGGTGTGTGCCGAGACGGCGGAGCCGTCGGAGAAACGCAGCGTGCGTGCCGCCCCCTTCACCTCCAGGCCGGTGACCTTGCACGCCGTGAGCAGCTCCGCGCCGAACTTCGTGGCCTGGCGGCGTGCCCGGTCGGTGAGCTGCGCGCCGGAGACGCCGTCGGGGAAGCCCAGGTAGTTCTCGATGCGGGAGCTCTGGCCGGCCTGTCCGCCGGTTGCCTCGCGTTCCACGAGGACGGTGCGCAGACCCTCCGAGGCTCCGTAGACGGCTGCGGCGAGGCCGGCGGGGCCGCCGCCGACGATGACCAGGTCGTAGAAGTCGGCCGTGGGGGTGGTCGACAGCCCCACATGGGCGGCCAGGTCGCGCTCGGCAGGCTCGACGAGGGCAGTGCCGTCCGGGGTCACCACCAGCGGCAGCCGCCGACCGTCCTGCCCTGCGGCGACCAGCAGACGTCTGCCTTCCGGTTCCTCGCTGGAGTACCAGCGGTACGGCACCTGGTTGCGGGCGAGGAACTCCCGGATCTGGGAGGAACGGGCCGACCAGCGGTGGCCGACGACCTTGGTGACGTCCACGGCGTGGCCCTCGCCGGCCCGCCACGTCTCCAGCAGGTCGTCCACCACCGGGTACAGCTTCTCCTCGGGCGGCTCCCACGGCTTGAGCAGGTAGTGGTCGAGATCGACGACGTTGATGGCGTCGATCGCGGCATTGGTGTCGGCGTAAGCGGTGAGCAGTACCCGTCGGGCGGCCGGGAACAGATCGAGCGCCGCTTCGAGGAATTCGATGCCGTTCATCTGCGGCATCCGGTAGTCGGCCAGGATCACCGCGACCGGCGCGCCCCGCAGCTTCAGCCCGCGCAGCGCCTCGAGCGCCGAAGCACCGGACTCGGCACGGACCACCCGGTAATCCTCCCCGTAGTGGCGGCGCAGGTCACGGGCGACGGCCCGGGACACCGCGGGATCGTCGTCCACGGTCAAAATCACGGTCCGCACCTCATCGGGGACCTCTGCCATGGTTCACCACCCAGGACTGTCGCAGGGCCGGAGCGGGAGCACCCCCTCCAGTCTGATCGCTGGCACGCGGTGCGGCCCGCCGTCGCGGGACTCACGGCACAGAGCGGTTTCCACTCGAGCGAAAGTTCGCGGACCGGTACGGGTTCGACGTGACCTCGTGGCAGGGCCACCCCGTCCTGTGCGCGCTCCGCGAACTGCGGATGATCACCACGAACGCCAAGCGGGCGCCGGCCGGAAGCCCGACGATCACGGAGGTACGCCGCCGCATCCAAGGGCTGCGATCCGGCCACGGCGGGCTCGGATGGAACATCCTCTGATCAAGCCCCGTTCCGGGACAGGCACGACAGGCACCTGGCTCCGGCCGGGCGCGGCAACGTAGCCTGCCTCGATCCGCATCCTGCTGGCTTCGGGTGAGCAGGAGGCGTATGCCGACAGCCTCGAGGTGCGTACGCCGCCTGCCGGCGAAAGCCTGGTCGCCGAGATGCGCGATCGTGGGCAGGACGACGGCGTTCACATCGCGCTGCTCTTCGACTCCGGCGATGAGGGCGTCCGGCTCGGCACCCTCATCGGCTGTGGCGGAGAGCGCTCTCGCCGACACCGGCGAGGTTCGTGCGCAGTCCGGGGCCTACCGGGCGGCCCCCGCGTCGGGCTGATGGCGGACGCGTTCGGTACGTACTTCCTCACCCACTCGCGCGGCGAGGCCCTCAACGCCAAGCGGATGCTGGACTCCGAGAAGTCCTTCTACCAGGTCGGCGACTGCGGCTTCGGCTCCGCCGGTCACCACGGCACGCCCAACCGGCGCCTCGCGACGGCCTCGTGGGCCGCGCGCGGCCGACGGCGCGGCCGACCAGGGCACATCCTGCCCTCGCTGCGGTTCTACGGCCTGTTCGGGGCGGAGCTGCCGGACCTCGTGAAGCCGGACGCATCGAACCGATCGCCGTGTGACGGGGCCTTCGCCCTGGTGAGCGTGGTCGCCGCGGGACGAGCGGACCTCGTCCCGCGGCGACCGCGTCGCGTTGCGGGGCCAACCGTACAGTCAGTGTTCGATTGTGATTGAACATGGGGCTTTTGAAGCAGCCATGAGCAGATCCTTGCCTCCGGGGTCTTGACGCCCGCCCGGACGGCAGGCTTTCCTGTGACCCGAACGTTCGATTGCGGTGGCTTCTGTTTGTACGTGTTGAAACTCGCCCCCCTGGGCGGGAAGCACCTCCGACCTGCCGTCAGAAGCCGGTCGACCGGCGGCACTTCACTCCGCCCCACTCTCGGGCCCCGGCGACCTCGAAATCTCCCGTCCCGTCACAGTGGAGCTCCCCCATGCCCCTTGCCGCACCACAAAGGCTTCGACGATCCCTGACCGCGGCGACGACCGCGCTCACCCTCCTCGCCGGCGGAGGCGCGCTCGCCGCCATGGCCGCCGTCGGCCTCGACGTCGCCACCGCACCCCCGGCGGCCGCGGTGGAGAACACCCTGGCCCGCACCCCGCAGATGGGCTTCAACAACTGGAACTCCACCCACTGCCGGGCCGAGTTCGACGAGTCGATGGTCAAGGGCATCGCCGACCTCTTCGTCTCCCAGGGCCTCAAGGAGGCCGGCTACACCTACGTCAACCTGGACGACTGCTGGGCACTGCCGGTCCGTGACGCCGCCGGCAACCTGGTGCCCGATCCGGTGCGCTTCCCGAACGGCATCAAGGCGGTCGCCGACTACGTCCACTCCAAGGGCCTGAAGTTCGGCCTGTACTCCAGCGCCGGCACCTCGACCTGCGACGTGCCGGGCTTCCCCGGCGGTCTCGGCCACGAGCAGCAGGACGCGAACCAGTGGGCCTCCTGGGGCGTCGACTACCTCAAGTACGACAACTGCAACAACCTGGGCCTGGACGCCAAGCAGCGCTACACGGCGATGGGTGAGGCCCTGAAGGCCACCGGCCGCCCGATCCTGTACAGCATCTGCGAGTGGGGCAGCAACCAGCCCTGGACCTGGGCCGAACCGCTCGGCAACTCCTGGCGCACCACCGGCGACATCTCCGACTCCTGGTCCAGCATGATCGCCATCGCGCACGCCAACCAGGCGCTCGCGCCGTACGCCGGGCCCGGGCACTGGAACGACCCGGACATGCTGGAGGTCGGCAACGGCGGCATGACCGACACCGAGTACCGCACCCACTTCAGCCTCTGGGCCGAGATGTCCGCGCCGCTGCTGATCGGCAGCGACCTGCGCACCGCGAGCCCGGCCACCCTAGCGATCCTGAAGAACACCGACGTCATCGCCGTCGACCAGGACCCGCTCGGTGCCCAGGGAACCGTCATCGCCGACTCCGACGGCCTGGTCGTCATGAGCAAGCCGCTGGCCGACGGAAGCCGCGCGATCACGCTGACCAACGAGACCACCACCCCGCGGACCGTCAGCACCACCGCGGCGGCCGCCGGCATCGGCGGCGCGCACTCGTACACCGTCAAGGACCTCTGGTCGAAGGAGACCACCACCTCCCATGGTGCGATCAGCGCCTCGGTGCCCTCCCACGGCACCGTGATGTACCGGGTCACCCCGAAGACCCCGACCCCGCTGCCCACCGGCCTCCTCCGGCTCGGCGACCTGGCCTGGACCTCGGCCAGCAACGGCTGGGGCCCGGTCGAGCGCGACCACAGCAACGGCGAGGCCGCCGCCGGCGACGGGCACCCCCTCACCATCGGCACCACCACCTACGCCAAGGGCCTCGGCGTGCACGCCGCCTCCGACATTCGGTACCACCTCGGCGGCACCTGCCGGAACCTCACCGTGGACGTCGGAGTCGACGACGAGTCCGGCACCAACGGCTCGGCGGTCTTCCGGATCTACCGCGACCGGACCCTGGTCGCCGACAGCGGCGTCCGCCGCGGCACCGACGGGCCGCTGCGCCTGAGCGCGGACCTGACCGGCGGCGGCGACCTGCGCCTGCTGGTCACCGATGCCGGCGACGGCGACACCTTCGACCACGCCGACTGGGCGGACCCCCGCATCGCCTGCGGCACGGGCCCGAGCACCGGCGCCCACGCCCTCAGCGACCTGGCCTGGTCCAGCGCCAGCAACGGCTGGGGCCCGGTCGAGCGCGACCAGAGCAACGGCGAGACGGCCGCCGGCGACGGACACCCCCTCACCATCGGCACCACCACCTACGCCAAGGGCCTCGGCGTGCACGCCCCCTCCGCCGTCAGCTACTACCTCGGCGGCACCTGCACCAACCTGAGCACCGACGTGGGCGTCGACGCCGAGTCGGGAATCCGCGGCTCCGTGGTGTTCCAGATCCTCGCGGACGGCGTCAAGGTCGCCGACAGCGGGACGCTGACCGGCACGAAGGCAGCCGTGCACCTCAGCGCCCCGCTCACCGGCGCCAACGAACTCACCCTCCAGGTCACCGACGCCGGCGACGGCAACACCTCCGACCACGCCGACTGGGCGGCTCCCGTGCTCACCTGCACCTGAGCCGACCCGCCACCAGGCGCGTGACGGGCCGTCGCCGCTCCCCGAGGAACGGCGACGGCCCGTCACGCTTCTTCCGTGCGTCGACCGAAGGCAAAAGTTGAGCGTTCAACCATAATCGGAGGCGGCCGTACGAGGAGGAACCATGGAGCGGTCCGTCACCGACAACACCGAGAAGTCCCGGTTCGAGATCCAGGACGACGGCGAACTCGCCGGCTTCGCCGAGTACCACCGCTCCGGCAACGAGAAGCCACGGCGACACTCGCCGTTCGCACGGCGCCGCAGCACGGTGTGCGGCATGTCGTCGGTGATGAGCGGCGGTCGGTTGCCGTGCTTGCCCTTGCGAGAGGCGGTGTCGAGCCCTTCCAGTGTGGACTCGCGGATGTTCTCCCGCCCGGCACCCTGCGGGAAATGGCAGCTCAGCCAGCGCGCGCAGTCCACTTCGGCGGCGTCCACAACCGGGCATTGGCGCTGCCGACCTGGATCAGCGTTCCGGTATGCCGATCCTGACGCGCCGGGCGGAACCCGTCGATCGCGAACACCTGCTGTCCGCTGGTGATGTCGACGCCCTGCAGACCGGCCTCGTCGGCGATCAGCAGATGCTCTCCGTCGGTGAAAAAGCCGAAATCGCCGACCGGCCAGGGGAACGTCGCGACCGCCTTGATCCATCGGACGCCCGGCGAGCGCAGTTCGATCGAGGCGGGGTCGAGGACGTGGACGGTACCGCTGCCGGCATCGTCCCGGTCGTACACCGCGATCCGCCCTTCGTCGATCCACACCACCGGCCAGTTCCACTCCGAGACCTCGGGATACACCGCATGGCTGGGCCCGTCCTCGGACTCATACGGGTTGTCGTGCAGCCAGGCGGTCAGGCTCCACACCGCCGGCATCCCCCACGGCTGCCACACCCAACCGCCGTCGTAGACACGAGTCCCGTCAGGACTCAGCGACAGCGCGCCGTGGAAGTAATCGAGGTCGTGCTCCGCATCTTCCTCATCTCCATCCGGGCTGTCCCGCGCCGTGAGCACCTCGCCGGACGCGAGATCGGTGACATCCAACCGGTTCCAGTCGGTGCGGTGGACGACGACCGGCCGGCCACCGTGTTCGGCGAACGCCAACGCGAACGGGACGGTTTCACAGCAGTACTCCCCGCCGTCCAACTTCAACGCCGGCGAACCGGTGGTGAGATCGACGACGGTGCCGTACCGACCGCGGTCTTGAACCACCGCCGCCCAACGGCCGCATCGAGACACATGAAGCCGCAGTCGAACTCCGCCACCGTATTCGGACGCCAGCCTCTCCTCCCGGTACCGGGCCACGTCCTGCACCTCGCCGGTCGTCGGCGTCCACCGCGCCAGCCGTCCGTCCTCGGACAGCACCAGCCACGCCGGCCCCGCGTCACCGAGGGCCGCTGGCAGCGCTGCCACATCCACGACCGGCCGCAGCGCGTCGGGAACTGCCACGTCCACCGTGATCGTCGCCATACTGATCCCCTCGGTGCGCCCGTGTGACCCCCCGCGGCAATGTGGACAGCAGGTGATGCGGCACCGTATCGGCAGAGTCGGTGAACGCCGCGACGGCGGTCACAGCGCTGAGGTGAGCACGGATCTGGTCTATGTCGGGCTCATTCTCGCGCAGCTCCGCCTCGGTGTCGTCCAGCGAGAAACCCCCTCCGGTCGTCATGACCGGACCGGACGGTCGCCACGCACCACCCGAGGCCCCGTCTGTTGCCGCAGACCCCTCGCCCCGCCCGGCGGTGCCGCACGACGCGGCACCGCCGGCGTTGCGTCCGCTCCTTGTGGGGCCGGTCGTCCGAGGTGGTGGCGTCGGATCCACGCGGGGGTTCGGGCAGGCGCAGGGCCGGAGGCGCCGGCCGCGCCGCTCGCGGAACGGCTGCGCAGTGGTGGCCACCTGCCGGGCAGGCACCACGACCCCGAGGAGCGGTCGGCGAGCAAGCTCCTTCGCCGCCACGACACCGCCGCGCTCGCGCCGCTTCGGGCGGGCGACCTTCACACCGCACCCGACCGTCCGACGCTACCCCGTGCCGTCCGTTGCTTCACGGGCTCACCATTCCCCGGACGATTCCTCGAAGGCGTCGGGTTCGGTGATCCAGCCGGCGTTCAGGACGAGCCGTGAGGTGCGGTGGACGGCGAGGAAGCCGAACGGCCGGTCGAATCGAGCGCTGATCACGCGGGCGCGATAGCGGTACCGCGGCGGTAGCCCCGCGCCCGCCACGCTCAGGGCAGTGACGCTCGCGGAACGGAAGCCGCGGGCGCCGAACGTGGCAGTCACCGTCTGTGCGGCGGCCTCGACCGCCAACGGCTCGGCGCTGATGCCGGGGAAGTGACCTCGGGTTCCGTCCGTCGCCGTTCGGAGGCCGAACAGCTCAGGGGCCTCGAGCAGATCGTGGCGGGCGGTGACGGTGAAGGGCACGGTTTCCACCACCAGCTTCGATTCGCCGTCGAGGCTGGGAACACGCTCGACCGTCAGCCCGGGGCCCGGAGCGCCGTCGGGGAGTTGACCGCCCGGGAGTACTGTCCTCCGGTTGTCGAGGGTCCGCACCGCTGCCGCCAGCACCTGCCCCGGCTGGGCGTCCTCCGTCCCCAGGAACAGGTGGACATCGACTCCCTGGGCACCGAGAACGTGGAGCACGGTGACGGGACCTGTCGGGGTCCGGGTGACTCCCACGCGGTCGAGGAGTGCGGTGACCCGGAACAGGCCGGCCAAGTCCCTGCCCCGCCAGGGGCCGGCCGCCGCCTCCAGGCCGCCGGGTTCGAACGGTCGGATCCAGTCGGTGCGGACCGTGAGGGCACTGGCCAGCACCAGTTGGGTGTCCTTCCCGACGGTCACCGGCATCGACGGGATCTGTCCGCCGGTGCACGTCGCCGCCCAGGCGTCGAGCCGAGCCTGATCCGAAGCCGCGTCGCCGGTGAGCTGTCCGTGGACGCGCTCGGGGAGCGCGGCAAGCCAGCTCCGCTCGATCGGCAGAGCTTCGTGGGTCCACAGGCCGAGCGCCCCTTGCACGCCGGGCATCGCATCGATCGCGGCCAGCAGCCCCCGCGCCTCGCCCGCAGCCCGGTCTGCCGGGATGCCGATGGCATCGGCAAGTTCCGTACGGACGGCGGCGGTTGCGCCGTCCGCCAGCAGAGCCAGCAGCGGCCACACCCCGGCGGTGGTGAAGGCCGTGCCGCCTTCCGGCAGAGCGGCGGCCCAGCGCGCGGTCAACGCGTTGACGGCCCGGACGGTGGAACTACGAATCATGCCCACCCCTTCGAGGAACACCTGACCCCGGGAGCGTAGGGCCGACCCGTCCGGGGCGGCCAGCGATATACGTGGGCGCTCGTGGTGACGAACCGCGAGCTCGGCTCGGACGGGCTCGTCGACGGCACGGGCATCGAGTGCACGGGGAGCCGGCAGGACCCGGCCCCCCGGCCGGTGGCGCAGCCCGTAGAACTCGATCACCCACCCGTCGGCGAGCGGATCGAGCGGCTTGAAGCGCCGGCGCGGCGAGTCCTCCCGCGTCAACGGCCCCGTGCCGCGCCCGTCGACTCGCCTCGACCCGCCGCATGATCAATTATTTGGACGGGCCTTGGCTCTTGAGGTGCGCCAGCGTGGAGATCAGCCGGTCGGCGATTCCCTCGGGCCAGGGGAAGGCGATGGTCACCGCCCGCTGGTGGGCCAGCCCGTGCAGGCCCAGCCACAGGGCGACGGCGTCCGCCCAGGGGTCGTCGGTGGCGGCCAGGCCGGCGGCGGCGCACTCGGCCAGGACATCGGCGAGCAGATGCAGGGGCGCCATGCCGAGGGCGGCCATGTCCTCCTGCGTCACGGCGGTGTCCTGGAGCACGGGCACCCAGACGCCGCCGAGCATGGTGCGGTAGCGCTCCGGGTGGTCCTCGGAGAAGCCCAGGTAGGCGTGGCAGAAGGCGAGCAGACGTGCCCGGGGGTCCTCGCCGGCCGCGTCCACGGCGGCGCGGAGCTGTGCTTCCAGCTGGTCGAAGGCCTGCTGCACCACGGCCAGCATGATGGCCGGCTGGTCGGGGAAGTGGCGGTAGATCGAGGGGGCGGCGATCCCGACCCGGCGGGCGACGGAGCGCAGGGTGACGGCGCTCTCGCTACCGGTCTCGTCGAGCAGCTCGACCGCGGCGGCCACGATGTCCTCGCGGAGGCGGGCACCCTCCCCCCGGCGGTTGCGGGGGCGGGCGGACAGTGTGCTCGATTCGTTTCCCATGCCGTGAGCTTACAGGTGAAAACTTACAGCCGACAGCCCTTGTGTGCCGTGAGCTTACGCGCGTAACGTTACGACCGTAAGCAATGCTGAGCCGAACGGAGCACGCCATGAACGACGCCGTCATCACCCGCGCCATCGAGGTCGTCCTGCCGGGCGAGGTCGAGCCGGACGGCCTCCGGCTGCGCACCCGCGACCTCCCGCCGCCGACCGACGGCCGGGTCCTGCTGCGGATGGACGCCACCGGCGTCTCCTTCGCCGAGCAGCAGATGCGCCGCGGCAAGTACTACGACCAGCCGCCCTTCCCCTTCGTGCCCGGCTACGACGTGGTCGGCACGGTGGTCGCGACCGGCCCCGGCGTCGACCCGGCGATGACCGGGCGCCGCTTCGCCGCCGTCACCAAGACCGGCGCCTGGGCCAGCCACCTGCTGATCGACGCCGCGGACGCCGTCCCCGTGCCGGACGGCGTGACGGCCGCCGACGCCGAGACCGTGGTCGTCAACGGCGTGACGGCCTGGCAGATGCTGCACCGGACGGCGAAGGTGGCCCGGGGCGCGACGATCGTCGTGCTCGGCGCCAACGGCGGCGTCGGCTCGACCCTCGTCCAACTGGCCCGGCACGCCGGGATCACGGTGATCGGCACGGCCTCCGCGCGCCACCACGACACCGTCCGCGCCCTCGGTGCGACCCCGGTCGACTACCGCGACCCGGACGCGTACCGGCGCATCCGGGAACTCGCACCCGACGGCGTCGACGCGGTGTTCGACCACGTCGGCGGCGCCGGACTGGCACGGTCCTGGCAACTGCTGCGCCGCGGAGGGGTCCTGGTGTCCTACGGCACCGCCGCCACCAAGGACGAGGCCGGCGACTCGCGGCTCCCGGTGCTGAACCTGTTCGCCCGGCTGGCGTTGTGGAACCTGCTCCCCAACGGGCGCTCCGCGCACTTCTACAACCTGTGGGCGGGCAGGCGCCGCCCCGCGGCCTTCCGGGCCCGGCTGCGCGAGGACCTCACCCAGGTGCTGGCCCTGCTCGCCGACGGCACGCTCACCGCCCAGGTCGCCGCGGAGTTCCCCCTCGACGAGGCCGCGGCCGCGCTGGCCCTGGCCGAGTCGCGCACCGTCGCGGGCAAGGTCGTCATCGTCCGCTGAGCGGCTCCGCCGACGTCCGCTGCTGATCCGCACCTGCGGTACAAACCTGGCCGCCCCCGGTGAACGGGGTCTGGGGGCGAAGCCCCCAGGAACTCTCTGTTCCCGCACCTCGGCGGAGCTGCTCAGGGCCTGTCGCGAAGTGGGGTGTGAGCTTGTGGCAAGATCACGGGATGCTGCGACTCACCGATTTCATTATCGACTGCCCGGACACGATGAAGCTGGCGGCTTTCTACTCCGAGGTGACGGGCCGTCCGATCAAGGAAGGCAGCTCCGAGGACTGGGCCGGCATCCAGTTCGGCGAGATCGAGCTGGCATTCATCCGGGTGGACGACTACCGCGCTCCGCAGTGGCCCAACAGCGAGCACCCCAAGCAGTTCCACCTCGACTTCGAGGTGGACGAGATCGAGTCCGAGCAGCGCCGCGTCCTCGACCTCGGCGCGACGCTGAGGCAGGACTTCATCGGCCCCGACGGCTACGGCTGGCAGGTCTACACCGACCCGATCGGCCACCCCTTCTGCCTGTGCCGCAACAAGGGCGTCATCTGGACCGACCAGGGCCCGATCTGGCCCAAGCACGACTGACGCGGCTTTGGTGAAGTCGGCCGCTGATCCTTTGATGCCTGTCCGTTGACCGTTCAGGGCTCGGTCGACCGCGGTGCCGACCGCTTCACGGAGACCATCGACCGCGCGCACCACACCTTCGTCGAGGCGATCGCCGCGGGCGACCCGGACGCCGCCGTCGCGGCGGCCCAGAGCAGCCTGGAGCGCACCCTCGACCGGCTGCGCGCCGCGGGAGCCGGACCGCGCCGAGCCGGGGGCCGCGTCCGCGCCGCTCCGGCCGGGGCCGTTCGCAGGCGAGTTCCTCGCCCGCGGAGAAGCTGTTTCCGTCCGCGAGCACGTGGAGCGGCTCACTGCCGCCGAAGCACAGCCGCCCCACCTGCCGGTCGGGCGTCCCGGCGATCACGGAGTGATCGGTCACTCGGCCCGGCGGCACTCCCCGCCCGCCGGCCGGCCGGGGCGGCCGGGGCGGCCGGGGCGGCCGGGGCGATCACACCTGTCATCGGGCGTCACTTCCCGCTCGGATATCCGCGGTTGGCCGTACAGACCCGGATGGCCCGGTTTCTAATGAGCGGGAAGTCGCAGCCGGTCCGGCGAAAGGGCGTGTCGTACGTGGGCGACAGGGCGATCGAGCAGGTTCTCGACGACCGCTACGAGGTCAAGGGGGTCGCGGGCGAGGGCGGGATGGGGCGGGTGCTGCGCGTTCTGCACCGGCAGTGGGGAATCGACCTGGCGGTCAAGACGCCGAAGCCGGAGGTGTTCGCGACCGATGAGCAGCGCGAGCGGTTCGTCACCGAGGCCGAGGCGTGGGTCGCGCTCGGGCTGCACCCGAACATCTGCGGGTGCCACTACGTGCGCGTGGTCGACGGCGTCCCTTGCGTCTTCGCCGAGTACGTCGGCGACGGCAGTCTGCACGACTGGATCGCCGACCGCCGCCTGTACGAGGGCGGCCCGGAGGCGGCCGTGGCACGCATTCTGGACCTGGCGATCCAGATGGCCTGGGGCGTGGGCCATGCGCACGCCGAGGGCCTGGTGCACCGGGACGTCAAGCCCGCCAACGTGCTGCTCGACGTGCAGGGCGGCGACATCGTCGCCAAGGTCACCGACTTCGGCCTGGCCCGCATCCGGCCGATCGTCGCCGAGGACGGCGGGGACCTTCCGCACGGTGTCAGCGTTCCGGTCTCGGCGGGCGGGCGGACACCGGCGTACGCCTCGCCGGAACAGCTTTCGAACCGGCCGGTCGGGAGGCGGACGGACGTCTTCAGCCTCGGTGTCACGGTTCTCGAGATGTTCACCGGTGGGCCGCGCTGGGGCCGGGGGCCGTTCGCGAACGACACCATCAGGGAGCGCCACGGGATCGAGTCGTACGGGCCTGGCCTGCCTCCGCTGCCGTCGGACCTGGCCGACCTGCTGGAGCGCTGCCTCGACCCGGCCCCCGAGAGGCGGCCGGGGTCGATGGCGGTGGTCGCCGGGGAACTGGCGGCGATCCACCTGCGGATCACCGGGGAGCGGTACCGGCGCCTGGAGCCGAAGGCCGCCGACCTGCGCGCCGACGAGCTCAACAACCGGGCGCTCTCCCTGCTCGACCTCGACCGCGACGAGGAGGCCGCCGCCTCGTTCACCGCGGCGCTGACGGCCGACCCGCAGCACGCCGAGGCGACCCTGAACTCGGGACTGTGGCGCTGGCGCCGTGGCGAGATCACCGACGAGGAACTGGTCGCCGACCTCGACGCCGTCCGCACCGACGCCGACGACGCCGGTCCCGCGCGGCACGCGCTCGGGCTCGTCCACCTCGAACGGGGCGACCTCGCCACGGCCCGGCCGCTCCTCGAACGCATCGACCGCGAGCAGCCCGGGGTGCGGGACGTGGGCGAGGCGCTGGACACACTCGGCTCCGGAACCGTGCCGGACGCGGACTGCATCGGGATCAAGGAGATCCGCTGGAACCCGACCGCCGACGGGAAGCCCGCCCGGCTGCTCCACATCGACGTGTCCGCGGACGGGAGGACCGCCGTGACCGGTGGTCACGACGAACACGTCCGTGTGTGGGACGTGCGCACGGGCCGGTGCCTTCGCACGCTTCGCGGCCACGGGGCCAAGGTCCGGTCGGTCCGGCTCACTCCCGACGGCCGGTACTGCGCCTCGGTCGAGTACGACGCGGTCATGCGTATCTGGGACCTGTCCGACGGCAGGTGCCTGCGGGCCATCAGGGCGGCGAGGGCCTTCAGATGGGCGGCGGTCAGTGCGCGGGAGGGCATCGCCGTCGCCACGGAACCGGTCTGGAAGGGCGATGTGTACGGCGTCGACGTCGTCGTGTGGGACCTGCGCCGGCGCCGGGTCCGCTGGCGGCTGCACGGCCCGCTGGCGCAGTTCCCGGAAGCCGAGCTCAGCCCTGACGGACGCTGGGTCCTGGTGGCCGGATACGAGGACTGCATCGCCCGCCTCTGGGACCTGCGCACCGGGGAATGCGCGCGGGTGCTGGCCGGGAAGGGGGTGAACCAGCCCGCTCTGTGCTTCGACACCGGCAACGGCGTCGCGGCGGTCGCCGACAACCAGGATGCCGTCGGCATCTGGGACCTGCGGACCGGGCGTCGGGTCCGGACCCTGCGGGGCCCCGTCACGTCGCTCGCGCTCAGCGCCGACGCCGCGAAGCTCCTGGTCGGTGCCCGCGACGGTGCGGTCCGCCTGTGGGACCTGGGGACCGGCAGGTGCCTGCGGACGTTCCGGGGCCACCGAGGCGAGGCGGGCCATGTCCGCTGGGGCGCCGGCGACCGGTTCGCGCTGTCCGCGTCGCTCGACAACACCGTGCGGCTGTGGCGGATGCCCGGCTCTCCCGCCGCGCCGTTCCAGGTGAGCCGGCCCCGCAGGCACGGCGTGCTGAACCTGTTGGAGGAGAAGGTGAAGGCACTGGTCGGGACCGCGGCGGCCCGGGAGGCGGCGGGCGACCGCGCCGCCGCGCTCGACACGCTCCGGGAGGCCCGCGCCGTCCCCGGGTACGAGCGCGCTCCCGACGTGATGGCCGCCTGGCGCTCCCTCAGCCGGTCACTGGTCCACACCGGCGTCCGTGCGGTCTGGCCCGCCCGCAGTTTCGCGGCGCACCGGTCGGGCGTCGGTTCGCTCGACATCAGCGCGGGCGGGGACGTCATGGCCACCAGCGACGGCGCCGAGATCCGGCTCTGGGACCCGGGCACCGGCGCGCTCCTGCGGACCATCACCGTCCACGAGGAACGCGAGCACAGCTTCTTCGTCGGCATCGACGCGGTGCAGCTCAGCGCCGACGGCGGCACCGTCATGGCCTGGGGCCGCAGCGGATCGGCCAAGGCCTGGTCGACCGGCAGCGGCGCGCAACGGTACTCGATGTCCGACGACCGGCTCATCGGCACGGATGCCATGCCCGAGTCGCTCAGGTGGATGATTCCCGTGGCCATGAGTCCCGACGCGGCCCGGTTCACCGCCGACGGGCGCCGCGCGCTCATCGGCGGCGACGGAAACGACCGGCGGTTCCGGCTCTGGGACCTGGAGACCGGCACCCTCCTGCGCGAGCTCGAGGGCCACACGGGAATGCCCAGGGCCGTGTGGATCGGCCCGGGCGACCGGACCGCCGCCACGGGCGCGAGCGACGGGACGGTCCGCCTGTGGGACCTCGGGACCGGCCGCTGCCGTGCCGTGCTGCGCGGTCACACGCATTGGGTCATGGCCGTGACGATGAGCGCCGACGGAAGCCTGGTGGCCTCCGCCGGCGGCTACGACGACCTGTCGGTCCGCGTGTGGGACACCGCCACCGGCTCCTGCACCGCGGTGCTCGAAGGGCAGCGCGGCAACGCGCGGAAGATGCGCTTCACCCCCGACGGTCGCTTTCTGGTCTCGACCCATGACGGCGAAGAGATGCGGCTGTGGGACCTGGCGACCGGCACCTGCTCGCGGACGGTGGAGGCCCAGCCCGGGCAACTGGGCCGGCTCGCTCTGACGGCCGACGGCGCGTACGCGGTCTCGGGAGGAAGCGACGGGCGGGTACGCCTGTGGACGCTCGACTGGGAGCTGGCGGAACCGCGGGCCTGACCCGCTCACAGCCCCCAGCGCTCGCGGTACCGGCGCGCGAACTCCACCGCGTATTGGTGCGGGTACGAGCGCTGGGTGTCCGTGACCTCCAGGACCGCGTCGTCGGCGACGAAGAAGAGCCCGCGTCCGAACCTGACCTCGCCGACGGCGACCGGCGCGTAGACCTGCCATCCGCAGTCCACCCGGTCGGCCACGAGGTCCGCGACCCGGTAGTCGGGGCCGTCCAGTCCGTGGGCGAGCATGTGGCGGCCCACGATCGCGATCGCGTGGTGGCGGGGCAGCTGCGGCAGGTCGGTGCGACGCACGACGCCCGCCATCACCAGCTGGTGGTAGGCGCCGTCGAGGTCGACGCCCTCGCCGTCCCCGAAGACCTCGGCCAGCATGCCGCGCTCGGCGAACTCCCCTTCGGCGGCTGTGACCAGGCGCAGCACGGCCGACTCGGTGTCCCGCGCGACGCGCCGGGCCAGCTTCGACACGATGCCGGCGACCGTTCCGCCGGTCCAGACCCCGGGAACCGCCGTCGCGAGTTCCTCCATCACCGGCGATTCGCCCCGCAGCCAGCGCCCGCTCTCCCACCAGTAGCAGAAGGACAGCAGACCGGACTCGGCCCGTTCGTCGAGCAGTGGATCGGCCACCCATTCCGGCGCCCCCGCGAACAGCTCGGGGTGCGGCGCGTCGCCGCGATAGGCATCGGCCAGGCCGGGCGCGTCCCAGACGCCGCCGGACAGGACGGCGCGGCCGCCCGCGAGCATCCACAGTGTCGAGCCGCCGCGCGTCGAGCTCTCGAACCACGCGTGGGAAGGCCGCATCCGCGGCCCCCATTCGGAACCGGCCGCGACGAACGCCGCGGACAGGACGGCCCAGCGCGCCCAGGTCTCGGTGAGGCCGGGCATCTCGTCCGGCGGGACACCCCGTGCGGACCGCGCGCCGTGCGAGTCGGCCGGCAGGGCGGCCTTCCGCGGGCTGCGCAGCTGTCTGCCGCCGTGGCCGACGAACGCGGACAACCAGGTGGGGAGCTTCTCCGCGGACCAGTCGAAGGCTTCGAGGTCGACCCGGTAGTCCTCGGGGGCGAACAGGTGATCGTCGGGGAACGGCTCGTCGCCGTAGTCGAAGTCCACCTCGACGCCGCCGTCGACGTGCAGGTCGAGCGTCATCCGCCACCAGGGCCCGCGCGGCAGCCGGGCGGTGGTCCGGCGCAGCTCGCGGGCCAGCCGGAGCGTGTCGGGGCCCGGCGCGGCGTCGGTGGAGGCCCGGTCGGTCGCATGGAGGACATGCGAGGCCTCGCGGCGCAGCGTCAGGGCGAACACCGCGGTGATCCGCCGGCAGCCGGACGGAGCCTCGGCCAGGAGGGACTCGGCGAGACGCCGGGTCTGCCGGTCCGCGAGGGCGAGGACCGCCGGATCCGCGGCGGGCTCGGGGACGAGCACATGGCGGGAGTCGGTGCCGGGCCCCGGGAACGCTTCGTGAAAGGCCTCCGAGAAGGAGCCGCCGTCGCCCGTCACAGCGGCCATGCCCTTCGCAGCCTACTGATCAGTGTGTCGGGGCCGAGAGCCCGCTTGAGCTGGAACAGGTAGCCGACGGGCGACTCCTGCACGATCTCGCGGCGTTTGCGGCGCCACTGGAGGGGCGCGCCGACGATGCAGCCGGCGACCACGGCGGGGACGGTCAGCGCCGGGGTGACGCCGACCGCTTCCGCCGCGGCCGCGGCCAGCGGCGGGAGGGCGACCGACTTGACATTGGCCAGGGCCCGGGCGGTTTCGAGGCCGGCGCTGCGCATGCGGTCGTCCAGGTCGTCGAGCCGCGCGCGGACCTCGCGGTCGACCTCGGTGTGCAGGTACTCCTGGTAGAGCCCCGCGTCCCGCACGTCCTCGACGGCGCCGAGCAGCCCGACCTGCTCGGCCGTGAACTCCCGGAACCCGTCCAGTTCTGCCCCGAATTCGGCGCGGATCTCAAGGATCTTCTCGACCGGGACGGCCCGCAGATCCGCGAGGACCACCGTCGCGAACGCCAGGAACACGAACGCCTCCTCGGATGCCGGCCGCGCCGCGGAGCTGTCGGCCGGGAGGTCGCCGAGGAGCACTGCTGCCAGCCGCTCGAAGGTCCAGCCGGACATGGCGGCGTGCGGCAGTGCCCGGTCGGTGATCGGGTGCAGGCGGTTCTCGGCGGCGATCTGCTCGGCCAGCGCGAGCATGTGGACGGTGGCCAGCTCGGGGTGCATCGCCACCCAGATCCCGCCGCGGCCCGGGCGGGCGAGCGCGAGCCCCTGGTCGACGGCCGAGTCGAGGAGGTGCCCGCTGATGCGGCTGGCGTGGACGTAGCCGAAACGCGGGTTGAGCCAGGTCGGGTCACCCTCGTCGACCTCCTCCCGGCCCGCCGAGAACCCGCCCGCGTTGCCGAATCCGGCCTCGGCGACCGGTAGGCCCCAGGTCTCGATCCGGTCGAGGCCGAAGCGCTCCCGGAGGGCGGCACCGTGTTCGTGGAGCAGTTCCAGGAACGGCTCGGCGACTTCGCGGGCGGCCCAGGCGGGCGGTTCGACGTCGAGCAGCCAGCGCGCGGCGTGGAGTTCCCTGGCGGCGGGCGAGTCCTGGAGCGGGTAGCCCGGCGGGCGGATCCGGGCCATCTTGGGCCAGTACAGGGCTGCGTACTTGAGCCAGTCGTCGTCGCGGACGTGGATGTGCGGGTAGTAGAGGGCGAACCGGTCCATCAGGCATTCCCTCCGCGCCGCGCGTCGGTGAGGATCGCAGCCGCCCGGACGCGGACTCGCGGTTCGCCGTCGAGGCGGCCCTCGCCGGTCATCGGGGTTCCCAGGTCGAGTGGCCCTTCGCCCGCGGACCGGTTCCGCGGTACCACGGTCCTCCGCAGTGACTCCGGTGTCGGTTCCGGCATGAGCGGGTGGAGTCCGAGCGCGTAGGGGACCCGTCCCGTGATGATGGCAGCTGTCACACCCCGAGTGTGTCCCAACTCCCTTGGTTTCGGGGCGATACCGTTGCATCGCCGGGCCGTTCCCCGCGGATCGCCCGGCGGCCCGGACGCGGATGCCCGGCCGGCTTCGGGACACGGACGGCCGTCGTGACCTGCCCGTACACGGGGACGTCACCGCCGGCCTCGACGGATTCCTCGACGGATTCCTCGACGCGTTCCGGTACTGCGTCCGCGCCGCGGTCGGATGCGGGCGGGTGGTGCTCCGGACGTACGCCGAAGGACCCGCCCTGATGCGTCCGACGTACCGCCAGTTCGTGCCGCACGGCGCTGCCTTCGGGCGGGGTCCGCCGAGCGGCTCGACCGGCACGGCCCGGACGCCCTCCGGGCCGGACGGGTCCGCCACCCCGGGAGAAAGCAGCATGACCGCCACCGGCACCGCCGTCCGGCGCGCCTCGGCCGAGGGGCGCGTCCTCGCCACCGGCCTCACCACCTGCCTGGCCACCGCCCCCGCCGCGGCGGCTGCCACAGCCTCCGTCGACGCGGCCCCCGCCGCCGGACCCGGCCGCTACCACCGGCAGCGCCTGGAGTGGCGCGGCTGCGCCCGGGCGGGAACGATCGGACGGGCCGCGCCCTTGACGCCGTGGGCGCGCGCTGCGCGGACGTGACCGTACCGCTCGACCACGGCGACCCCGGAGGCAGGACCATCACCGTCGCCAGATCCCGCCTGAAGGCCACCAACACCCGCCGCCGGATCGGCTCCCTCCTGGTCAACCCCGGAGGCCCGGGCGGCCCCGGCCTCGGCATCGGGCTCACCGTGCGCCCCGCGTGAAGGAGCCCGGCGCCCAGCGGCCTGCGCTCAGCCGGTCAGCAGTATTACCTCGGTGCCTTCCGCCGGCCAGGTCGAGCGCGCCACCAGCGCGCTCGCCTCCTCCATCGACCACGCCGTCCCCCGCGACCAGGCCGTCCGCTCCGGCCGCCTCGCCACCGCCCGCCTCGCCGGCAAGGACCTCGACGGCGCCCTTGACGCCGCCAACCGCGGCCTCGGCCTCCTCGAAACCAAGGTCCACTCTGTCCGCGCCGTCAACCGCCTCACCAAGTTCGACGGCTACCTCAAGCCCTACGCGGCCGAGCCCGCCGTCGCCGAGTTCCGCGAGCGCCTGCGCGCGCTTCCTGCGATGGCCGCCTGAACACCAGGCGTACCGGCCATAATTCGCTCGCCTTTGCCGAGCGCTGGATGGGGTCGGCTAGATCCTTGCTGTCCGCCTGGCCTTGAACAGGACCCACCGGCCTGCCGCCGACCCCTGCTGCCTGGTGCGGCACGCTGCGCTAAGGCCCGGCCGCGTCCGGGCCTTAGCCGTTCATCACCGCCACCACAGCTCTCACCTGGGGCGAGCGTCGGCGCCCGCCACAGGTACTCCGTCATCAGCTGGCAGCCGCGAGCAGTCGGCTGGCGCCAGGTCCACTGGGAGCCGGGTCCATGGCAGCCACCGTGCGGACCGTCTGCGCCAGTTGGTGCTCGACGTCCAGCTGGGCGGCCGCAGCAGCCTTGAGCTGTTCGAAGCCGACCCTCAGGAAGGTGTCCATCTGCTCGGTCAGGGTGTACTCGGGGCCGTCGGTCAGGACGGGTTCGGACATGGCAGGATTCCTCTCTCGACGATCAGGCGGGCCAGAGTGCTTCGGGCTCGTTTGAGGTTCTGGCGCACACTCGCCGCCGACACCTCCAGGATGCCGGCGATCTCGGTCGGTGAACGGCCGTCGTAGACCAGGGCCATCGTAGTGCGCTGCTGCGGGGGCAGCTCAGCCAGTAGTTCGATCACCTGGCGGGCCTGTAGGCCAAGTTCCAGGTCCCCGGTGACCGTGGTGTCCGGCGGCGCCGGGGACGCTTCGAGGATGTGGATACGGTCCTTGCGGATCAGCCGCACCCACATGCGGTAAGCAACGCTCCGCAGCCACGCGATCCGAGAGGTGACTGCAGACCACTTCCGCAGGATCTCCACGAAGGCCATCTGGGCAGCGTCTTGAGCCTCCACCAGCCGCGCTCCCGCTGCCACCAGGAAGCCGACGAGATTGCCGAACTCCGCCCGGAAGAGAACTTCGAACTCGCGCTCGACATTGTCCGCCAGGCTGAGTTCGTACTCCCGGCGCGCGAGTTCGAAGGTGCGGCGCCACGACACAACGGTGGGTCGACGCCGCAGCAGGGCGCGGCGCTCCCGCTCGGTCATCCCACCCCAGATCCCGAACTCCACCCGATTGTCCAGCGCGTCCGCCAGGCACTCGGTGCGGACCGGGCACCCGCTGCACACCCCTTTCGAGCGGTTCTGCGCCGCGCCCTGGACGAACAGTTCGCCAGGGTCAGTGGTCCGGCAGGCGGCCTGTGCCGACCAGTCATCGACCCAGCCCATGCGGCGTCACGTCCTCTCCTGCGCTGCCGACCTCGATCACGATTCCCACGCCGTCCCGCTCGACGAATCGGCTGCCAGCAGGCAGCTCCCGGGCCACGGCGACGCGTGACGTGGACCGCACCCGCTCCAGCCTCACGGCGGCGCGCGTACGTACCCACAGCGCCACGATCGCACCCGCTTGTGCGATCACCCCCATCACAACGCCTACCTCAAGTTCCGTCACTTTAGGGCCCTTCCCGCCTCGACGTCCCGCATCTGTCCGAGGGAGTGCCTCCATCACCACCGGGGCGTGACGTCCGCCGGGGAAATTTTTTCGGTGGGTAGGCCCACAGGCCGCCCCAAACGACGGGCGCACTTCACGGCAACGTCCCGAGATGCGGCGCCCCGTCGGTCTGGAGATGGTCAGGGACGGGTGGTTCGGGGTGGTGCTGCGGGCGCGGCAGGGCCGCGGTTCGGGCGAGGGAGCGGTGGTTCGCCGGTTGGCGCGGGCGCGGAAGGCGCCGGCGGATCTGGTGCTGCGGGCGCGGATGATCGAGCTGAGTCGGGCGGGGTCGAGGGTGCCCGCGATCGCGGCCAAGCTGATGTGTAGCCAGAAGACCGTGCGGTGCTGGATCCACCGCTTCAACCGGGACCGCCTTGAGGGCCTGGAGGGTCTGGGAGGGCAGGGCCGCAGGCGTCGGATCACCGAGGCCGAGCGATCGGCAGGATGCGGACCTGCTCTTCGGTTGACCATCAGTCGACGCCGCCTGCTCACCTTGGCCAACGGTTGTACGGGACAGCCCTTAGATTGACCCAATGGTGGACTCCGATCCACTGAACCAACCTGTCGGGGCGCCGTCCGTATCCCGGGCGGCGCCCCTGCGCACCAGAAATGTGGAATGGAAAATGCGCAAGAGACGTAATCCGTAGGCGCTCGCCTACCTCCTGGTCGGGCTCGTGTTCTTGCTGATCGCCGTCGCTGTAGCGGCCACTGCCACCAGGGTCGACGACCTCATCCCCATCGTCCTTGGCGGTGTGCCGGGCCTGGTACTGACGATCCGTGCCCCGATGTACGGCGTCGCCTTCGGAGACACCGGCCTGAAGTACTCCGGCCTGCTCAACTCGCGCTCCTACACCTGGTCCGAGATCCAGGAGGTGAGGCCCGCCGTCGTTTCGGGAACCCTGTTCTCCTCGAACGTCCCGGAACTGCTCCTGGCCTCGGGCAAGACCGACCAGCTCCCGATGCTGGCGGGCTACGGGTCGGGGAACACGCCCAACCAGCGGATCGAGCAGCTCGTGGCCGAATTGGAAGAGGCGCGCTCGTCCGCCCTCTCCTCAGCACGGTGATCACGCCCTCCGACACTCCGACTTGGCTTCTCCGTTCCTGCTGGTCAGCAGCTTGGGACCGGAGACGCCCTTGTCTCCTCTTCTGATCATGCCGACTTCGGTCAAACGACTCGGCCCGGACCCCATGGCGGTGTCCGGGCCAAGTTCTCGCTTGCGGGGCGGGCACCGCCATCGTGCGGTCCGGGCGGCACGGGCGTGCCGGACGAACACCGGGACCTGGGCGCCGTCGAATTCCTCCAGGACCTGTTGGGCCGGTTCGTCGCCGCCGGGGCTTGCCAGGAGCGGGCGGGCCTCGGCGCGCAGGGCCGGGAGTTTCTTCTTCGAGGCGGCGCCGGCGGTGTTCAGCCTGTCGGCAGGCGGGGCCGCAGTACAGGGCGGGGCGGCCGCCCCGCGCTTGTCCGGGAGGCTGGTGGCGCGCTGCCCGCCACCTCGGGAGACCCGTCGGCGGGCAGTGACGGTCCGGGCCGGTCCGGGGCCGATGGCGAGATCGGGGCAGAGATTCAGGGGATGAAGAGGCTCTGGGCGCCGGTGGTGATCTCGTCGTCACCGGCACTGATACGGCCGAGCTCCTCTCCGCTGCAGTCCGGACCCGAGTAGACGGTCACGGCCGTGTCGGTGTTGTTGTCGACGATGCTGGAGTCCTCCAGGGGGTAGCAGCCGGAGGGGTCCGTGTAGACCTCTTCGTTGTTGAGGTAGAGGTTTCCGGTGGCTGCGGTGGCCGGGCCGACGGGCAGGACCAGGGCGGCAGCGGTCATCAACGGGACGCCGAGAGCGGCGCGGCAGGTGATTCTCATAACCATGTGCATAGCCATTTCGGGCCGATGCCGTAGCAGGGACGGGCAGGGGTCGCCCTTGGAGGGCGGGCCCGATGGGCCGAATGCCGGGTGCCCCACGGCCGCCGCCGACGACGTCGACCACGACCCCGGTCCGCGGCCCGGGCACGCCGACGGCGCTCCCGTCGGCGGCCAAGGCGGTGTGGAGGCGCCGACGCATCAGCTCCGGCCGGCTGTCGGGGGTACGGAGTGTGCGCGGCTGCTCGGTCGTGGCCATCCGGAACTGGAGCGGCGCGGCGACCACGGCGTGGTCGATCTCGGGCGGCACAGCCATCACGGGCTCCTCACGATCGGGTGCCCGCCGCCCCGGCGGCGGCGAGCACCCGCAGGAAAGCCCACGCTTCACCGGTTTTCTCACCAGGACCGGCCCCTACGGTCACGACCCGACAACGGGTGTTCCAACCGGTCCGGCAACCGACGGTGAGAACCGGTGCGCCAACCGGTGGCCGACCATCCCGGCCACAACGCCCGGGGTTTCCTGACGAAAGCGCAGGTCAGTGGCCATGGTCAGTGGCCGTCAAAGTGGAACTCACCACCCCGACAACCCTCTCCTTCCGCTTCCTGCCCCTGGCCTTGCGGGTGGTGGTTGGCCGGTTGGGTGAGGCGGTGGAGTTGAGGGTTCGCTGCGCCTGCGGAGGGCTTCTTCTTCGGCACCGCCTCCTCGGCCGGGGCCGCCAGCGGCTCGACGCCGAGCACGACCAGGCGCTCGCGCTGCCCGTCCATCAGCCCCTGCCACACGATGTGCTGACGCTGCCGCTCCACCCACCGCCCCACATCCAGCCCTTGCAAGGTCGCCCCCGGCGGCAGATCACCGAGCTGCGCCCCGCCCTCGACGCAGTCGGCGACGGCGGCGTAGTGGCGCTGCCAGTCCAGCGGCCACGCGTGGTTCCAGTCCGGGTCGATCCCCGCGAGCGCCTCCACCCGGTCCGGCCGTCGGAGATGCCCTCGGCCAGGCCGCCCGACCCGCCACCGCCACCGCCACCGCCACCGCCACCGCCACCGCCACCGCCACCGCCGGACCGTTGCCGCTTCTGCCGATGACCGCCACCACCGCGCGGAGGACCCGTGCGGACGGACGGTGCGCGGGCCTGGGTGCGGTCGGCCGGTTTCGTCGACTGGTTGTCCGGAACGGGGCTACAGATGCCCGCCATCACGCCCGTACCGTATGTGTTCGCGCCGTTACGGATCGTGCTTTCGGGTCGGAGGTGGGGCCGGTTCGTCCGTCGTGCCACGACGTCGAACCGCCCGCACCTCACCCCGCACTCCTCGCCCCCGTGCGCCGTGCCGGCCGCCCCTGTCCTGCCGACGAAAGGTGTGCACCGCCCGTGGCTCTTCCCGATCGCGCTCAGACCCAGCCCGCCACCGCCCTGACGAGGGACCTGAACGCCGCCGTCGTGGTCCCCGACCCGGGCGCCGACGCGGAGGCCGCGTTCGCCTCCCGGGGCCTGGTCGCCGCGCTGCCCGCCGACTTCACCGTCGAGAAGGAGGGCGGCGGCCCGGTGCCCGCCTGGTCCCTGGCGCCGTTCCAGTTCCTCACCGGCCAGGCTCCGGACACCGTCAACCCGAGCCTGTGGCGCAACGCCGTGCTGAACATGAACGCGGGCCTGTTCGAGGTCGTCGAGAACGCCGTCTACCAGGTCCGGGGCATGGACCTGTCCAACATCACCTTTCTGGAGGACCCCACCGGCGCCTCCCGGGAGATCGTGGTCGTCGACCCTCTCATCAGCGAGGAGACCGCCGCCGCCGCACTCGCGCTCTACCGCGAGCACCGGGGCGACGACCGCGTCATCCGCGCGGTGATCTTCACCCACTCCCACCTCGACCACTACGGCGGCGTGCTGGGTCTCTGGGACGACCGGACCCTCCCCGACGGCGTCGAGATCATCGCCCCCGACGGCTTCCTGGAGCATGCCGTCAGCGAGAACGTCTACGCGGGCAACGCCATGCAGCGCCGCGCCCAGTTCATGTACGGCTCCCTGCTGGAGCGCTCCGCGCAGGGACAGGTGGACGCCGGCCTCGGCAAGGCCAACTCCCTGGGCACCTCGGGACTGCTCGCCCCGACGTTCACGGTCACCTCCGACATCGCCGCCCCCGGCATCGTCCAAGCGTTCGGACCGGTCAACATCGAGTTCCAGCTCACCCCCGGCACCGAGGCCCCGGCCGAGCTGAACTTCTACCTCCCCGACATCCGCTCACTGTGCATGGCCGAGAACGCCACCCCCACCCTCCACAACCTCTACAGCCTGCGCGGCGCCCAGGTCCGCGACGCCAAGGCCTGGTCGGAGTTCCTGATCCAGTCCACCGACTGGTACGCCGACCGCTCCGACTCCCTGTTCGCCTCCCACTTCTGGCCCCGCTGGAACAGCGAGCAGGAACCGGAGACGGTCCGCTCCTTCCTCACCTCGCAGGCCGACCTGTACCGCTACCTGCACGACCAGTCACTGCGCCTGGCCAACCACGGCCGGACCATCACGGAGATCGGCGAGGAACTCGACGGCGCCGTACCCCAGTCGCTGGCCGGGCAGTGGTTCAACCGGGGCTACTACGGCACCGTCAACCACGACTCCAAGGCCGTCTACCAGCGCTACCTCGGCTGGTACGACGGCAACGCCGCCCACCTGCACACCCTGCCCCCGGAGGAGGCCGGCGCCCGGTACGTCGACGCCTTCGGCGGCGCGGACAAGGTCGTGGACATCGCCCGGACGACCTTCGACAACGCCAAGACCGCGCAGGACTACCGGTTCGCCGCGGAGCTGCTCACCCACGTGGTCTTCGCCGACCCGACGAACACCGGCGCCCGCGGCCTCCAGGCCGACGTCCTCGAACAGCTCGGCTACCAGGCCGAGAGCGGTCCCTGGCGCAACTTCTACCTCGCCGCCGCCAACGAACTGCGCGTCCGCCCGGCGGACAGCCCCGTCGCCCTGCCGTCGCCGCAGATCATCACCCCTCCGGTCCTGGCCGCGATGCCGCTGGAGATGCTCTTCGACTACTTCGGCATCCGCCTCAACGGGCCGAACGCCGCCGAGCAGCCCCTGACCATCGGCCTCACCGTCACCGGCGGCATCCCGGACGACCCCGCCGCCTACACCCTGCGCGTGCGCAACGGCGTCCTCGTCCAGTACCCGGGCACCCTCGAACCCGCCACCGCCGACGCCGTCTACGACATCACCCGTGACGGCCTCAACCGGCTCGCCATCGCCGCCACCACCCCCGACCAGCTCCTCGCCGACGGTTCCCTCACCGTGACCAGCGGCACCATCGACCCGCTGAACACGCTCAACGCCCTCCTCGACACCTTCGAGTACTGGTTCGGTCTCACCACCCCCTGACCGCGCCCGCGGGTCCTGTCCCTCCCCGCCCCGGGAAAGGGACAGGACCCGCCCCCCACGGGCGCTGCGTGCCCCGCACCGCCGCAGTTTCGCGGTGAGGTGGTGGGCGGTGACCGGCCAGCGAGGGGGCACCGGCTCCGGTGGCCGTCAGGCCTGCCGCTCGGCCTCCTCCAACCGCGCCGACTCCGCCAGCAGCTCCTCGGCGGTCCCCCGACCAGGCCGGTTGCCAGGTGAGGTCGAGGGCGCCGTCGATCGTCGCGGTGCAGGGCTGCGCGGAGCCGGCGAGGTCCGCGTGGTCCAGGAGGGCCGGTGTCCCGGTCTCCAGCGCGTTGGCGATGTCCTGGAGCATCGACGTCACCGAGGCCCATCGGGGAACGTCCAGGTCCCACGTCTCGTGATCCCAGAGGAGCACCGCGCCGTGCGTGTCACCGGGCCGGAGGTCGACGATCAGTCCGTCGCCGCCGGGGCTCAGCGCAATCGGCATGAACTCCCGCTGGTAGCGGGCCTCGGGCTGGCCGTTCTCGTCGAAGGAGTCGCCTTCCTGCTCTGCGACCAGCAGCCAGATGTCGTGGGTCTCCAGGGCCTCGTCCAACGGGACCGGGGCGAATTCGCCAGGTATCCAGTGGCTCGCGGTGACGTCGGGCAGCAGCCACCAGGCCCGCAGGTCGGCGGGCAGGGGCAGGCCGAGGTCCTTCTCGAACGCGTCCAGGCGGGAGGCATCCGGCGCTGGTCTCGCCGAGTCTCGTCGGGTGTGCGCAGTGAGCCAGGTACCGATGCGGCTCCAGGAGGTCGGGACGTCGGTGTGCCGAAGCGGGCTAGTTGTCACCAGCTGCGTGGGGCGACCTCGGTGAAGTTGTGAGGTGAGGCAGGATGCTTGTCACCGCTTAGGCGCGATATCTGTCACCTGCGACTTTTGCTGGGCTTTTCTGTCACCTGCTGTTCGTTGGAGATCAGCTTCGGCCGGTGTGGGGCGGCTGATTCCATGGCTCGCGTGTTCGATCAAGCGGGTGTCGGGGACGTGTCGGCCGTGGTGTGGTCCGATCGGTGCGAGTGGACCGATCTGGTCGTCGAGGTACCGGTGGAGGCGGGGCGTCCGACTCTTCGCCTCGGGGACAACTGGCTGCGACGGTGGTCGGCGACGTGGAGAGCTCGCGCCGGTGAGGTGTCGTGCGCGGTGCGGGACCTGGATGGCATCGTCATCTCCGGGCGGCCGGTACGCCGGTTCTCCTGGCGGCGCGATCAACGGCACCGCCCGAACCTCCAGGCCCTGGTCAGTACCGGTCGGCTCCACGGCGCGGAGAGCCTGGAGGAGGCGCGGGTCCTGCTGGCGCTGGATTTTGCCGGGGACCTGGTCGAGGTGGCGTCGCAGCCGTTCCGGTGCGAGCGGGGGCCGACCGGTGAGGGGTACGGCGGCGGTGCTGGACCTGTCGCCGGGCGCCGGCCTGGTGGTGGACGGACGCGAGTGGACGGTGGAGCGGCGCGAGCCGCACCTGGGCCGGGTGCAGTTGGTCGCCGCCGACGGCGAGCGGCAGGCGGTGAGCTTCCGTTTCCTGGCCAACCACCCCGGCTGCCGGGCTTCGTCGCGCACGGCGGCGGCGGGTCCCGAGCGCGGCCGCCAGGTGCGCACGACCGGTGACCTACCGCGCGAACGGCGTGAGCTGGCGCTGCTGAGGATGGCCCACCTGCTGGAGGTGGCCACCGGGTTCCGCGGAGGCGATCCGCTGCGGCCCGGCCCGGGCGAGCCCCGGACCGGCTACGACCCCGGCACGACCACGCTGTCGCAGCGCAGGCTGGCGAAGGTCACGGAGCTCGCCGCCCTGGACCCGCAGCAGGCGAAGCTGCTCGGCCTCGCGCGGGTCGGGTACCGCACACTGATCCGCTGGGAGAGGGACCGGCGCCGCTTCGGCCTCGCGGGATGCGCGGACGGCCGCTGGCTGCGGGAGAGCGGCGGACACCCGTCGGTGAGCGAGCAGGTGCGCGAGGCGCTGTTCGCGGTGCGGGAGGAGACCCGCTACGCCTCCCGGGTGTCGATGCGCACGAAGGAGCGGATGGTCCACCGGTACGTGCGCGAGCGGTTCGGCGACGGGGTGCCGGTTCCCGGCTACGACACGCTGCGCCGGGTGTGGCGGGAGTGGTTCGGCCCGGGCGGCACCCGGCCCCGCTACGCGCGCACCGTGGAGACGGTGTTCGACGGCGGGCACGTCCTGGTGCACCGTCCGGGCCAGGTGGTGGCACTGGACACGACCGTGCTGCCGGTGTTCGTGCGCGAGGGCGTGTTCGGCGAGCCGGTGAAGGTCCACCTGACGATCGCGCTCGACGTCTACACCCACTCGGTCTGCGCGTTCCGCCTCACCCTGGTGTCGGACACCGCAGTGGACGTGGCGATGCTGCTGCGGGACGTGATGATGCCGCTGCCGATGCGCGCCGAGTGGGGCGAGGACCTGGAGTGGCCCTACCCGGGGCTTCCGGCAGCGGTGGTGGCCCAGTTCGCGGGGCACAAGGTGGCGGGCCTGCCGTTCTTCGCGCCGGAGACCGTGACCACCGACCACGGCGCGGTCTACCGCAACCACCACCTGGTGGAGGTGCAGCGGGTGCTGGGCTGCAACGTGCTGCCCGCCCGGGCGCTGCGGCCCACCGACAAGGCCGCCTGCGAGCGGGCCTTCGGGGTGATCCGCCAACTCCTGTTCGAGCAGCTGCCCGGCTACACCGGCGTGGACGTGGCGGATCGCGGTGCGGACCCGGCCGACGGGCCGCTGCTGACAGTGGAGGAGATGGAGCACCTGATCGCGACGTGGGTGGTGGCGGTGTGGCAGCGCCGGGCGCTGGGGGAGTTCGCGCCCGGCTGGGACCCTGACGGCTCGCACAGTCCGAACACGCTGTTCGCGGCCTCGTTCGCGCAGACCGGCTTCGCGATGGACATCCCCTCGCCGGAGCTGTTCTACGAACTCCTGCCCACGCACTACGTGCGCATCGACCGCCGCCGCGGGGTGAAGATCCGGGGCCTGTGGTACGACGACCCCAAGGTGCTCGGCCCCTACCGCGGCGAACGCTCCACGCGCGGCGGCGCCCACCCGGGCACGTGGGTGGTGCGCCGGGACCCGCGGGACCGCCGGTTCGTGTTCTTCCAGGACCCGCTCACCCACGACTGGCATCCGCTCGCCTGGACCGGGATGCCCCACGCGGATCGCACTCCGGCGTTCGGTGACGCCCGCGCCGGCGAACTGCTGAAGAAGGCCGAGGCGGCCGGTCTGCGTCCCAGGTCCGACCGGGAGCTGCTGCCCGTCCTGCTGGAGATGCTGGCCGACGTCGCGCCGGTGGACGGCTGGAGGGGCCAACCAGGCCGGAGCGGGCGGATCGACCGCGCCCGCGAGACGGCCGCCGCCCGCACCGCCGCCGCCGACCGTCCACCGGCAGCCCAGCAGGCCGGGCCGGTCCGGGAGGTGCCGTGGCCGCAGCAGCGGCGGCAGGTCGAGGAGGCCGCCGACGGGGAGCGCCGCCACCGCCGCGAAGCCGCGACCGTCCAGGCCCCGGCCGGTGGCCCGGCCCGCCCGCTGAGCGCCGCCTTCTGGGACGGCAACCCGCTGCTGCTGCCCGCCGACACCGACGAAGCCCCGGAGCCGCCCCGGTGAACCCGACCATCGACGCCATGGGAATCGCGCCTCTGCTCGCCGCGGGCCCGCCACCCGACCGCAACCGGCTGGAGGGCTGGCAGCAGTGGCTCCGCACCCGCCACGCCTTCAGCCCCGCACCGCGCATCACGCTCGACGAGTACCGGACACTGCCGGCGCGCCGACGCGCACTGTACGACCTGCACCGCACCGCCACCCACGTCAACCTGCGACTGCAGGAGACCCCGATGAGCGCGGCCGTCGTGAAGGCGCTGCGAACCAGGCTGCAGAACAACGCGCTGAACTTCCAGCCCGGCACCCGGGTGGGGCTGATGGTCAGCGGCGGAGGATTCCAGGGCAAGACCGAGACGGTGTGCGACGCGGCCGCCTCGTTCGAGGACCTGTGGCGCGAGGTCCACCGCCAGCTCGCCCCGCACACCGAGCCGATACCCGGCACCCGCGACGCGTTCGTCCCGGTCGCCTACTGCCGGCTCCCGGTCAAGGCGACCCCGAAGGCGCTGTGCGCGAGCATCCTCGACTACTACGGGGCACCGCACCCCAAGACCCTCGACGCCATGATCCGCGCGGTGCGCGACTCGCTGCGCGACCACCGCACCACCGCCCTGCTGCTCGACGACATCACCCGTCTGCGCCTGCACCGCGAGGACGACCAGGACACCCTCGACCTGGTCCGCGAACTCATGGACCTGAACGTCACCCTGGTCCTGATCGGTGTGGACATTCCCCGCTCCGGCCTGCTGCGCGGCTCCTCCATCGACCCCGCCACCGGACAGCTGATCGTCCCCGACGTCCGCCAGGGCCGAAGCCACAACCCGTCGGCCGCCACCCAGACCGAGCGCCGCTTCGACCTCGTCGACCTCGACCCCTTCGCCTACACCACCCCCGGTCAGATCCGCGCGTTCGTCGACCACCTCACCGGCATCGAGGATCAGCTGCGACTCCTTCGCGCCGAGCCGGGGATGCTCACCGCCGGCACCATGCCCGAGTACCTGTTCCGTCGTACCGGCGGTGTCATCGGCCTGCTGCGGCGCCTGATCGAAGACGGCTGCGCGGAGGCGATGGCCGGAGGCGAGGAACGGCTGACCCGGGACCTGCTGGACGGCACCGTCATTCGCCCCGAGCGGCTCGGCGACCTCGACGCCCACGCCGGCGAGGTCCCCTCCATCCCGAAACCACCTCGTCGGCGGCGCCAGGCGCGTGCGGCCAACACGGTCTTCGACGACCAGGGCCACTACGGCACCGAGAGCAGTACCGGGTGAGCGCGTCCCGGCCGCTACCGCGCAGCCTCGACCCGCTGCCGGGTGAGAGCCTGCCCGGCTTCGTCCTGCGTCTGGCCCACCGCCTGGAGATCACCCCGCAGCACGTCCTGCGGCTCACCAGCCTCACGGTCGGCGCCCGGCAGATCGCCGTCCCGGGCTACCAGGCCGTCCACCTGCCGAAGGCGGCGGCCGCGGCGTTCGGCCGCGCGACCCGACTGAGTCCGGCCGAGGTGAGCGGTCTGTGCCTGTCGCCGTTCGCCTACCGCTACCGCCCCTACCAGCAGCACCTTGGCCGGGTCGACTTGTCGGAGCGGGCGCACTGGGCGGCGCCGGCTGGCTGGGCCTCCCACCGGCTGCGCCGCTACTGCCCCCAGTGTCTGGCATCGGACGGCACGACGGTCCAGCAGCGGCACGGCGGAGCATGGCGCAGGCTCTGGCACCTGCCCGTCTCCTTCGCCTGCCTCGCGCACCAACGGATGCTGGAGACCACCTGCCCGCACTGCGAGAAGCCGGTCAACCAGAACCTCGGAAGCCACCTGATCGCCCGCCCCGCCCTCGGCCTCCTACACCCCGCGCAGTGCCGCAACCCGGCCGCCGACACCGGCCACCCCGCTTGGCAGGAGGCCTGCGCCGGACGCCTCGACACCCCCGTACCGCCGACCACCGTGCCGGCCGACCAGCTCGACTGCCAACGCCACCTGCACGCCCTGCTCACCGAACCCGACCCCGACGCCCGCAGCATCGGCCAACACGTCAAGGCCCTCACCTGCTTCGACGACCTGTACACCGCCACGGTCCTGCTGCGTCCGGTACCCGCAGCCGGCGCCGATCCGGCGCCGCGCGAGCGCCGGATGCGCGGCGACTGCCGCCTCCCGCAGGACCCCGGGGATGCCGCCAAAGTCCTCACCACCGCGCACCAGCTCCTGGCCGCCGACGCGGCACAGGCCGAGACAATGATCAGGGAACTGCTGACGGCCGCCCGCTGGTCACCCCACCGCTGGCAGGCCGTCCTCAACAGCAACCACAACAGCTCACCCACGTTGAGCCGGTTGATCCGGGAAGCCGATTCCCTTCCACGGCCCCAGCCGAAGCCGCGAAAGCCCCAACCGCCGATCCCGCCCAGCCATCACGGCGCCTTCACCTGGCATCACATCCCGCAGTACCTCCCCGAGGAGTGGCTCCACTACTTCGATGCGCCCGCCGGTGCACACGAGGCCCTGCGGCGTGCCGTGCCCGTCCACCTGGTCAAGATGATCGCTGGCGGATCGGTGCAGGACTGCGCCGAACGCCTTGGCGTGCCGTTCGGCACGGCGGCGTGGGCGATGGGCAACGCCCGCCGCCGCCTCGCCGACGCTGACGCCCTTGACGCGTTGGAAGCCGGCCTCCAGAAGCTGGCCGACCACCTTGATGCGCAGACATGCCTGGTCGACTACCACCGCCGCCGCCAGGCCCTTGATACCTGGTCTCTCTCCGAGGCCGACTGGCGCCGCCTGAGCGAGAACCTGCCCGAGCGCACCGGGCGGCGCTTCGACGACGCAGTGCGCCGCGATACCGCCGCTGTCCTGATCTGGACGGACATCACCCAGAGCCACTCCCACCAGGCCTACGTCGTTCACCGGGCACGCGCCGCTGCGCTTCCCGCCCGCAGCCCGCTCCTGCAATCCTTGACGGAGACTCGCTACCAGCGCCGCTGCGGCCGCGCCTGGGAACTACGGCCGATCGCCGAACAACTCGACGCGTACGCTCGCGATCTCGCCACCGCGATTGATCGGCCCTGCAACTGAGGGCGCATCCCCGTACCGCACAGCCTGGGCGGCCGGCTCCCGCCCCGCACGTGAAGGGCGACGAAGCAGAGGCTGTCGGCGTGTGCCGACGACCCCCTTGTCACCGGCGCCGGGTCTTGGGCTCCTCCTGCGCCTTGGCCGTCATCCTCGGCCGCGTGTCGAACGGTCTGGCTCAGCGGGCCCAGTGCCTTTGACGAGTAGTCCCTGCTTTTCACCGACTGTAGGGGCGACTCCCCATATCCCAGGACGCGATGCTGGGAAGTTGTCCGCCCGCTCCTGGTGACATCACGTTGATGCTCATTGACCCCGTCGAAGCCATCAGACCCGCCGACGCGGGTTGAAATCCGTCATGGCAGCTTCGGTCGGAAAGGCACATACGCATGCATCTTGGGCCCCTGACGCCGGACAGCGGAGACCAGGATGCGTGCCGGCTGCTACGGGTGTCGGTGGCCTGCGGCCTTTAGGCGCGTGGGCAGCCACGCACGATAGCGGCGCAGGGCCTGGCGCTGCTGACGCTGCTCCCCGAGCAGGGCGATCGCCGGGTGGATGCCGGGCCTGGGCCTGCTGCCGCGGGCGATGCGGCGCAGTTGGCGGCGGACCTGGGCCATGCTGGCGGCTGAGGCGAGGGGCTTGTCCTTCCAGGTGACCGGTCGCATCTGGCGGTCGGCCTCGCGGCCGTTGAACCAGTGGTCGGGGAGGTCGGGGGTGATGGCGAGGGCGGTGCCCATGCCGACGAGTGCGACGCCGCTGGCGAGGACCTGTTCGGCGGTGGTGCGCCGGGTGATGCCGCCGGTGAGCATCAACGGGACGGGGCTGGTGGTGACCAGGTCCTTGGCCAGCTCCAGGAAGTACGCCTCGCGGGCCTGCGTGCGGGTGTCGGTGGCTCGGCCGGTCATGGCGGGGCTCTCGTAGCTGCCGCCAGAGAGTTCGACCAGGTCGACGTCGAGCAGGGACAGCCACTCGATCACTCGGCGTGCGTCGTCGGCGTCGAAGCCGCCGCGCTGGAAGTCGGCGGAGTTGAGCTTCACGGCGACGGTGAATGACGGGGAGACCGCGGCGCGGACGGCGCGGACGGTGTCCAGGAGCATCCTGGCCCGGTTCTCCAGGGAGCCGCCCCAGGCGTCGGTGCGCTTGTTGACCAGCGGTGACAGGAACTGCGACAGCAGGTAGCCGTGTGCGGCGTGGATCTCCACCCCGTCGAAGCCGGCCTGTTCGGCGCGCGCGGCCGTGACGGCGAAGCGCTTGACGGTGGCCTCGATCTGCTGGGCGGTCATGGCGCTCGGTCGGCCGAAGCGGCCGCTGTGCTTGCCCAGGTCGACGCCGAGGTCGGACGGTCCCCAGACGACGCCGGGCATGTCGGAGGCGACCTGGCGGCCGGGGTGGTTGATCTGCATCCAGATCGCCCCGCCGGCGGACTTGCCGGCCTTCGCCCACTCGGCGAAGGGCTCCAGGGGCGCGGCCTCGTCCAGGACGACACCTGCGGGGCCGGTCAGGGCCTCGGCGTGGACCATGACGTTGCCGGTGATCAGCAGCCCGGTGCCGCCGGCGGCCCAGCGCCGGTACAGGCCGATCAGCTGCTGGTCCGGGAGCTGGCCGGTGCCGGCCATGTTCTCCTCCATGGCCGCCTTCGCGATCCGGTTGGGCAGCACCGCCCCGGAGCCCAGGGGCAGCGGCGTGAACAGTTCGCTGGCCATCTGATTCTTCCTCTTCCATCGACTAGGATGTGTACATCGCTTACATTAAGCCAATAATGTAGGCGGTGCAAACATTGGAGAGAGTGACCCATGACACAAGTGAGTGCCTCGTACCACCACGGCGATCTGCGCGCCGCATGCCTGCGCGCCGCCCGGGAACTCCTGGAGGAGGACGGGAGTGCCGGGCTGTCCCTGCGGGCCGTGGCTCGACGGGCGGGGGTGTCGGCAACCGCCCCCTACCGCCACTACGCAGACCGCGACGCGCTCGTCTCGGCGGTCGCGGCCGAGGGCTACGCCGAGCTCGCCGACCACCTGGCGGCGGCGCACCCGTCACCGCGCACGCCCGAGGACCTCGCCGAGGTCGCGGTCGCCTATGTCCGGTTCGCCCTGGAGCGTCCGGCGTTGTTCCGGGTGATGTTCGCCGAGCCCTGTGATCCGACGAGCGAGGAGCGGGTCGCGGCGACCGCCGCCATCTGGGAGTACGTCCGCGGCATCGTCCACGGCGTCTTCGCCGGCTCCGACCCCGAGGCCCTGTCCACCGCCGTGTGGGCCGTCGTCCACGGCCTGGCCTTCCTGCACCTGGACGGGAAGCTGGACACCTCCACCCCCGGGGCGGTGTCGGCCCAGGTCCGAGCCGCCGTCCAGGCACTGCTCACCGCGACTCCTGGGCAGCCCCAGCCGAAGGCCGCGACGGCCGAGCAGGTCGACGCCTAGCAGCGGCCGAGTCCGACGGGTAGATGTTGACACTGCATACTTAGCGTCCTAATGTGTGCAGTGCAAACATTTCTTGGCTCATGCGAACGGACTTGCACCATGAAGGCAATAACGATCAAGGAATTCGGCGGCCCTGAGGTCCTGGAGTGGACCGAGGTCGAGGACCCGACCCCCGCGGCGGGCGAAGTCGTCATCGACGTGGCCGCCACCGCCCTCAACCGGGCCGACATCATGCAGCGCTGGGGCCTGTACCCCCTCGCCCCCGGCACGTCCCCCTACCCCGGGCTGGAGGCGTCGGGGCGCATCAGCGCCATCGGCGAAGGCGTCACCGGCTGGAAGATCGGCGACGAGGTCTGCGCCCTGCTCACCGGCGGCGGCTACGCCCAGAAGGTCGCCGTTCCCGCGGGCCAGCTCCTGCCCGTCCCCAAGGGCCTCAGCCTCGTCGAGGCGGCGGCCCTGCCCGAGGCCGTCGCCACGGTGTGGTCCAACCTCGTCATGACCGCTCGCCTGGAGCACGGCGAGAGCCTCCTCGTCCACGGCGGCGCCGGCGGCATCGGCACCGCCGCCATCCAGATCGCCAAGGCCCTCGGAGCCCGCGTCGTCACCACCGTCGGCGGCCCGGAGAAGGCCGCCCGCGCCCGGGAGCTGGGCGCCGACGTCACCGTCGACTACCGCACCGAGGACTTCGCCGAGCACGCACCCTACGACGTCATCCTCGACGTCATCGGCGGCCGGTACCTCCAGCGCAACATCAGCTCCCTCGCAGCGGACGGGCGCCTGGTCGTCATCGGCCTGCAGGACGGCCTGGAAGCCCCGCTCAACCTCGCCGAGCTGGTCTTCAAGCGCGCCTCCGTCCACGGCACCACCCTGCGCACCCGCCCCGCCGCCGACAAGGCCGCGATCATCGCCGAGGTGCGCGAACGGGTCTGGCCGATGATCGAGGACGGGACCGTCAAGCTCGTCGTCGACCGCGCCCTCCCGCTCGCCGACGCCGCCGAGGCGCACCGCCTCATGGAGGCGGGCGGACACACCGGCAAGATCATCCTCGTCAACGACTGAGCGAAGGAACTCCACCGACACCGGCCCCTCGCTCACCCCCGACCCCACCAGCGAGAGCTTCGCCATCGCCGGGCAGACGGCCAGTGGCGGGGCCCGCTTCGGCGCACCCCGCATCGCCCGGGCCGTCGTGGACGTCCGCGAGGCCGCGTACGCGCACCTTACGGCGGCCTTCCTGCCCGAGGCGGAGGGCCGCCACCTCGTCGTGGCGGAGACCACCGACATCGTGGACCTCAGCCGCAGGCTGCTTCCCGTCCACGGGGCCGAGCCGGGGCTGCCGCGCCGAGCGGTTCCCGAGCCTCTCGCGGTCGCCCTCGCGCCGGTGATCGGACTCCCGCGCGAGTACGTGCGCCGCAACATCGGCTTCGACCTCCGCAGCGACAGGGCCAGGAGCCGTCGTGCGCCGGGCGTGCGCTACCGGCCCGCCCAGAAGTCCATGGAGGAGATGCCCGGCCAGCTCGCCGCGTCCAAAGCGCCGAAGAGCTGAAGCACGGATCCGAAGCCGGAGCAGGGTGGCGGACCGCGGTCCGCCACCCTGCTCCGCTTGTTCGGACCGTTCGCGATCCGGCCTGAAGAACCGGGCTCGCGCCCGTGTCAGTGGGCCAGGTCGGCCACCATACGGTGGGCGAGCTGCTTGGCCGAGCCGGGGTTCTGGCCGGTGTAGAGAGTGCGGTCGACCTCGATGTGGGGCAGGAGCGGGAGCTTTCCCTTGGTGTAGTGCGCGCCGCTCTCGCGCAGCCGGTCCTCCAGGAACCAGGACGCCTTGCGTCCGAAGCTGTTCAGCTTCTCCTCGAAGTTGGACAGCGCGGTGATCCGGTATCCGGCGAAGGGCCAGGAACCGTCGTTGGTCCTGGCCGCGAGCAGCGCGGCGGGGCCGTGGCACAGCAGACCCAGCGGCCTGCCGGAGGCGAGTTGCCTGGTGAGGAGCGCTCCCGAGACCTCGTCGTGGGAGAGATCTTCCATGGGGCCGTGTCCCCCGGGGTAGAAGACGAGGTCGAAGTCGTCGGGATTCACGTCGCTGAGGGAGGCCGGGGCGTCCAGTGCGTCCTGGATCGTGGCGAGGTAGTCGGCGACTTCGCGGAGGGTGCCCGGAAGGCCGGCGGTGCGGCCCATGCTGATCCTGTCCAGGGTGGGTCGCTTCCCGCCGGGGGTCGCGATGGTGATCTCCCATCCGGCCTCGGTGAAGATCTTGTGCGGCATCGCCAGTTCCTCGCCCCAGTAACCCGTGGGGTGCCTGGTGCCGTCCTTCAGCGTCCAGTGGTCGGCCGCCGTGACGACGAAGAGGGCACGGGTCATGTTCTCGCCTTTCCGGGTGATGACGGGGCCGTCCGTCCGAACGGCTGCCGTCGTGTTCCGTTTGTCTCGATCTTCGGCGCCGCCGTGGGCGCCCGCCCGGTGAGAGCCGCGGTCCGCGGCCAGGGCTACAGGTTGCGCCTCGCGCGCGGGATCCGACGATAGGAGGAGGGGAGGTTCGGCCGGGGGTTCGTCAGGCCCGGCCGGTGAGGCCGCACGAGCACGGCACACGTGTGCCCGCGACATGGAGAGAAGATGACTGAGCTTCCTGCGCCGCTCACGCCGTACCTGGAGCCCGCCGCGAAGGAGTTGTGCGAGGCGACCGATCCGCACCCGCGGCTCTACGAGGTCCCGCCGGAGAAGGGCCGCGAGATCCTGCTCGGCCTGCAGTCCGACCCGGGCGTGCCCCGGCCCGAGGTCGACGAGGAGTGGGTCGAGGTGGACACCGGCGAGTGGGGCACCGTGCGAACCCGCATCATCCGCCCCAAGGGCGTCACCGGACCGCTGCCCGTGGTGTTCTACATCCACGGCGCGGGCTGGGTCTTCGGTGACGACAAGACCCACGACCGCCTCTTCCGGGAGCTCGCCGTCGGCGCGGGCGCGGCGGGCGTCTTCCCCGTCTACGACCGCGCGCCGGAGGCCAGGTACCCCACCCAGGTGGAGCAGAACTACGCCGTAGGCCAGTGGGTGCTCCAGCACGGTGCGGAACACGGCCTGGACGCCTCGCGCATCGCGGTCACCGGGGAGTCGGTCGGCGGCTGCATGTCCGCGGTCTTCGCGCTGATGAACAAGGAGCGCGGCGGCATCGGCCTCAAGGCCCAGGTCCTGCTCTACCCGGTGACCAACGCCGACTTCGACACCCCGTCCTACTTGCAGTTCGCCGAGGGCTACTACCTCACCCGCGACGGGATGAAGTGGTTCTGGGACGCCTACACCACCGACCCGGCCCAGCGTGCCGAGCCGCACGCCTCGCCACTCCAGGCACCACTGGAGCTGCTGCGGGGGCTGCCCACCACCCTGGTCATCACCGATGAGGCCGATGTCCTGCGCGACGAGGGCGAGCAGTACGCCAACAAGCTTCGCGAGGCCGGCGTCGACGTCACGTCCGTCCGCGTGGCCGGCATGGTCCACGACTTCCTGCTCCTGGACAGCCTGCGCGACACCCGCGCCGCCAACGTCGCCCGCAAACTTGCCATCGATGCCCTCAGGACAGCGCTCCACGGCGACTGAGCGGCCCCACACTGTTCAGCGGACGCCGAACACCTTCATGGCCCTGAGCGTGCCGGTCAGCAGGGCGGCCCAGGTGTCGGGGCTGACGCGCTGTGGCGGGTAGAAGCCCTGGATGCGCTGGTGGGCGACAGTCTGGGCCTCGGTGTACTTGAGGATGCCCTCGGCGCCGTGGCGGCGGCCGAGTCCGGAGTCGCCCATGCCGCCCATCGGCGCGTCGATGCTTCCCCACGCGGCGGCGAAGGCCTCGTTGACGTTGACGGTGCCGGCGTGCACGCGGGCGGCGACGGCTCGGCCGCGCGCCCCGTTGCGGGACCAGACGCTGGCGTTGAGGCCGTACGGCGTGGCGTTGGCCCGTGCGATCGCCTCCTCGACGTGGCGGAAGGAGTAGATAGAGACGACCGGGCCGAAGGTCTCGTGGTCGTACACCGTCATCTCGGGGGTGACGTCGGTGAGGATGGTCGGCTCGTAGAACAGGGGGCCGAGGTCCGGGCGGGCCCTGCCGCCGGCCAGGACGGTGGCGCCCTTGGCCACGGCGTCGTCGACGTGTTCGGTGACGGTCCCCAGCTGGGACGGCGTGGTGAGGGAGCCGACGTCGACGCTGTAGTCGTACGCGGCGCCGATCCTGAGCTTCTTCGTGCGCTCGACGAACGCGGCGACGAACTTGTCGCGGACGGACTCGGCGACGTAGAGGCGCTCGACGGAGACGCACAGCTGGCCGGCCGAGGGGAAGCAGGCGTTGACCGCGCCGGCGGCGGCCTTGTCGATGTCGGCGTCGTCCAGGACGATCATCGGGTTCTTGCCGCCGAGTTCGAGGGAGGCCCCGATCAGGCGCCGGCCCGCGTCGCTCGCGATCTGGCGTCCGCTGGCGGTGGAACCGGTGAACATCATGTAGTCGGCGCCTGCCATCAGGGCGCCGCCGATGGCACTGCCCCGGCCGACCACGATCTGCCACACGTCGGCCGGCAGCCCCGCCTCGTACATCAGGTCGAGCGACCACAGGGCGGTGAGCGCGGTCTGGGTGTCGGGCTTCTGGACGACGGCGTTGCCCGCCATGAGCGCGGCGATGGCGTCGCTGGCGGCCATGCTCAGGGGGTAGTTCCACGGGGAGATCACCGTGACGACGCCCTTGGGGTGGCGCAGTTCGGTGGTGTGGGTGAGCAGCGGGATCGCGCCGCGGCGGCGCTTTGGGCTCAGGTACTTGGCGGCGTTGCGCGCGTAGTAGCGGGAGACGATCCCGATGTCGACGACTTCGAGGAACGCGTCGCGGCGGGTCTTGCCGTTCTCGGCTTGCATGAGGTCGAGCGCCTCCTCCTGGCGGGCGAGGACGAGGTCGTGGAAGCGCAGCATGATCCTCTTGCGCTCCGCGATCGGCGTGGCCGCCCAGGTGGCCTGGGCAGCGCGGGCGCGGGCGAACGCGGCCTCGACGTCGTCGGGGGTGGAGATGGGGAAGTCGCCCAGGGGGTGGCCGGAGTACGGGGCGCTGGTGGTGACGCGCGCGGCGTTCGGTGCGGCGGAGACCCGTGCGGTCAGCCGCTCGATCAGCGCCGGGGTGATGGAGGCGGGCAGGCCCTGGGCGCGGGCGGCCGTGGGGCTGGCGGTTTGTGCGGTGGCCATGGCGAGGGTTCCTTGCTACTTGTTCCGGCGCTGGACCGAGGTGGGGACCGGCATGTGGAGGGCGAGCTGGCCTTCGGTCATCACGTCGAACTGGATGGTCCGCATCGGCTTGAGCGAGCGCAGGTCGTCGGACATCCGGCCCTCGCCGAGCTGGAGGCGGACGTCACGCGGCAGGCGCGTCGTGCCGGCGTTCAGCACGTTGGTCTGGCTCAGGGTGGAGTGCCATGCGCCGTTGATCGTCGTGTAGGAGGTGAGCGAGCTGACGCGGTCGCCGCTCAGGTGGGCGGTCTGCTTCGGCGTGGTCGCCTGGAGCGACAGGTCGAGGCCGCCGGCGTCGTTGGTGACCCGGGCGGTGGTGCGGCGCTCGTCGATGTCGACGTCGAGGCCGGTGACCCACTTGGGGAAGCCGTAGCCGTCGTGGCCGCGGACCTGGGCGATCTCCGTGCTGACCGGCAGGGACAGTACGTAGGAGTCGAGGTGTTCGTTCTTGAGGCCGGCGACGAGGTCGAAGAATCCGAGCTTGCCGTGCCGCGCGGGCTTCACGGCGATGCCGACGGCGGCCTCGGTGTAGAAGTCGATGTCGCACACGTCGTAGCGGAAGAACATGACCGAGATCAGCCCGAGGCCCGGGGCGATCTCCAGCGGCGCGAGCTCGCCGGGCAGCCTGGTCCGGATCGTGCTGGAGGGCGCCAGCATGGTGATCCGGGCGGTCGAGACGCTGTAGTAGAAGTTCGGGGTGAGCGTGGGGCCGATCGGGGAGTCGACCTTGATCTTGGGCAGCTGCCGGAAGAAGTCCACCCCGCTGACGCGGGGGTCCCGGGCGATCTCATCCAGGTCGGGGTTCATCCGGTACCGGTCGTACAGACCCCCCTTGGGGACGGTGACCGTGCGGCCGCCCAAGTCGACCTTGACGGTGGTGTCCTTCTGCGCCGAAGACATGGCCCGGCTCCTCACTAGTCATGTAAGCGGTGTACACATGACTATAGGTCGCGATGTAAGCACCGTCAACAATGGGGCGCACGGGGATTCCGCAGACAGACACGGCCGCCGGGGTTGGCCTGCCGACCATGCGGCCAGCCGCCCACCGAGACCGTCGTGCCGGCGGCTGAGCACCTCCAGCAACGATTACTCCCGCATGCTCAGGCCGTGCCGGGCCTGAAGCGAATGTTCGACGCGCACCTCGACCCAACCCTGCAAGAGGGACAGGGCGGCCCAGTCGCCGGCGAGGGCGGTGAGCGCGGGATCCATGGCGACCGCGTAGGCCCTTCCTTTCAAATATCCGTTAATTCAAATACCAGCGTGCGGCTGTATACCGCTAGAGCAACTAAATCCCGTGTGCCCTCTGCCGCTCAGCCGCTGGCGCCATGGCAGTCGATCCCACTGTTGCTGCACGCGGAGGCGATCCTTCCGCCCGCCCGGGGTGACGCCCCGATCGATCCCCCGTTGGGCTTGGTGACAACAAGCCTGCCTTGGTGACGCCTATCGTGCTTCGGCACAGCTCCCCATGGCGGCCGCGAGCCTCGCCAGCTCCGCGACCCGCGCGCTGGTCGTGATCTGACCTGGAGGGCTGGCAACCCGCCCTGGAGGAGCGGACGGCGTACAGGGCCGTCAGGCGTTCGCGGGCGGCCCGGGCGTGCCGGGCGGCCTGGGCGAGTTGTTCGCCGGTCGGCAGAGCGTCCCGTGTCCTGCGGGCCTTCAGGTCCTGTCCGGCCCCGCTCCCGGTCGGCTTTCTCGGCCTCCGGGTCGAGGCTGTGGTTCACGCCCACCGGGCGAGGCTGCGGCATGCGTCCGTGTGTGGCCGACCGGGCCGGTTCACCGGGAGTTTTCTCTGCAGACAGCGGACGGGCCGTCACCGGTGCTGCGGTGGCGGCCCGTCGAGGGTGATGCTCAGAGGGTGATGCTCATACGGCCGGGCCGATCAGGCCTGCCAGGGCCCGGTGTGCGCGTCGGGTGGTGCGCTCGGCGCGGCTCTTGAGCCGGAGCGCGCGCGTGAGGCGGTGCTTCTCGGCCTCCCGCAGGCGCTCGTCGATCGTCGCCCGCGCAACCTCGATGTGGTAGATCATGATGCTCCCCCTGTCCGGGGTGATTCGTCGGCATCATCGTCATGCCGGCCCTTCGGACCACCCTCTGTGCTTCAGAGCCTACACCCAAATACGGGGCAAGGCCTTGCATTTAACGTTCCGTTCAAGAAATTGCCTACTGATCGAAGGCTTTGATGCCGATCAGCTCCCAGGTTCCGCGTGGCGGCGATTCGGTGCCCGGATCCCTGCCCGGGCCGTCGCGAGAGCGGCACCAACCCCGGCCGGCTGGTCGAACGCGTCGTCGCGGCCGGACCGGTCGAGCGCCGCACCGACGCCGAGGACCGCCGCACACGGAGCCGCGCGGGGCCGGCCGACACCGCGCCGGGGAAGGAGAAATCGTGCGATTCGAGAACACCCTGACCGTCGACGCGCCCGTCGGCGTGCTCTTCGCCCACCTCGCACGGCCCGAGAACCGCCCGCGCTGGAACTGCGCGCTCGACACCACGGAGCAGACCTCCCCGGGACCGATCGGGGTCGGCACGACCCACCTCCGGGGCAGTCCCCTTCAGGCGGTGCACCGTCCCAGCCGGTGGGCGTCAGCCCGTGGACGGGAGGTTCCCGCCCGCGGTGACCATGCCGGTCTCATAGGCGATGACGACCAGCTGGGCCCGGTCATGGGCGTGGAGCTTGGCCAGCAGCCGCCGGACATGTGTCTTGACGGTCGCGACGCTCAGCCCCAGGTGCTCGGCGATCACGCGGTTGGGCAGTCCCCGGGCCACCAATCGGAGCACTTCCCGCTCCCGTGGGGTCACGCCCGCCAGCTCCCGGGCGAGTCGCGGGCGCGGCTCGTGGCGTCCGGCGAACTCGCGGATCAGACGGCGGGTGACCGCGGGCGCGAGCAGGGCGTCGCCGGCGGCGACCACCCGCACGGCTGTCAGCAGGTCGGCGGGGAGGATGTCCTTCAGGATGAATCCGCTGGCTCCGCCGCGCAGTGCCGCGTACACGTACTCGTCCAGGTCGAACGTGGTGAGGATCAGCACCCGGGTGCCGACGGCGTCCGGGTCCGCGCAGATGCGCCGGGTGGCCTCCAGACCGTCCGTGCCCGGCATCCGGATGTCCATCAGCACGACGTCGGGCCGCAGCCGCAGGGCGAGTTCGACGGCCTGCTCGCCGCTGACGGCCTCGCCCGCGACGGTGAGGTCCGGCGCGTTCTCGATGAGCAGGCGGAAGCCCGTCCGCAACAGCGCCTGGTCATCGGCGATGAGAACCCGGACCGGCCGGTTCACCGTGCTGTCTCCGATCCGCAGGGCAGCCGCGCGTGCACCCGGAATCCACCCGTCGCCAGGGGGCCGGCGGAGAGGGTCCCGCCGCACATGGCCGCCCGCTCCCGCATCCCGACGAGTCCGTGCCCGCCGCCAGGACGCCCGGGCGGGAACCGGGGCGGGAAACGGGGCGGGAGCCGGGACGGCGCGTCGTTGACGACCTCGATCTCGACCGCCTCGGGACCCGTCCGGGAGAGGTTCACCCGGCAGTCCGCCGATCCCGCGTGCCTGACGACATTGGTGAGGGCTTCCTGAACGATCCGGTAAACCGCCAGTTCCACACCCGGGGGGAGCGGTGGATCCGGGTCGACGGACAGCTCCACGCGTGGGCCTGCGCCGTCCGCGAGCGCGGGCAGGTCCGCCAGACCGGGGGCGGTCCCCGACTCGGCTCCGTCACCGGGTGACCGCAGAACGCCGAGCATGCGGCGCATCTCGGTGAGCGCCGTCCGGCCCGCTGTCCCGACCAGTGCGAGGGTCCGCTCGGCCTCCTGCGGGTTGGTGGAGGCCACCGCACGGGCCACCTCGGCCCGTACCGCGATGACAGTCAGATGATGGGCCACCACGTCGTGGAGCTCGCGGGCGATCCGCAGGCGCTCGTCCGTCACGGCCTGCCGGGCGGCGAGTTCCGCGTACGACCGCTGCTCTCTCAGCGCGGTGCCCACCAGCCAGGGCAGCGTCATCATCAAGGAGGCGAAGACGACGCCCGACGCGACCCCGGAGGCCGGGACCGGTCGCGGTACGAGGGCCATGGCCACCGCGACGGCGCCCAGCGAGCAGCCGAGCGCCGTCGCGGACCGGCGCCGCGGTTCCCGCGCCGCCACCGTGTACAGGGCGGCCCCGACGGGGACCCAGGACTCCTCCCATCCGGTGAACACCATGGCGAGGACCGCTCCGGCCAGGACCGTGTACAGAACCCGGACGGACCATCTGCGCCGTACCGCGACCGGCAGCCAGACCGCCGCCGCCACCGCTCCCGCTCCCCAGCCACCGCTGCGCGTCTCGCTCGCGCCGAACGCCAGGGCGAGGAGCACGGCCGCGACCGTGTCCACGCCGTGCCACTGTCCGTCCCGCAGACGTCCGGCCACCAGCGGCCGTGACTCCCCGTCGCCCATGCCGGCCACGCTATCCAAGCGGGGGCCCGGAGCCTGTCAGCCCGGAGGACGTCATCTCGCGGGCTGACTCATCCGCGCGGCCGATGCCCGTCCTACCCTCCTGGGCTGACGCCGGGTTCCTCCCCGGGGGCGAAGCCGCCGGGCCCGTCGGACGCGACAGTGGAGCCATGAATCGGAGAACACTGCTGTCCTCGTCCGCCGCACTGGCCGCCGCCATGATCACGGGTCCGCTCGCGCCGGTGGCCGTCGCGCGGCCGAAGCGGGAGGAACCCGTGCGGTTCCAGCTGCCCGCCCCGAACGGACCGTACCCGCTGGGTACGATCGCGCTGCACCTGGCCGACACCGCGCGGCCGGACCCCTGGGTGCCCTCCCGCCCCTGCCGTGAGCTGATGATCAGCCTCTGGTACCCCGCCCGCGGCCGCGCGGACCGCCCCACCGTTCCCTGGATGCCTCCGGCGGCGGCCGACCGGTACCTGAGCCTCCTCGGCCTGCCTCCCGGCCGGGTGCGACTGGGAGACACCCACGGCCACGAGGGCGCTCCCGTCGGCGGCCCACCGGGCCCCCTGCCCGTCGTTCTCTACTCCCCCGGCGCCGACGCGTCACGGTCGTTCGGCACCGGCGTCGTGGAAGACCTCGCCAGTCACGGCTTCCTGGTGGTCACCGTCGACCACACCTACGACGCGGCGGCGGTCGCCTTCCCCGGTGGACGCGTCGAGACGAATCCGCAGGGCGGGATCAGCGACTACGCCAAGGCCCTCGCGGTCCGTACCGCCGACATCCGGTTCGTCCTGGACCGGCTCGCCGTCCTCCGCTCGGGTGGCCACCCCGGCGTCTGCCGCACCCCGCTGCCCACAGGCCTGCGCGGGGCGCTCGACCTGCGGCGCGTCGGGATGCTCGGCCACTCCCTGGGCGGCGCCACCACCGCCGCGACGATGCTCACCGACGGGCGGATCACGGCGGGCATGAGCCTGGACGGGGGCGCGGCGGGCCCGGTGGTGGACGCCGGGCTCGACCGTCCGTTCCTGGTCGTGGACACCCCGGGCAAGGGCGGCATGGAGAACAACCCCGCCCTGCGCGCGTTCTGGTCGCATCTGCGCGGCTGGCGCCTGCACCTGACCGTACGGGGAGCCGCGCACCACTCGTTCGGCGACGATGTGCTGATCCTGCCGCTGATCGCCCCTCTCCGGGGCATGTCACCGCCCGATCTGGAGGAAGAGGTCGGGACGATTCCCGGGCACCGGGCACAGGCGTTCCAACGCGCCTACCCGCGAGCCTTCTTCGACCTCCACCTCCGCGACCGGGGGCGGCTGCTCGACGGTCCCTCCCCCGGCTTCCCCGAGGTCGACTACGCCCGGTGAACGCCCTGGCGCCGGGCCCTGCCCGTCCGGGCTCCGAGGTACGACGCCGGGGCGTTCACCGGGCGGGGTCCAGCGAAGGAGGGCCGTCGGTGCCCTCGGCTTCGCAGGGAGGATCACGACCCGGGGAATCCTGCGGGGCGACGCCTCCACCGTCCCGACAGGGCAGCGGCGCCCTGGACGGGGCCCGCATCCGCAGGGCACCACGCCCTCGGTCCTACTCGGTCCGCAGCGCGGTGGCGGTCCGCGACCGGGCCGCCCGGCCGGCCGGCAGCAGCGCCCCGAGCAGGGCGATCACGATCCCGCCGGCCAGCAGGGGGACGAGCAGCCCGGCGGTGTAGGTGTGGGACACGCTCGGCGGCAGGTGCCGGCCGATCGCGTTCCCCATCGGGGTCAGCGTCGCCTTCTCCACCGCGACCCCGAGCGGGACCCCGATCAGCCCGGCGATCAGGCCGGTGAGGGACACCGAGGTCAGCACCATCGCGACGGTCTGCTTGGGCGTCATCCCGAGGGCCTTGAGGATCCCCAGGTCATGGACCCGTTCCCGGGTGTCCTGCACCACCGTGCTCAGCACCCCGAGCGCGGCGACCGCGATCATCATCAGCGTGAGCGTGGCCACCAGGGCGCCCATGGTGATCACAATGATGTTCTTGCCCCCGCCCGAGCTCGGCCGGACCGAGGCGTTCAGCGGGGTCAGCGCGGCGGCGGCCGAGGTGGACCAGTCCGATCCGTTGACGTTGTCGGCCAGCTCGACGTTGAACAGGTCGATGTGCGGGGTCAGACCGGCGGCGGTGAAGGTGGCCGCATCCGTCATGACCGTGTAGTCGCCCTGGTTGGTGTCGAAGTTGATACCGACGACCTTCAGCGACAGTTGCCTGTTCTGCTGCACCACCGCGACGTCGTCACCGACGTGGATCCCCACCGCCGAGGCCAGCTTGTCGCCGACCACGGCCTCGCCGGGCGCCGAGTACCAGCGGCCGGACAGCAGCTCCAGGTGCGTCCAGGAGAAGTCGCCGGTGACCGTGAACACCTTCGGCGGTTCGCCGCCGGGCGGGGCGCCGACCATGGTCGCGCCGCTGTCGCCCCAGCCGAACGCGGCCTTCGTGCCCGGGATCCCGGCGAGCGCGGCGGCCACCCCGGCGGCGTCCAGGTGCGGGGTGCGCGGGTCGTTGGGGCCGTAGCGACCCCAGGGCACGCCCGCGTCGGCCGTGGGTTCCACGAACTCCGACGCGACGTTGAAGCCCGAGGTACTGGCGTCCAGGTACTTGTTGAACCCGGTCTCCAGCCCCACCGCGAACGTGACACTCACCACGCCGAACAGCACCGCCGCACCGACCAGTACGGCCCGGGCCGGCCGGGCGAACGGCTGGGCCAGCCCCAGCGACACGGCCCGGGGCAGCGGCAGCCGCGAGGCCAGACGCTGCGCCGCCCGACCGCCCCCGGCCTTGGGGGCGCGGCCGACCACCAGGGCCCGCACCGTCGGCATCCGGCCGGCCCGCAGTGCCGGGATCAAAGCCGTGACGCCGACGATCAGCAGGGTGCCCAGCGGCACCGCGGCGCTGACCCACAACGGGATCGTGGCACCGGCCGCACCGGCCGCGCCGAGCTGCTTGGTGGCCCCGTCCAGGATCGGCACGGCCAGGAGGTTGCCGAAAACCGTGCCGAGCACCAGGCCGAATGTCGCCGGGATCACGGCCTGCGCGGTGTAGGCGCGGGCCACCTGCGACGGGGTGAAGCCCAACGACTTCAGAATCCCGATGCGCCGGATTCCCGAGGCCACCGCCCCGCTGACCACGATCGAGATGATCAGCACCGACATGAACAGCCCGAGGATCCCGAAGGCGATCAGGAACGGCACGTAGGCCTTGGCGTTGCCGGTCGCCTGCTGCTCCGCGGTCAGGTACGACTGTCCGGCCTCGACCGAGCCGGCCGGCGCGGCGGCGGCCACCGCCTGCTTGTCGGTGGCGATGTCTGCGGCGCTCCCGGCCTCGGCGAACCGGTAGAGCATCTGCTCGTCGGACGTGGCACCGGCAGCGGTGAGCCGCGCGAAACCGTCGGCGGTGGCGAAGCCGGTCGCGCTGTCGGTCACCGAGCCGGCGAAGCCGACGACCTTGAACGACGGCTTGCCCGGCAGGGAGGAGAACACCACCGAATCGCCGAAGCAGTCGGTGGCGTAGTGCTGCCACGGCACGGCGATCTCGTCCGGGCTCGTCGGCCAGCGCCCCCGGGTCAGCGCCAGCTGGTCCATCCCGGAGGTGCTGCCCAGGTCGGGCCGGGTGGTGACGGTGACCGGACCGTTGTCGTGACCGGCCCGATCCTTCTCGGAGCAGTCCGTGCCGATCGTCGTGTCCAGGGCGGCGGCGACCGGGTACGGCCCGGCCGCCTCGGTGACGCCGGCGGCGTGCGCGGTGGCGGCGGCCTGCGCGGCCGTGACCTTCGAGCCGTCGAACTGGACCGCCAGGTGCGCCCCGTTCCGCGCACGGAAAGCGTGCTCGAACGGGGCCTGAACGACAGTCAGCAGCCCGAGGGAGAGCACTGAGGACGTCACCGCGGCGAACGTCGTCAGGGCCATGACGAGGGACTGGACCCGACGGCGGCCCACGCCGGAACGTACGACCTTGCCCAGGGCGCTCACCGGCTCACCGCCGGCAGCGGGCACGCCACGGCCCGGAAACCGACCTCGAAGAGGCGCCGGGGCATCGGCGGCTTTCGCAGTGTCATCGGACCTCTCCCGCCGGACGGATCAGCGGTGTGCGGGCGGCCGGGCCGGCGCCGCTGCCGTCGTTGACGACGTCCCGCTCGACCGCCCCGTCCACCAACTCGATCGTGCGGCGCGCGGTGCTCGCGGCCAACTGCACGTCGTGGGTGACCAGCAGGATGGTCCGGCCCTCACTGTTCAGGTCCAGCAGCAGCTCGCGCACGTCCTCGGCCGAGCTCGAGTCCAGGGCGCCGGTCGGCTCGTCGGCCAGCAGCAGCGCCGGCTCGTTCATCAGGGCCCTGGCCACCGCCACCCGCTGCCGTTCCCCGCCGGACAGCCGCTGCGGATAGGCCTTGACATGCCGGTCGATGCCCAGCGAGTCGAGCAGCTCGACGGCCCGCCGCTTCGCCTCGCCCTTGCCCATCCCGGCCAGCTGCGCCGGAACCATGACGTTGTCCAACACGGTCAGGTCGTCCAGCAGGTTGAAGAACTGGAAGATCATGCCGATGGAGGCCCGGCGGTACTTCGCCGAACCGGCCTCGCCGAGCTGGTCGACGCGGGTGCCGTCGACGGTCACGGTGCCGCTGGAAGGCTTGTCCAGACCCGCGATCAGGTTCAGCAGCGTGGACTTGCCACTGCCGGAATGGCCGAGGATCGCCACGCACTCACCGGCCGCCACGGACAAGGTGACGCCGGCCAGTGCGGGCGGGCCGTCGTCGTACTTCTTCGTCGTGTCGCGAAGATCGATCATCGGTGCATTCGTCATGACCACGAACCTAGGAACGGACCACGATCCACCGCGTCGGCCGGCGGGTGTCACCACTTCCCAGGCCATCGGCCCGGGGGCGTATCCGGCGTACATCCCCGGGGCGACGCGCAGAGCCGACGCCACTGAATACGATCTTCGTATGGAACAGCTTCTCCAGCGTCTCTCGACATCGAAACGCGTGACCTGGCTGATGTCACAGGCCGTGGTGCTGGCCACCGCCTGCTTGTACGCGCTGATTCTCGCCCTGACGATGCTGCCCACTGATTGGGCGCACTACGAGGGCCTGTTCCGGTTCCCCGACCTCGATCCCTTCCAGATGCTCGGTCTCTGCGTCGTGCTCGCCCTGCCGGTTCTGCTGGTGCGCCGTCTGCCGGCGGCGGTCTTCGCGGCGGTCCTGGGCGAAGCGGTCCTCGGCGACGCCTTCGGCGCGCGGCCCTCGATCGTGTTCGTCCTGCTCGTCGGCCTGGGCGGGTACCTCGCCGTCCGGCAGCCCAGGGCTGCCGCCGTCGGCTCCGTCGCGGCCGTCGCGGCCGCGTTCTTCAACGACCTCCACGTCCACGAGCAGACCGTCGGCGACGCGTCCCAGTGGGCCGGCCAGTTCGCGTTGTGGTTCGCGGTCGCCTGGGTCTTCGGGGGCGTGTACCGCAAACGCCGTGAATACCTCGAAGCCCTTAAGGAGCAGACCGCGGCCCGCGTCGTCATGGCCGAGCGGCTGCGGATCGCCCGCGAGCTGCACGACAGCGTCGCGCACAGCATCGGGATCATCACGGTGCTGTCGGGAGCGGCGGCGCGGGTCGTGGAGACCAAGCCCGAGCAGACGCGGCAGGCGCTGACCGGCATCGAGACCACCAGCCGGGAGACGCTGCTGGAACTGCAGCGCATGCTCGGGGCGCTCCGCCGCGCCGAGCCCGACGACGCCATGCCGCAGGCCGCTCCGCTGGCGCCGGCCGGCAGCCTGGCCGACGTCCCGCAGCTCGCCGAACGCACGGCCGGCGCCGGGGTGCGGGTTCATGTGACCTGGCGGGGCGAGCGGCGTCCACTGCCGCCGGAGATCGAACTGTCGGCGTTCCGGATCATCCAGGAGTCGGTGACGAACGTGGTGCGGCACTCCGGGGCGCGGACCTGCCGGGTCGCGGTCGGCTACGAGCCGGAAGGAGTGAGGATCGAGGTGGTGGACGACGGGGACGACGGTCTCGGCGGGCCGGGCCGACCGAGGTTCGCGGCGGGGGCCGGCGGCAGCGGCTTCGGCCTGCTCGGCATGCGCGAGCGGGTGACCTTGCTGTCCGGCCAGTTCAGCGCCGGCCGGCGTCCGGAGGGCGGATTCCGGGTGACGGCGAGGCTCCCGGCATGAGCGTGCGAGTGCTACTGGTCGACGACCAGCCGCTGATGCTGGTCGGGCTCGGGATCCTGATCGGCGACACCGACGACCTGGAGGTGGTCGGCCAGGCCGGCGACGGCCGCGAGGCGGTGCGCCTGGTGCGTGAACTGCGGCCGGACGTCGTGGTGATGGACATCCGGATGCCGGGCATGGACGGGATCGAGGCGACCCGACAGGCGACCGCCGAGCCGGACCCGCCCAAGGTGCTGGTGCTGACGACCTTCGACCACGACGAGTACGTCTACGGCGCACTGCGCGCCGGGGCCAGCGGATTCCTGCTCAAAAGCATGGCCCTGGACGCGATCCTGGAAGCGATCCGCGTGGTGGCCGCGGGCGACGCGCTGATCGCGCCGAGCGTGACCCGACGGCTGATCGCGGACTTCGCCGGAACGTCCGGCCCCGCGGCCCCCGAACCGGACGCCGGGCCCGCCGCGGATGCGACTCCCCTCGCGGCGATCACCGACCGGGAGCGCGAGGTGCTGGCACTGGTCGGACAGGGACTGTCGAACACGGAGATCGCCGAACGGCTGGTGATCAGCGCGGCGACCGCGAAGACCCATGTCGCGCGTCTGTTCGCCAAACTCGAGGCTCGGGACCGCGTCCAGCTGGCGATCATCGCCTTCGAAACCGGACTCGTGCCGCGTAGACGGTAGAGGCGGACGGTAGGGGCAGGATCAGAAGAACGATCGCGACCACGAGTCCACCGCGTTCCTGATGCGCCGGCACACCCCGGGTCGCAGCAGGATCGGGCTTCGGGGAGTATCCGTCGCTCGCGCCGGCGCCGCCGGAGGCCCGGGTGGGCGGCCGGTCGGTGCCGCTGATCCCGGCCCGTGCCGCCGACCTCGGTCCGGACACACTGCCGGCGGATCACCAACGGCTGCCGACGATCGTGCGCGACGCGGCCGGGCCGGTCACAGCCCGGACGATCGGGGAGGTGCTTGGCCCGCCGGTCGAGGTGCACGGCAAGCCGACCGTCCCATCAAGTGCGTCCGCGAGTTGCTGGACGGTGCCGAAGCGTGGCGAGGCGGGGATGGCGGGTAGCGAGTGGGAAGGCACAGCGATGTCCTTCCCGGGCAGGACGACTCCGTTCAGGGCCTCCCGCCGCATCACCGTCGCCCCGGGCACGTGCAGCGGCGGATCACTGGCCTTCGGCCGGATCGGGGACTGGACCTGCGAGGTAGTCGGCTCCTCCTGCCGGATCAACGTGCACGCGGCCCGGACACCCGACGGCGAGGCCGCCTACCTGTCGTTCTTCTACGGCTGACCCCCGCGAGCGCGGGGCCGACTCAGGGCTCGACCACCTGGGTCGCCCTGGTTCAGAGCTATCCCCGCGGGCGCGGGGAGGACTCGTCGAACAGCTGCTGGTAGCCGGTCACCTGCTTCCGGGCAGCTTGCTTGGCCAGCCGCCGCGCCGAGCCTTTGTCGAACGTGAACCTGCTGTTGCCCATGACGGACCCTTTCTGTGCCGGACCCCCTCGGATAGCGACGCAACCGGCCGGGCCGGACAACCAAGCGTCGCTTGCGACCTGTTGCCGGGACCGGGCTGACTGACCGCCGGACGTCTTCTACTTGCCGGGCAGGTACTCGGCGATCCGCGCGAACCGCGACCGACCGGCCACCAGCATCCCGACCACCACAGCGGAGCCGAACACCACCGTGGAGTGCACAGCCGTGGGGAGCCCGGTCGAGGGGAGCAACACGGTGGCGGCCGCCGCCGAGGCCGTTGCGGCGGCGATCGCGAGGGCGAGGCGGACGGTCTCGGCGACGGAGGCGCGCCTGGTCGACACCGGGGTCACGCCCTCCAGTTCGGCTTCCGGCAGCAGTGCGGCGAGCCGTCCGGCGGCGAAGTTCTCTCCGATCAGCGCCAGCATGCGGGCCAGCTCGACCAGGCCGGTGTCGGGGTCGGCATCGATCCGGGCCAGCCGGACGCGCAGTGCGCCCGCGACCAGGGCGCAGTGCTCCCTGACCGAGGCCCGACGCGGTGAACGGCGGTGGATGGAGCGGGCGGTGCGGTGGAGTTCCAACAGGGCCCGCTCCAGGTTGCGACAGACTTGGTCTAGCCTCCGCAGCGATGACGCCCGCTCCGACGGCGCTTGAGCGCGGGCTTTGGCACACCCTTCGATGCCGGAGATGGCCAGGAGCGTGACGGCGTAGTGGAATTCGGGCTGGTGGCGCCTCATCATCCGTCCGACCGCGACTGCCACCGCGATGAGGTAGACGTAGGACAGGATGATGCCGAGGCCGTTCACGGGTGAGCTCGGGTCGAAGAGGGGACCGAGGCGATTGGCGCCTGCGTGCCCCATTCCGGTGGGCGGGCCGAGCCCGAGCCGGACGGCGATGTCTCCTGCTGTGCGTAAGAACTGCTCAAAAAACCGCACGGCGGCGAAGAGCAGGACAACAGAGAGGACCGTCCACCCGTAGGGGAAGGTCTTCAGGGTCTGCTGGGAGGCGCGCACAGCGGCCGGGGTAGCGTGCGCAGCGGCCGGGTTGAGGTCGAGCTGTGCGCACGCTTCACGCAGGCTGTCCATCTGCTTGTCGACTGCCTGCCGGTTCGAGCGTCGGTGCCATCTGCGCAGCCGTACCCACCGGCGTACCGCTGCCGCCTGACCGCGTTCCCGTAGCCCGCCCAACCTGATCCTCCTCGGTTCGTGACGGGACGATGATGTCCGAGGCTCCGTGCCTGTACCGCCGAAACGGGAATCTCAGCCGGCTCCCGCGTTGTTCGGGCGTCCCCGAGCCACCCTTGCGGGCGCGGGCGTGGGCGCGGGCGCAAGGCGGCGATGCCCGGCGCGGACGTACCGTTCCCCGCCTCCGAGGTGATGGAGCAGGCTGGCCTGGTGGTGGAGCACCGCAACCACGACGGTGCCGTGGCCGCCTACGACTTCGCCCGCCGGTGCCTGCAGCGCTGCAGCACTCGCTCGCTGTGCTGTTCGCCTGCCGCTGCCGCGGCGGTATGCAGGAAGTCCCCGCACTGGGACTGGGTGACGCGGGCGAGTAGCACCGGGCTCAGCAGGGCCAGGGAGATTCCCAGCACCACCCAGAGGGCGATCACCTTCCACGGGTTCCTGGTGGAGTATCCGGTCAGTGCGCGGATCACGGTTTCCTCCGGCAGTGGACACGAGCGTCCGCAAGATCGGTCTCGGCTCCGGGGGTTCCCGGCCGGGTTCCAGACCATCACCCGGGGTGGGCCGCGGACGTCCCTGCGACGGACGATCCGGGCCCCTGCTCCTAGGCCGGGCCCGGACCCGGGACTGTGGTCCTGGTCCAGGCCCCCGTGATCGGCCGTGGGGACCATGCCGGGGAGGGGTGAGCCGATGCCAGAATGGGGTCATCGGGCCTGTTCAGAGCCTGTTCAGGGTCTGAACAGGGCCTGATCGGGCTCATCGGGGCTCATCGGTGAGGCGCGGCGCGGGCCGGGCACGGAGGGGGAACGGACATGGGCGGTGATCAGCGCCCCGCGATGGACGCGGCACTCGGGGCGGACCCGGCACACGCGGCACACGCGGCACACCCGGCGAGCGGGAGCCCGCGGCCCGGCGGGGTGACGGACGCGCCGCCGGAGACCGACGACGCGCCGTGGACCCACACCGACGCGCTGGTGGCCGCCGGCGTCTGCACGCTCGACCTGCTCAACTACCTGCTCTTCAGCGAGATGGACGGGGTACGCCGGGTGACCCCGCCGGGCCTGCTCCTCGTCGCGCTGTCGGCCCTGCCGCTGCTCGTTCGGCGCCGCCACCCGGTGCCGGCGCTCGCCGTGGTCCTGGCCGTCGAGGCCACGATCGACCTGTCCACACCGGCGAGCACCCACTTCGGCGCCGCCTTGATGGTCAGCCTGTACTCGGTCGCCCGGGCCCGCCCCGCCCCGGTGACGGCGGCCGCCGCGGCGGCGACGACGGTGCTGACCACGCTGAGCCAGAGCCACCTGCGCGTCCCCTCCTGGCAGGCGCTCGCCGGCACCTCCTGCTCCACTCTGCTCGTGGTCGGTGCCGGCCTCGCCGTGGCGCGCTGGCAGCGGGAGGTCGCGGCCCACCGCAAACTGCTGGCCGACCGCGCGGTGGCCGACGAACGCCGCCGCATCGCACGGGAGTTGCACGACATCGTGGCGCACCACATCACCACCATGCAGCTGATGGCCGGCGGTGCCCGGGCCAACCTCGCCCACCCGGAGGTGGTCCGGGACGCCCTGGTCACCCTGGAGTCCTCCGGGCGACTGGCCCTGCGGGAGATGCGCCAGCTCCTGAACGTCCTGCGGGCCGGCGACGAACCGGACACCGCCCCGCCCTCGCCCCAGCCCGGGGCCGAGGACCTCGGCCGGCTTGTGAACGAGTCCCAGGTGGCCGGCCTGCCGACCGACTTCGGCGTCCGCGGGGCGCACCGCCCGCTGCCGCCCGCCGTTGGCCTGACCGTGTTCCGGATCGTTCAGGAGGGCCTCACCAACGCCCGAAAGCACGCCGGGCCCGCCCGCGCGACCGTCACCCTGACGTACGGTCCGGACCGGGTCACCGTCGAGGTGCGCGACGACGGGAATACGGCGGGCACGGGCGGCGCCGCACCGCAGGAGGCGGTGCCGGCCGGCGGCCGGAGCGGGTACGGCCTGATCGGCATGCGCGAGCGCGTCGCCCTGCACGGCGGCACCCTGCGGACCGGACCACGGCCGGAGGGCGGCTTCGCTGTCCTGGCCGACCTGCCACTGGCCCCGGAGGAGACGGCCGACGCGGCCGTCCAACACGGAACGGCGACGGCCCGGTGAGGTCGAACGACGGCCGCCCGGTGGGCGCGGTGGCACCGGGCATCCGGATTCTCATCGCGGACGACCAGCCGCTGGTGCGGCGCGGCCTGTCCCTGATCCTCTCCCCCGACCCATCCTTCGAAGTGGTGGGCGAGGCCGAGAACGGGGAACAGGCCATCACCGCCGCCCGCCTGCCGCGCCCCGACGTCGTGGTGATGGACATCCGGATGCCCCGTTCCCGCCCAGTCCGGCGTGTGCCGGCTACCGGTCGACCAGGGCACCGATCCGCCAGCCTCCCGGCGAGACCGGGCCGTCGCCGGGCCGGAGTCCGTTCGCGACTGGCGGCGGTCTGACCTCTCCGACCCGGACGAGCAGAAGTGGATCCGGCCAGCGAGGTCCTTGCCCGAGTGCACGCCGCCGGCGGTGACCGGCGAATGATCCGGTCGACCAGCAGCAGCCGGCGCCGCTGCACGTCTCCCTCTCCAACGCCGCCGAACAGACCATCGCCCAGCTGTGCACCGACGAGCTGGACGCCGTCGAGAATCTTGTCGAACGTCCGCGATCCTCCGGCCCCGGTCGGCGACTGCAGAAGGCAAGAAGCTGAACAGGACTCGTCGTCCTCCTCCGAGCCAGCGATCAGCCACCTGGCCGTCAACCCGGCCGCGGCACGCTGATGAGCATCCCGCCCCGAACCCACGGGCGCTTCCTGCAGCTGCTCGCGCAGCGGAACCGTCTCGGCCAGGGGCCGCCGACGTGCCAGGAGATGGCTGCCTGCTTCGGCCTGGACCCGGTGGCCGCGAAGATCGAGGCGTTGCGGTCGAAGGCGAAGCGGCTGACAGTGCGAGGGTGGCTGGCCGAGCCGGCACCGGGCCGGTTCACGCTCGCGAAGGCCGTGGCCGGGCAAGGCGGCGGGTCATGAGCTGCGCCGCCGACCAGTAGACCATCGCCTCCGCGCTGCTGGTGGACCGTTCGAAGTCCCGCACGAGGCGGCGGCTCGACCGGCTGGTGCGCCGGCACGCCGAGCGCCGCCGCAGCGAGTGGGCGCCGCTCGACCTCGGCCCCGATCCCGCCGACACCGTCAGCCGAGCCGCGCTGCTGCTCTCCGCCGCGCTGCTGGACGCGGCCACCGCCACGCGCGCTCCGCCGCGGACCCCGCGCCCGAGGTCCTGGTCGACAACACCTTGGCCACCGCCGCACCGTAGCAACGGCCGGCCCCTCACCCATGGGTCTACGCATACGATCCGATAACTCTGAGTGAGCAGTGCGGTCACCCTATGGTGTCCCCATGCGCCGATCAAAACTCCTCTACTCGGCAGCCATCCTGCTTCTGGGCGCAGCATCGGTCGCTGTTGCGAGGACGGCTGAGGGTGATGCCGAGGAGACCCGCATGGCTCCGACGGTGCTGCTGAGCCGCGAGTACCACGAAAAGCACTTGAGGCCGGTCGCGGACGAGGTTCACCGGCTGGTCGACACGGGCCAGGTGCCCGGTGACGGCTTCGCCTCGATCGTGTTCCACGGTGACGAGCACTACCTTGACCTGTACTGGAAGGGCACGGTCCCTGCCGTGATCACCGAGGCCGTGGACGCCTGGCGCGCACGCACCCGTGAACAGGCCCGTCACGAGCCCGCCGGCCCGGTGAGCCCCGACTACGACGTCCGCTACCGGTCGGCCGCCTACTCGCGTTCCGAGATGGACCGGGCCGTCGACAGGTTCGTCTCCGCTGTCGGCGAGGACCCATCGGAGTGGTCGTCCGTTTCGCCCGCCAACGACGGCAGCGGCCTCCTGCTCACCTACCGGCCGAGGACCACCCGGCGCATCGCGCCGGCCAACGCCCCGACCCGCGACTACGAAGCCCGGGCCGAACACTTCGCCGGCATTCCCGTCCACACCCGCACCGGCTCCCCCGAAACACCCACCCAGGGCAGCCGTACCAGTGACGCCCCGCCCTGGTACGCCGGAACCGACCTCACCCTTGCCGACAACTCCCGCTGCTCCACCGGAATCCCCGGCTGGGTCAGCAACAAACGCGTCCTGGTGACCGCCGCGCACTGCCGGACCGGCGGGAACGTCTACAACGGGCAGCGCGTCGTCGGGGAGGTCACCGCCTACGACAGCGGCCTGGACGTCGCCGTCGTCACGACCGACAAGGGCGCCGCGGCCCGCTTCTACAGCGGCTCCTGGAACAGCGGCGACTCCCGCCCGCTGTACGGACCGGCTCGCCTGGACCCGGGCCAGTCCGCCTGCTTCAGCGGTGCCGTGTCCGGCTTCCACTGCGAGCTGGAGGTCACCCGCGTCGGCGTCCACTCACCGTCCGGGCGCACCGCCGCGACCGAGGTCAGGTCCCGCAGCGGGGGCATCGCCGTCGCCCAGGGCGACAGCGGGGGACCGGCCGTGGCCAACCCGCAGGGCGATGCCATGGCACCGGTCGGCGTCATCATCGCCGGAAACACCGACACCAAAATCCCGTGCGACGGCACGTCAACCCCGACGACCTGCTTCTCCACCGGTTACTACACCCCGCTCGAGCCGGTGGCGTCCAGGTTCGGCTTCTCCGCGCTGTGACCTCCAGAGACCTCACGGTGCGAAGGCGTCAAGTCGGGGACTGCGGACGCGGGCTCGGTGTTCGACGGCGCACGGCCCTATTCGGCGGCATGCCCCGAACGGACGCGCTCTGGACGTCAAACGCATTTGTCGCCGTCGCTCCAGGTCTTGGTGGCGTTGCCCGGCACAGCCTGCCAGTGGACGACGGAACACTGGAAGTTCTGCCGGGTCTCGTTGCCGACGGCGTACTCGTAGGACGTCGGGTAGCGCATCCACCCTGCCTCGCACCCCTGGCTGCACCAGTAGTCGCCGATGTCCCCCCAGACAGGCCACGCACCGCTGCCAGGAGACCAGTAGATGGTCCCGTTCTGAAACTGCGTCCGGCGGCCAACCCCGTCGGGGTTGACCAACTCCTGCGTGAGCGGGCAGCCGAGTGATCCTTCGGGGCCGCCCATCGCGATGTACCGCTTCTCGATGTCGCCCACGACCTCAAACCCGCGGTCGCAGTACGGGGTGGCCTCTTCGTAGCAGCGGCGGCTGGCGGGGTTTCACCCAGGACGAAGCCATCCGCACCGCCATCGAAGGGTTGCTCGCCACGTGCGACTGACCGGGCAATTGTCAAATTCTGTGGATCGACCGGACGGTCCAATGGCTGGTCGATCAAGCGAGCGGCTTGCGGTAGCGGACATACTCGTTCTGTCTCCGGAACCCCACGCTCTCGTAAAGATCGTAGGACCGGTGGGGATTTGCTGTGCCCGTGTACAGCCTGGCCGTCGTCGCACCCTGCTCGCGAAGGCTTCGCAGCCCTTCCAGCAGCAGGATCCGGCCGATTCCGAGGCGTCGCTGGTCCGTTCGGACGCTCAGCTCCTCCACCTCGCCCACGGTGTGGTCGTGGCTGCGGATGGAGCAGAGGGCCACGCCGAGCATCTCCTGCCCCCTCCAGGCAGCCCTCCAGCATGCCGGGTCGGCGGTGTCGACAAAGTCCTGGAAGGTCCATTTCTGAGTGAAACCGGTTTCCGCATAGGAATCGACGACCGTCCTCCAGGCCGCGCGGTAGTGGCTGGTCCCGATCGGCCCCGTCCGTATCCCGGCCGGGCATTCGCTGCCTCGTTCGGGCAACTGCCGCAGATTGCCCAGCTCCAGCTCGACCAGACTGAAGACACGTCGGTAGCCGGCTGCGAGCAGAAGCGCCGTGGCGTCCTGCTCGGAGACCATGGCGTTCGCACCGATCACTGCAGTCCGAGCCGTGCCATGGTCTTCGATGAGCTGGCCGATCCGCTCTTCGGCCCAGCTCAGCATGGCTGACCCGATGCCCTGGTCGCGATGCTCGGGCAAGAGGTAACCGCGGTGCAGGTAAAGCCACGTATCGTCCCGCTCCTGCCACCACCGGATCGTCGAGTAGCCGACGACGCTCCCGTCGCGTACCACCAGGACCTGGTTCTTGGACGGCTCGTCCAGCTTGGCAGAGGCCTCGGCGATCTCGGCCGCTGTCGGGAGCCCTTCCACAACCGAACGGGTGTCGACCCGGTCCCGTTCGACGCATCCCAGCCGCACCGCGGCCATGGGGCCGTGGTCCTCGTCGCCCCGATACGGCCGTAACCCGACGCCGGCTGGGAGGTCCTGTCCTGGCGTGTCATCCGACATGATCGGATGATCTCGAACTTCGAGGCAGGTCCGCCACCCTGTTCATGATTCATGCTGCGGTCGTGTTCGGCCGTTCCACGAGGTAGCCGCGTTCGAAGTGGGCTCCGGCTCGGACGAGAGCGACGAGGTGGGGCGCATTCACGGCTCGCCAGCGGGTCTGGGCGGACCGATCTCCAGATCGGGACCGCCGATGCGGTACCACCTGGTCTCGCCCCACCGGGGCGGCCGCTCACCCAGCCCGGCCAGCAACGCGGTGAGCCGCGTCTGCCCGTCGATCACCAGGAACTCCGCCTTGGGCACCTTCTCGTACCTGCCGCGGGCCGGGCGGTCCTTCGGATCCGGCCGCCACAAGAACAGCGGCCCGACCTCGACCTTCGCTCGTGGGCCGGTGACCCGAAGGTCGCGCACCGCTTCAACGACACGGCGGACAGCAGCGAAGTGGTACCTGCCGCATCAGTTCCTGGCCCTACTCACGAAATGGGTGGGAGGTGAGCCAGCGCTGAAATTCACGATGGCGAAATTGGTAGGCATTGCCGGACAGTCGGATCAGCCCCGCGTCGTAGGACCATGCAAGGAAGGCGTTGAGACGGAATGGCAGAGCGCGCCGCATGTAAAGGCGCAGGGACAAAAGAAATATGAAATATCGCCCGTACGCGCTCGTTGCCACGCTCATGACGAAGATGGTCAGTCCGAAAAGGGACCCCCAGAGGAGTCCGGCCGCGAATCCGTCGACGAGTCCGAACAGAGACCCGAAGGCAAGCCCGGCCAGCAGCGCACACACGAACCCGACGGTGATCCTGTAGAGGATGTCCGACCGGAGGACGGCTCCCGGGCCGGCGACAGTGGCCGGTGGACCCTCAAGTTCGCCGAGGAGTGAGGACAGGAGCCCAAGCAGGACACCCATGAGTCCGACCACGATTCCGGTCGTGACTCCGACCTTGGCCTCAGCCGAGAGACCAACGATGACGCCGGTCACGATGCCGATCCCGATCGATGCGGCAAGCGCCCCCTTGCACGTGTCGACAATATTTTGACGAAACTCGGGGACTTCCAGGGCCGACCAATTCAGGCGGCGAGGCAGGTGCTCGTTTCCCCAGGCGACAAAGCCCGTGGTGGTACCCCAGAGGGCGAGGAGGAGAGTCTGGAACGGGAAGGGGGAGCCCTGCACGTACAGACCCCCGAGGAAAAGCGGCATCGGTACGAGAAGGAGAAACTCCCATTGGATCACGCGATCTTCAACGATGACCCACAGCTCGTGGATGTGGATCTCGGTACGCGGCTCGGCAAGTGGCTCCACCGCCGGTGTTTCCGATGTCGGATCGGGGCGTTGGAGGCTGCGGGCGATGCTGGTCAACCAACGGCGTGTGTCATCGGACGTGTACCGGCGCTTCGGCGGATGGAGAGCGAGGGCTTCGTAGTGGGTGGTGCGGCAGGTGAGCACCAGTGGTCCTGCGGTTCGGCCGCGGCCGTATGCGTTCAACGCGGCGAGGGCGGCGCGGGCGCGTGGGGGGTGTGGGTCGGATGAGGGTCGACCGCCGGCTTCGCGGACGGGCTGGCCGACAGTCCCGGTCAAGCCGGAGTCCATCTCGTCCAGGCCGTCCAGGATCGGCAGGACCAGGCCGTGCTCGACCAGCTGTGCCGCACGGTCCCGGGGCCAGTCCAGGTTCTGGACGAGATGGGCGATCAGGAAGGCTTCCAGCGGAATGTCGGTGTCCCAGGCAGCCAGGGACATCCGCACGGGCACCGGGTCGGTGTCGCCGCGATGCTCGATGAGCCCCAGCAGCAATTCCAGGGCGAGGACGGTCTTGCCCGCTCCCGGTGCTCCCGTGACGACAAGACGTGCAGGGGTGGTGGCCTGGTAGTAGGCAGTTATGTCCGGCGCTCCTGCCGTGTGACTGTCGTCGAACATCTGACCGTGCGGGCCGGGGGCGCGGGCGCTGGGAACGGGTTGGTCATGAAGGGTGTAGCGCAGATTGATGCGCGTCGCTCGTGAGCGTGCCGCAGGACGGGCAGGCACCCGGCGCGGCCAGCACCCCGGGCCCGGCCAGGATCTGGAACATCCGCAGCACCTTCGCGCACTCGGCGCAGCCCAGCGGGCCGGCACCCAGCTCCGGGTGCACCCGCACCCCGTCGAACCCGCAATCGTCACTCATGCCCGGACCAACGAGACGGCGGTTCGCGGAGCACGGGGCGGGCGAAGGAGTCCAGAGAGGCTTGCGGGCCCGTCGAAGCCGCCCCGCGCGGAGCCGGGGACCCCGGGACAGGGACAGCCCCGGAAAGGCCCTGGAGAGCCAGGACGGGCGGCGCCGGGACGGACCACGGCCGCAGGCGCCGGAGACGAACCGGTGGACCGCCGATCCTGGTGTGCTAGGCACAATCAGCGGTCATGACAGCAGATTGGTCACCCCGTAGCAGCGGAAATCCACGGCCCTCTTCAAGAAGAAGCCGAGCTCAGCGGCTCCTTCCCCTCGATGACCACGCTGCTGACCATCCGACTGACACCACCCCACCCACTCACAAGGCCACTGCCGGGGTCCCGCACGGCGGGTGTCGCCGTGAGCCGATCGGACGAAATCCGTGGACACTCGCCGCCGGGGTCCCGGCCGGAGACCCGGCGGGCTGAACACTGACTGCCGCCCGGAACCGGCGAGCGCGAGGGAACGAGGAGACCTGGTGAACCACGGAATGAGCGTGCTGCTCCGGGCGATTCCGCTGCTCATGGGCGCGGTGTCGGCCGCGCTCGGCGGCTACGTCCTCGCGCACTCCACCGGGCCGAGCGCCCGGGTCGCGGGCCTGACGCTGGTCTTCCTGGCCGCCGTCTGTCTCTGCCTGTTCGCCGTCGCGGCGACCGTCGTGCGGCAACTGATCGGCCGTTTCGGCGCGTTGGACCGGATCGGCTACCCGGCGTTCGGCTTCGCGGTCGCCGGGGCCGCCGTCGGCTACGGGCTGGGCCTGCTGGCGGAGAGCCACCGGCCGGTGGCCGACTTCGTGGCCGGCAGCGTGGTCCTCGGCATCGGCCTGGTCTGCGTGTGCGTCTCGTCGGTGGCCGCGGTCGCCACCCGCTTCACGCTGATCGGGCAGAACGCCGTCCTGCCGGAGGGTTCCCCGCCGCGCTCGCCCGCGCCGTTCGGCCGGTCCGCGGCCCGGGCGCTGGTGGCGGTCCCGGTCCTTGCGGCCGCCGCCGCCTGGGCGTGGGCGATCGTCATGCTGGCCAACGGGGGCGGCGGGGACTCGGACGGGCGCTTCACGGCCGGGCACGTGGTGGTCGACCAGGCGATCGTCTGCACCGCCCTGATCGGGCTGGTGATCACCCTGCTGCGGCAGATCCGGAACACGTACACCCGGCGGGAGCGGGTCTGGTGGCTCGTCCCGGCCGCCGTGCTCGGCGCCATGGACATCACCGGGGGCCTGGTCGTCGTCGCCCTGGACCCCCGGCCCGGTCAACTGGCCACCGGGTACGTGCAGATCGGGCTGGGTCTGCTGTGCTGGACAGTGCTGAGCGCGGTGCTGCTGCTCGCCCTCGGCTGGCGCCGTGCCGCGCCGCCGGCCGGCCGCGCCCCGCTGGTCCCGGTCGGCACCACACTGCTGTGCCTGTTCATGTCGGCGTTCCTGTTCGAGTCGGCCGACCCGGACGTGACGGTCGCGGCCCGGGTCCTGGTCGGCCTCGGCGCCGTCTGCTTCTCGCTGTTCGCCGTGGTCTCCGTCCTGGAGGCCGGCGTCGCCGACCGGAACTGACCGGCCGCCCGGACACTCATCGGGCGCGGGACCGCGGGGCTGTCCCCGGCCGCCGACCACGTCCTGCAGCACCTGGTGGCCCCCGACGAGGCGCCGACGGCGTGCCCGGGCCGCGGGCCGACCCCACCACGGGGGTTGAGACTGGTAGGCGCGCATGTTGAGGTGTCGCGTATCCACCCATAAAGTCAGCGCTGCAACCACGATGAGTGATGGTCTCAGCGAGCAGCAACAGCCAGTTGGTCGGCAACCTTCCCGGCTGCGTGGCGAGAGTCTGCAGCCGGGAAGGTGATGACTACTCCGAGAGCAGCTTGATCAGCCGCTCGGTGATGGCGCGGGAAGCGCCGGTGAAGGCTCCACGGACGGCCTGCCCGATGAGCTGCAGGGCGATGCTGGTCCTGGCCTCAGTGGCTGGCGGGCGCGTAGCGTTGGGCATCTGGGTCCCCTCTCGAAGGCTGGATCCTGAGTGGCCCGTCGGTGTTGGTTGGACGCCTTTCCGGCGGGCCGCTTCAATGTCAGCACGCTGGGTAGCGGACTGTTCAAAGCCCGGAACCAAGCGCGACCAAGTGGGACTTCCCGGGATTTGGCCCGACGTTCGTTGAGGGGGAGCCGTGCCGAATCGGCGACGCACTATCGATCGCTCACACCCGCTGGGCAGGTTCGCCATTCAGCTTTCCGAACTGCAGGAGAGCGCCATAGCGCGAGCAGGAGGCAGCCAAGCGGCTCGGGAGATCAGCATCGACAGGGTGGCCAGCGGCAAGTGGGTAACGAGTCGGACGGCGATCTACGCCTCGCTCAACGGGACTCGATTGGCGTCGATGAACACGCTGTGCGCGATGGTTTCCGCATGGCACCCGCGGGGAGAGAAAGGCATCACTGAGTGGCAAAAGCTACGACGCGACGTCGAGGAACAGTTGGCCGCTTTGCGGGGCGGTAGGCCCGCGAGGGCTGTGGATGTTGAGGTCACGCCTGCAGTGCAGCAGCCAGAGCCCGTTCGGGTACCTGACGAGGAAGCATTGGCCGAGCTGCGAGTCTTGCTGGCCGACAGGCTGGACCAGGTTCGACAGACCAAGACGCAGCTTGCGGCGCGCTCTGGTCTGGGGCGAACCACCGTACATGCGGCATTCGCCCGAGGCAGGCCGGCGCCATCTGCGGCGACGGTTGCCGCGCTCGCCCGGGCGCTATCCCTCGATGCAGCCCACCTCCTTGAGTTGCATCGGCAAGCTGTCGGTTAAGTCCATTGGTGTTCGCCTCGGTTCAGGTGAACCTTCCTGAACATCGGCGTCGTGACTCGAACGCGATCTTCGAGCCTTCGGGAATGGCGGTTGCCTTGTCACCGCGTGTGGTCTCCGAGCGCGTATCGGTTCCAAGTTCCGCCGGCTTCAGTGACGAGCCGGGTGGCGGCCTCGGCGGCGGGCGGATCGGTCAGCGTCGGGCGTCTTTGGGAGCCAGCAGGCTTGTCACCTCGGAGATGGCCTCCGCCGAGGGCTTGAATGCTGCCTCGCCTGAACGAGCTTGAGCACGACCTCCTCGACCGGCGTCAGCGCGCTGAAGCCGAAGGCTGGATCGGTGAGATCGAAGGTATCGACCTCACCCTCACCCTCCTGCGCGGCAAGAGAGACGAAGCCAGCCGCCGCAGCCGCCGGCCCGTCGTCGACCTCGGCCTTCCCCGGCCCCGACCGTCCCTGCCACCGGAGTACTCACTTCCATGAACCCTGCCATACGAGTCAGCTCTCGTGCGTCCATCCCCCCGTTGGAGGCCCGTCCGCCAGCGGCGGGGAGCGGCTGATGTCTCACGGAATCGGCTACGGCTTGGTCAACTAGTGGCGGCGATCGCGCTCGGCGCGGTGCGCTGGTCGCGGCGCTCCAGGCAGTGCGGGAGGAGGCGAGGGAGCGGATCCCGAAAGAATTCCGGGTCCACCTGCAACCTCCACACCCCCCGCACGTCTGATGAGTGAGCGGCCGGAAGCCGGAACCGGCCGCGCATCACTCGGTCACCAAAAGGGGGAATTCGCATGCGCAAGAACAGCCGTTTCCTGAACCAGGCCCGTCGCCTCGCCCCGACGGTCGCGCTCACCGCGGCACTGGTCGCGGGCGGCGCCGCGACGGCCGCCCCGGCCTTCGCCGACACCGGCTCCCACTCCGTCTCCGGCGTCGGCGTATTCGGCAATGAGGTCGTGTCGGGCAAGGAGGCGCCCACCGCGAACCGGTGAGCAACCCGGGACGGACCGCCGGTCGGCGCCGGTGCCGTGGCCTTCGCCCCGGCCCGGCGCCGTCCCCGGTCGACCGCCCTTCCGTTCACGGCCCGTCCGGCGCTCCGGACGGGCCGTGAACGTTCAGCGCCGCCCAAAGAACGGGCAGGGCGAGGTGGTCGCGCAGGGTGGGGCCGGCGGGGGCGGCGCGGCCCACCGTCCCGGGCCGGTGCGGCAGGCGGCGGGCCGGCGGGCGTCAGGCCGGCGGGGGCGGGACGGTGACCGGGGAGGAGGCACCGGGGAGGAGGAGGCGGGGCGTGCCGGTGCCGTCGGCGGGGGTGGCCCAGACGTCGGGGGCCTGGCCCGCCCGGGCCGGGAGGGCGTAGGCGAGGGTGGCGTCGTCGAGCCAGGCGGCCTGGTCGTCGACACTGCGGGTCTCGGCCAGCGGGTGTTCGTGGAGGTCGGCCAGGTCGAGGACGTGGAGGCGCCAGGGCGCGGCGGGATCGGCGGAGACCTTCTTCTTGAAGGCGATCCGGGTGCCGTCCGGGGAGAGCGAGGGGCATTCCACGTTCTCCCGCAGGGTGCGGGCCGACCAGGCCTTGAGGTCGCCCTCGACGAGGTGGGTGCGGCCGGCGGTGGAGACGGTGGCGTAGAAGCGGTTGTCGTCGGCGGCGAAGTTGACGCCCCAGTAGTTGACGTCGGCGGCGTGGTAACGGGTGCCGCCGATCGTCAGCGGGATCTCCTCGACGGACTTGATCAGGTAGCCGGTGCGCAGGTCGAGGATCGAGGTGCGGGTGGAGAAGCGGTCCGCCGCATAGGAGTCGCCGACGGCGAAGGTGGTCCAGGAGAGCACCTGGCCGGAGGGCGAGACCCGGGCCCGGTTGGGGATCCCGGGGACGATCACCGACCGGAGCTCGGTGAACCGCCGGTCGTAGACCACGGCCTGGGTCCGGGCGGGGGTGCCCGGCAGGGCGCGCAGGCACAGGGCGCGGTCCCCCGCGACGTAGAAGCGGGCGCAGGACGGGCCGCCGGGCTCGCCGCCCGGGCTGCGGGCGACGCGGCCGGTGGCGGTGTCGCGGTAGTAGAGACCGGGCTGGTCGAGCGTGAACGAGACGTCCGCGGCGACGGGTTGCGGTCCGCCGTCCCGTTGGCGGGCGTGCATCACGTAGCCGAGGGAGCCGCCCAGGAGGACGAGGGCGGCGAGGACCAGCAGGAGCGTTCGCGACTTCATCGGCGCGCTTTCCTTCCCGGGAGGATCCGCCAGGCGGCGGTGAGCGCGGCGGCCAGGGCGAGGGCGGCCGCGACGAGGGCCGGGCGCGGCCCCCACCACGTCCAGGCCGCGCCGAACCCGGCCGCGCCGACCAGACGGGCCAGGGCCTGTCCGGTCTGCAGGACGGCGAGGCCGCTCGCCCGGCCGGCGGCCGGGAGCGCGGGCGCGGCCAGCGCCATCAGCACGCCGTCGGTGGCGGCGTAGAAGACGCCGAGGAGGACCAGGACCAGCACGGCGGTCGGCAGGCCCGACGGGACCAGGAGCGTCAGGTAGGCGGCGAGCAGCGCGCCGTGGCCGAGCAGGAACGGGATCCGCCGTCCGGCGCGGTCCGCGATCCGCCCGGCGGGGACGGCCAGCAGCAGGTAGCAGGCCGCCGCGCCGAGCGGCAGCAGGGGGAAGAGCGCGGCCGACAGGTCGAGGCCGCGCTGGAGCAGGAGGTAGAGGAAGGAGTCGCCGACGGTCGCGGCGCCCAGCAGCGCGGCGGCCGCGACCACCCGCCGGAAGGCGGGGTCGGCAGTCGACCGGGCTGCCGTGCCGGCCGGGCCGGGTGCGGCGTTCGGCCCCGCGGCCGGGGCAGCGGACGGGGCAGCGGACGGGGCAGCGGACCCGTCAGCGGTCGGGGCAGCGGACGGGACCGGGCGGGTCGATGCGGCCCGCGGCGGCGGTGCCGACGGGTCGGCCGGGACGAAGAGGCCCAGCACCACGACACCGAGCAGGCCGGTGGCGAAGCTGACCACGAACACCGCGTCGTACGCGTCCGCGGTCGCCCACAGCACCACGAAGGCGACCAGCGGGCCGAGCAGCGCCCCGGTCGTGTCCATCGCCCGGTGCACGCCGAACGCCCGGCCGAGGGCCTCCGGCGGTGCGCTGAGCGTGATCATCGCGTCCCGGGGTGCGGTGCGCACGCCCTTGCCGAGCCGATCCGCGGCCAGCGCGGCGGCGATCCCGCCGGCGGCCCCGCCGGCCATCAGCAGGCCCAGCCGGGAGAGCGCCGACAGCAGGTAGCCCGCCCCCGCGACGGTCCGGTGCCGACCGGCGCCGCGATCGGCGAGCCGCCCGCCGAGGAGCCGGACCAGTGCCGTGGCTCCGTTGAACAGTCCGTCGAGGAAGCCGAACTGGAGGGGTGAGAGGCCGAGGCCCAGGACCAGGTAGAGCGGCAGCACGGCGGTGACCATCTCCGAGGAGACGTCCGTGACCAGGCTGACCGCGCCGAGCGCGACGACCGTGCCCGGGACGCGCCGCCCCACCCCGGCGGGGCGGCGCGGCGCGTCCGGACGACGGCCCGTGGTGGCCAGGTACATCATCAGTGGCAGCTGTAGGTCGGGCTGGTGTCCTTGGCCTTGCCGTCCGTCCCGACGAAGCTCCAGCCGTACCCGGAGTCGGTGAAGTCCAGCTTCAGCACGCCGTAGTCGCCGCTGATCCGCTTCTGACTGTTCGGCTGGACCTGCTCGATCGGGTACGGCTCGGCGCCGCCCATCCCGCCGACGATCTCGACGATCCCGTCGGCGGTGGCCTTCCCGTCCGGGTCCTGCGGGGCGAACCGCTCGTAGTGGTGGTCGTGCCCGTTGAGCACCAGGTCCGCCCGGGCGTCGTAGAGGATCCGCCACACCGGCCGGGAGACCGGGTCGTTGCCGTGGCCGCCGGAGGAGTACAGCGGGTGGTGCCAGTAGGCGGCGACGCACTTGCGGGTGTTGGCCGCGAGGTCGGCCTTGAGCCAGTCGATCTGGGCGCTCTGGTCGAAGGCGTTGGAGTCGAGGGCGACGAAGTGCCAGTTCCCCTCGTCGAAGCTGTACCAGCTCTTGCCCTGCGGGTAGGCGATGCTGCCGAAGTACGCCTTGTACCCGGAGAGCGAGCCGGCCGGGTCGTAGGTCTCGTGGTTGCCGGCGACGGGGTGGGTCTTCGCCTTGAACGCGCCCCAGCTCTTGTCGTAGTAGGCGCGGAAGTCCGACAGCCGGGCGTCGTCGTACTGGTTGTCACCCATCGTCAGATAGAACTTCGGGTCGATCTTCTGGGCGAGGGCGGCGGTCTTCGGGTGCGCGCAGGCGCTGTCCGAGGCGGTGCACTGCGCCGCGATGTCACCGGCCGCGACGACGGTGAACGCCCCGCCCGGGGCGGTCCCGGTCGGCGACGGCGTGGCGGTCGGCGAGGGCGTGGTGTCCGTGACCCCGTAGACCTCCATCTCGACCAGCGAGTACCCGTAGGACGTGCCGCGGGCCGTACCGTACATCCGGACGTACCGGCCCTTGCCGGTCAGCCCGGTCCAGTCGTCCGTGCCGCCGTTGCCGGCCTTCTCCTCGGCGACGGTGGTCCAGGTCGCCCCGTCCGCCGACACCTCCAGCCGGTACGCCTTCGCGTACGCGGCCTCCCAGGAGAGCTTGATCCGCGAGACGGTGGCGTTCGCCCCGAGGTCGACCCGCAGCCACTGCGGGTCCTTCCCCTCCGCGCTCGCCCACCGGGTACCGGTGTTCCCGTCGAACGCCTTGCCCGCCGCGTAGGACGAGCCCTCCGTGGACGAGGCCGTGGCGGCCTTGCCCCGCGAGAGCAGCGGATCGGCCGCCGCTCCCGCCCGCCCGGACCAGCCGAGCAACAGTCCGCCGACCAGCACGAGCACCGCGGCGAACACTCCGATGTGAACAGGCCTTACCGAGACTTGGGGACGCATCCCTGAACTCCCTGACCTAGAACGACGGCGAGAGCTGGACTCCGGCGGGGCCCGCACGCGATCCCCGCCGGTCGAGCGGTGGTTCCCTCACCACCGCGGCGGCCGGGTCAGAGCTCTCGCTGAGCGCGTCACGCCCCGATCGAGCGGGCGCCGCGCCAAGCCGCCGCCGAGAGCCTAGTGAAAAGTAAAGTTTCCTGACAATAGTCCGGGCGTGCCGAAATCCCGTGCGGATCGACGGGCACCGGCCTACGGGCGTCGCGGAGCGGCGACCCGAAAAATACCCCCGGGGGTACAGTGGAGACAGAAGCACGACGCGCGGACCGCGCACCAGTGTGCAGCTGCCGTCCTCTTGTCGATGGCTCGCGCTGGCCATCGGTCAGGCGGACCGGGAGCTGCCTTTCGAACTGCTCGCCGCGATCGGTGAGGCGTCCTCGCTCCCGGGATGAGCTGGGCCCGAAGGCCGACCGGCGCCACAAGACGTCACAAGAGTCGGGGCCGGCCACAACTTGCGTGCTGAACAACAACGGGCCGTCAGACATCTCACTGATCCAGCGGCAGCTGTCGCACTGAACCGACCGGAGAACCGCACGTCAACCAGCGCACTTGACGACAGGCAGTGTGCTGAGTCCCAGGTCGTGAGCCGGGACACGAGAGGTGGAACCGGGCCAGGCGCATTGGAACTACCGGAGACGGGTCGCGGTCCGGACAAGGTCGGCGACGGCTCTGGACCGACTGTGTGGCGGCCAGGCGATCACGGTGGTGACTTTCGGCGCATCCAGCACGGGCACGGCGGCGAGGTCACCGGGCAGTTGAGATCGGCACGACTCCGGTGAGACCGCGCAAGCACGGCCGAGCGCGACGAGTTGCAACAACTGCGCGTGGTCGCGGACCTGCGGGCCGGGGCCGGGCGGGTAGGTGCCGTCGAGGTCGGGCCAGCGGGGCAGGGGCAGGCCGGGCAGCCCGGTGATGTCGGCCATGTGCACATGGGCCCGGACGGTGAGCGGATGCCCGGCCGGCAGGACCACGACCTGGCCCTCCGTGCTGAGTTCTTCGGTGTGGAACCCGGCCGTCGAGTCGAACGGCCGGTGCAGTAGCGCCACATCGGCCCGGCCCTCGCGCACAAGTCGTTCCTGCTCGGCCGGGCCGCACAGGATGACGTCGACGGGGACCGCGCCGGGTTCGGCGGCGTACGCGTCCAGCAGTCTCGCCAGCAGTTCGCGGGACGCGCTGGCCTTCGCGACCAGGACCAGGCCGGGACGGCCGGTCGAGTGAAGGGCGGCACGGCGGGTCCGGCGCTCGGCCGCTTCGACCGCGTCGAGGGCCGCCCGGCCCTCGACCAGCAGCACCGAGCCGGCTTCGGTCAGCGTGACGGTGCGGCTGGTCCGGTCCAGCAGCGCCGCCCCGAGCCGGCGTTCGAGCTGCTGGATCGCCCGTGACAGAGGCGGCTGCGCGATCCCGAGCCGCTGCGCGGCGCGCCCGAAGTGCAACTCTTCGGCGACGGCGACGAAGTAGCGCAGTTCCCTGGTCTCCATCCGGCCACGGTACTCCGGATCGATACCTGGAGGGTATCGTTGCCCACCCAATCGGTCTTGGACCCCCGCCGGGGTCCGAGAGCAGCATGGTCCCCATGAGCGAACGAACGATTGCGCTGGTCACCGGCGCGAACAAGGGAATCGGCTACGAGATCGCCGCAGGCCTGGGCGCCCTCGGCTGGAGCGTCGGCGTCGGCGCCCGCGACGATCAGCGTCGCAAGGCCGCGGTGGAGAGACTGCGCGCGGCCGGCGTCGACGCGTTCGGCGTACCGCTGGACGTGACCGACGACGCGAGCGCGACAGCCGCCGCACGACTGATCGAGGAACAGGCCGGGCGCCTCGACGTGCTCGTCAACAACGCCGCTATTGCGGGCGGCACGCCCCAGGAGCCCACCCGCGTCGACCCCGCCACCATCCGCACGGTCGTGGAGACCAACGTCATCGGCGTCATCCGTGTCACCAACGCGATGATGCCGCTGCTGCGCCGCTCTGCCTCACCGCGGATCGTGAACATGTCCAGCAGTGTCGGCTCCCTCACACGGCAGTCAGGGGCCGCTGGTGAGCTGACCACAGGTCCAGTGGCCGTGGCGTACTCGCCGTCGAAGACGTTCCTGAATGCCGTCACCCTCCAGTACGCCCGCGAGCTGAGCGGCACGAACATCCTGATCAACGCCGGCTGCCCCGGCTACGTCGCGACCGACCTCAACGGCTTCCAGGGCGTGCGCACCCCCGAACAGGGCGCGGCCATCGCCATCAAACTCGCGACCCTGCCCGACGACGGCCCGACGGGCCGGTTCTTCGAGGACGCCGGCGTAGTGCCCTGGTGAAGTGCACGGCGGTCATCACCCGCACAGCCACCAGGGTGAGGCCGCTTCGCCCGCGCGTCTCGAACAGGTTCATCGACTGCTTCGGCCGCCCCGGCCGACGCTCCGTGCTTGCGGCAACGCTCCGCACCGCTACCGGTTCCGGCATGGATGGCAGTTCACCGCAGGTTGCAAGCAGCGTGACCATTTGGTTCCAACAATCGTGAGCCGGGGATCCGGGTCGGGCGCCGTCCGACGCACGCTCGAGGTCGGGCCCGGGTCGAAGGCCGCCGCCTCGGCGGCCACGGCGGGTGCGCCGGCCAGGAGTTGAGCCGGCAGGACGGTGAGAGCGAGGCGGCGGCGCATCGTCGGCGGTCAGGCGTAGGAGTAGCCGAGGGCGATGGTGCTGGCCACGTCGGTGGCGGTGCTGGTCCAGGGGTCGAGGATGGCATCGTTGCCGGAGAGGCTCGGCTTGCCGGTGTGGTTGAGTTGCCAGCGGTCCCAGATACGGTCCACATTGGCGTGCAGAAGCCAGAAGATCGGGTCGTGCGGGGCGGCCATGATGTCGCTGATGGTGCCGTTGCACCAGTTGTGCACGTCGTTGTGCGCGTCCGCCTCCAGGTGGCTGGTGAACGGGGTGTAGCGCGGGCGCAGCAGCAGGCTGTCGATCAGGGTCTGGGTCGGCAGCGAGCCGCCGTTCGCGCCGGGGACGCCGCGGGTGACGTTCGGGGGCTGCCAGACCCAGTCGGGGCGGGCGTGGTCGTTGGCGTAGTCCCAGTACGGGATGGTCAGGGTCGGCGCGCCGTTGGCGGGCTGGACGGAGCGCAGCAGGTTCTCAGCCTGCAGTGTGTAGCGGCGGTGCCAGGGCAGGAAGCGCTGAGTGCCGATCGGGCCACTCATCGAGTGCATCCGGTGGCTCATGTCGCCGTGGATGTCGGCCAGCGTCTTGTACGTCCCGGCGGCGTGGGCGGCCTTCAGGGCCGTGTTGAAGGCGTCCTTTTCGGCCTGGCTGAGCTTGCGGTGGTCGACCCGGGTGCGGGTGAGGCTGCCGGCGAGCTGGATGATGAAGTCCCGCGCGGTGTCGGCGGGCACCAGGTTCGGCCGGGCCCCGTCCCCGGCTGCGGCGCCGGGCTGGGGCGGCAGCGTGGCGAGGTGTCGGTCGAAGCGGACGGCCACTGCCTCGGGGTCGAGCGCGGGGTGCAGGCCCCAGCCGTCCTTGAGGCGGAGCAGCTCGTCGCGGTCGGGGAAGTGCCCGGTCTCGGGGAGTCCGGCAGTGGTCTGGTCGATGGGTGGCATACGGAGCATCCCGTCGGTGCGTGGCTGGTGGGTCTGCTGCCACGGTCACGCGGCGGGTGCGCGGGTCGCGGTCGGGACGCGCCGAGCGGGCGGACTTTCACTCCGCGAGATCAGCGGTTTGAGTCATCAGATGCGCTGGCCCGGACTGCTCTTGCCACCTGGCGCGCTCGGGAGCACGCTCACGGGCGGGCGGCCGTTACCGTCCTCGCCCCCGCGACCCGCAGTTCCGGATCCTCCATACGCGGCGAACAACCCGCCCGGAGGGGTGACAAGCAGCTGAAACGAGCGTTCTTCCCGGCCGCGTTCGCCTCGCTCAGCGACCCGGCCTCCCGCACCTGCTACGACAAGAAGATCGGCCAGGGAAAACGGCACACCCAAGCCCCCTCTGCCTGGCCCGACGCCGGGTCGACGTCCCCCATAGAGGCACCCCCCGGCTCCGCCGGCTCGCTCTCCCCGCCTCTCACCCTGATAGACGCCCATCCCCCCGGGGGTGCAGGTCGGTTCGAAGCCATGGTGCGGTCAGCGCGCAACAGCCCTCCCCGGCCGAGGCCCGTCCGGGTGTCGAGGACGGCCGAGGCGTCCTTGACGCCGTCGCCGGTCAGCGCCGGCGGGCCCAGCCGCAGGTGGCCGCCGGGGAGACCGGGGTCGGCGAGGACCCGGGACCCGTCCGCCGCGGGGGTCCGGCCGGGCCGTCGGCGGTCGCCACGACGGGGTGGAAGGTGAGCTGGGCGGTGCGGCCGATGACCCCGGCGGCCTCGCGGGGGTCCTGGACGCCGGGGAGTTCGACGACGATGCGCCGCTCCCCGGCGCGGGCGAGCGAGGGCTCGACGACGCCGAGGCCGTCGACCCGGCGGCGCCTGGACTGCTTGGGAGACGCGCTCCGTGGTGAGGAGCCAAAGCAGTCGGCCGAGTACCATCGGGCGGCCACCGCATGGGCAGGGCCGTGCACGTGGCGCGTGAGCGCGGGGACTTCGCCGCCGAGAACGTCGAGTTGAGCAACCTCTGCGTCGTTCTCAGGTCCCTGGGACGGGCGGACGAGGCCGTCGCCGCCCGGCGGGAGTGCCTTGCGCTGCTGCCGGCGGACGTCGATCCACGCCATCGGATCGTGGCGTCACTGAACCTCGGCCAGCTGCTCCTAGCCGTGGATCGCGCAGCCGAAGGCAAGGCGGCCATCGATGAGGTCGCCGCGTCGATCAGTGTTCTCTGCGGGCAGCACGACGGCCCAGTCCGTCTGGAGGGCCTCTCCATGGAGGCGGACGGTCGCCTGACCTCCCTCACCGTTGGCTCTGGCTGCTGAAGACGTCCCCCAGCCGCGAAAATCATCAACAGCCCGATCCGGTCGCACGTCGCGTCACCGGTCACCCACCGGACGGGTACACCCGATCAACTGCTCAGCCCGGTGCCGGCAAAGGTCCGCCGCAGTGCTCCCGGTTCCGCTCCTGCGAGGCCGAACAGGTGGCCGATCTCCATCAGATGCCACAGGTCGAGCCCGGCTCTCACGCGAGGACGGGAATCGGATTTTCCGCGGAAAATCCGATTCCCGTCCTCCTTCCGAGTGGGACGGCCCCAGCCGCTCGAGAGTGACACCACCACCGGCTTCACCCATCTCGGCGCCCGCGAGTACGCCGCTTCCACCACCGCTTCCTCAGCGTCGACCCGCTGCAAACCGAATCAACGGCGCCCTCTCAAAGGCCAACACGCAGGGAGCCGATTCCGTCACATCATGTTCTTGACCCCCCCTTCGACGACATCCAGGACCTGGAGAAGGCCGGCGACGGGCAGGTCCGCTCCCACGTCTGGTCCTTCTGGTGGGACTGACGCCCCGTACGCGCCGACTCCGACACGTACGGGACTTCCGCCTTCCCACGTCAAGAACGCGCACCCCGTCCGGGTCAGGTCGTCGGCCACTCCCACACGACGGTCTCCAAGTCGGCTCCGCGCAGGCCCTTGAGCCGGACGTCCGACAGGGGCTCCAGGTCGAGCTTGGCCAGCGGGTCGCTGATCTGGGTCAGGACCGGTTCCCCTCCGCTGTCCTCGTTGAGGTGTTCGGCGACGAGCAGGATGTAGTTCTCTCCCTGCTCCCGGGCTCGGTTGTACTCCGCGGCGGTGAGGGTGACGTCGCTCGGCCGGGCGCCGCCGTGTGCCTTGATCTCGTAGTAGCGGCCGGCGCTGTCGACCGCGTCGGCTCCGACGTTCAGCTTTCCGCGCTGGTCGAGATTGTCCGCGTCCTCCCCGAGGACGGCGGCGAGGGTTCGGATGACCAGGGCCTCCTTGGAGCTGCTGTCCTGGAATCCGTGCCGAGCGGACTGCTCGCGGGGCACAGCACCGCCCGGCCTGGGGGCCGGCCCGGTCCGGCGGACCGTGGGCCGGCCGAGCCGGTCGAGGTCGACCAGCCGCGGTGGCTCGGGCACGACGGCGTTGCGCGGCTTCGGAATTGCTGCCTTGGGTGTCGTCGCCGCCTTGCCGTCGGGGGCGGGCCGGGGCGCGGGCACCGGTGCGGCGGACTTCGGCGAGGTATGGCGCCCCGGCCTCGCCGGCTTCGCGGGCGTCGGCGCCTGTGCGGCCTGCAGGGAACGGTCGCGCAGCAGTTCGTCCCGGCGCCGTTGTTCCTCGAAGTCCCGCTGGCCGGCCGAGGTGAGGGGTACGGCGTGACCGGTGGTGACGGCGTCCTCCTCCCAGAAGTCCCGCCAGTGGCGGGCCACCAGGCTGCGGGAGCCCGCGAAATGGCAGGCCAACGCGGCGCCGGTGCCCAGTCGGGAGAACAGTTCGGCCGGGGTGGAGAGGAACAGGGCTTTGGCCGACCGGTCGATGTGCGCGCCGATGGGGATCTCCAGCGGCTCGCGGTCCTTGCCCGGGTCCGCCCGGACGCGCAGACCCGGCAGGACGCGCACCTCCAGGCCCGCGAGCCACGCCCAGCCCGTGAAGGACTCGGCGGCCGCCGGCTCGTCCCGGACCAGGCGGTCCTGCAGAGCGGTGACGGCCCGTCGGAAGCTCTCGGTGAGGCCGGAATCGGGGACCGCCGTGTCGGGTTCGACGGCCTCGGCCGAGGCCATGTCCAACTGCTGCACACCAAGCGGGCCCATCAGCCCGGCGAACTGCTCCGCGTCGCCGCCCGGCCGCCAGATCGGGACACGATCGGCCAGAGCCAGTTCGACCGACCGGTGGGCAGCCACGGCGTAGACCGAGTTCTGCTGTTTGATCCACCCGGCGCTGGTCCACAGCGGCAGCCAGCGCAGCTTCTCCCTCAGGCCCGGCGCGATGCTGGCACCCGTGTTGCTGACCAGCCTGTTCAGCGACCGCAGCGCCTCCAGCATCAGCCGCTCCCCGTCCCCTCCCGTCGGGGATCCGCCGGCGGCGAGCTCCTTGAGGGCCTCGACCAGGTCCTCGGGCCCCGGCTCCCCGATCCCCAGGACCTGCCAGAGCGGCAGCAGCTCAGGGCCGGGCGGGACGAAGGCGCGCAGGCCGTACAGGATGGCGGTGCCCCGGAAGCAGTCCTCGGGACGGCGCCAGCCGAGGTCGGTGAGGACGAGGGCGTCATCGCCCCGCAGCGCCGCCGTCACCCGCTTCTCGACCTGCGCACGAGGGGTGTCGCCCGTGCGTTCCGTCAGCCGCCTGGCGAGCGCGCGGTAGACCAGGGTAGACCTCGGTTCGCAGGGCCTCCGCCGTGTCTCCGGTGCCCAACGGCCGCTTGCGCAGCCGCCGGAGGCGGTCGATCAGCTGGGGGACGTCGGGGTCGCCGACCACTCCCAGGGCCGCGAGCACGTCGGCACGGTTGGCCATCACGTGCTGGAGCTCCGCGTGCACGTAGTTCGGCTCGTCCTGTCCGTAGAGCGCTTCGGCGTCGGGGGTGCGCAACTGGAGGTGGCCGGGGCGGCACAGGTTGCCCTTCTCGTCCTCCAGCCATGCGCTGTCGCGCAGGTTCCAGACCCACAGCGCGGGAACGGAGCCTTTCACGGTCCAGCCGTGATAGGCGGTGGCGGCCTCGACCGTCGCCTCGGGGCCGGTGATCAGTTTGGCCAGGGAATGGAGCAGCGCGGCCGTACGCCGCCGCCGCTCGTCGACGTTGCGCTCCGCGGTGATGTCCTTGACGACCCGTTCGAGGTCCTGCGAGGCCCGGTCGTCCAGGGTGTGCGTGGCCCTGAGCCGCCGCACCGCTTGGGTGCGTGTCCGGGAGGACAGCCAATGGTCTTGGGGCAGTCCTGCCCTCGTGTCGCGGGACCGGTCGTACTTCTTCACCCCCAGCACGACCGGGGCGAGCCGGGGAGTGTCCGCCACGCCCAGCAGACGGAGGAAGGCCGTGGGACTCAGACCACCGCTCCGCGAGACGGGCAGAAGCGTCTTGGCGTAGGAGCGATGCGCCCAGAGGAGCCCCGGGGTCCTGTGCGCGGCGGTCGCGAACCGGTCGCTTCCTGCGCTCTCCAACGACCGGGGGAGGTAGAGCCGGTCGGGCGCCGCCTGACAGGCCTTCTCTTCACCGGTCGCCCCGTACTCGTACGCGTCGAGCCGCACGGTCCGGCCGACGCCCGGGCCCAGCCGCTCGCGCTCCGCGGCCGGGAGTTCGGCCAGGGCCCGTTGGAGCAGGACCAGCCGGTCGGTCGCGGAGATGTCGGTGGCGGGCAGGCGGCCGCCGGTGGCGCCCAGGCGCGCGATGCGGCGCAGGACGGCCGCGGTGTCGTCACGGCGGACCAGGTAGCCGCTCCTGCGGAGCCAGTCGGTGACCCGCCGGGCCGCGTCGTCGTCGGTCCAGTAGGCGGGATGAAGCTCCCGGAGCATGCCCAGCGGATCCAGCAGCCCGCTTCCCTCCCGGCCGGCGAACAGGTGCTCGTACGGCGTGAGCCGCTGACCGTCGGCCATGGCCAGGCACGCGCGGAAGCACAGCGTGTACTCCAGGCCGGCCTTGAGGGCAACGGCGGTGAGGCGGACCGTACGGTCGACGTCGTAAGCGGGTCGCTTGAGCAGTCCGACCGCCGTCGAGACCCCGACCTCGTCCGGGAGTTCCACCGCACCCGCGGTCCTCCAGTCGGAAAGCACCTCGCGCCACCGGCCGTCCTGGTCGCGTGCGGCAACCGGGAAGCAGTGCTCCAGCTCCGCCAACTGCGCGGTGTCCTGCTCCGAGATCACTCCGGCGAGCACCTCCGCCTCGACCGCGAGGCCCGCGAGAGGGACGGACGTACTGTCCGCCACCGGCAGCGTGAGGGCGGCGGCCACCTTCGCCCTGGCACGCTCCAGGAACGTTCCGGCGAGGCGCTCGGGCAACCCGGACCTGCCGTGGACGGAGCCCGCGGTCAGGGGAAGCAGGTGCCAGGCCGACGGGTCCACCTGTCCGAGGACGTCGAGTACCGCGGCCTGCCACAGGTCGGCGACGACCGGGACCAGGGCTTGGTTCAGGGCACTCGCGGCGAAACCCTCACGGCTGACGATCGGGTCGAACTGCGAGTGCACCCGGGCCGGGACGTCGAGCGGAGCCACTGGCAACCCCGCGTGGACGCACCCCGTCGCCGTTTCGTCCATCGGCAGCGCCACGGCCACCGGCACGGTCTCTCCGAGCTTCTTGTGCAGCCTGTGCCACCCGGGCCGGGGCGGGATCAGCGTGTCGTAGACGCGCCAGTGGGATCCCCCGGTGGTCCGGGCCTCTCGGACACGCACGGCGTGCTCCGCACCGTCGACCGGCAGGCTCAGGGTCGTGACCTCCTGCCAGCTCAGCCGCAGGACTCTCGTCGTATCGGGGCCATCGGGGTCGTCCGGGTCGCCGGCCATCACCGTGACCTGTCCGAGGTGGCGCAGGAAGAGCAGGGAACTGTCCTGCCAGTCCTCGAACCACGCGAGGAGTTCCTCGGCCGAGAGGACTCCGGGGTCCAGCGGGATTCGGAACACTGTCCACTCCCGCCCCGAGATGTCCGCGGGCAGGCGCGGGAGGTCGGCCGGCGCCAGGGCGATGTCGGTGAATCCGACGTGGTACGGGTGGCCGTGCACCTCCCAGGAGGTCGAGAGCGTCCGCAGCGTCGTCAGGCCGATGCCGAACCGACCGGTGCTCGCGGAGTCCAGGCGCTTGCCGCTGATCCACGGCAGCCCGAGCCGCGGGATGTCGGCCAGGCGCAGGCCGTTGCCGTTGTGCGCGATCAGGAGCTCGGTCGGCCGCCAGTGGAAGCGGATCTCCCGGGCTCCGGTGTCGTCGGCGTTCTGGACCATCTCGGAGAGGACCTGCAGCCCGTCCGACGAGAGCGTCTCCGCGCCTTCCTGAGCACCCTCCGCCATCTGCCGGAAGAGCCCCGGTACCGCACGGATGCCTTCGTCCAGCAGCCGGACGGCTCGGGCGGCCGCCTCCGCTGTCCGTGCCTCGACACCCGGATCGGACTTCCCGGCCAGCAGGGCCCGTACGGCCTCGGCCAGTTCGTCGTCGTTCCCACCCCTGGTCACGCTGCATCTCCTTTTCCCCAGTACGGTCCTGGGAAAGAGGATCCGCATACGATCGGCGGTACGAGTCACGACCGTCCGGATCCGGTCACATGGCTGACGGCTGTGGAGCCATCCACCTCGGCCGTGACCAGCTGGAAGTCGTCGGGTCGTGGCCGACCCGGCCGCGACCAGGAACGCACCCCCGGCTGAAAACAGGTAGGGGAAAGCGCTCAGTGTCAGTGGTGGCTGCAAGGACGTTGCGGGGCCCGTCCGGTTGTCCGACACCGCACGGTGTCGGACAACCGGCGGTCAGCTGACCGGCCCACTTCCGGAACGGGTCCGGACTCGCCCGCCCGAGCATGCCTGGAGGATGAGGCTGGCGGCCGAACAGAGCGTCGCAGCCGAGCACACAGGTCGCCATGAGGTTGGACAGGCCCGAGCGCTGGACCGGAACGCCCCACCCCGGGCGGGCGGCGGACGGTCGCTGAAGCTTCTCCAGGACTCAAGCAAGTCCGTGCTTGAGTCGCTTGGGTCGCTCAGTCGCTACCCACCATCCCGTCAACCAGGAGCGACCGAGCCCGAGCCCCACAAAAGGCGCCCATCGGAGGGCAGCGACCCAAGCGACTGTCAACCTGCCCTCGGCCACTGTCACCCTTGCGCGCGGCGCCGCCGCAGCCGTCATGTCCAGGGTGGCGGCCTGCTGGCCACTCCTGGTCGGCACCTCAGAAGACGCCGGGTACGCGAGCAACTCAGTGCCTGGGTCGCTCGGTCGCTGACCGGGGCACGCCCCCGATCGCCCGGCCTGACCAGCACCTGACGCCCAGGCGGCCTGGAACAGCGACCCAAGCGACTGTCGACCACGGTTGCCGCTGTTCCCTGGAACGAGGGTCTGTCTCTCGGGTTCTTCCCCGCAGCGAGTCGCTGGAGCTACCGAAGCGACCCAAGCGACTCGCTCCCGGAGCTTCGGGCGGACCTGACACGCACGACACGCCGGGCAGAACGCCCCGAGAGACTCAGTCGCTTTCGGTCGCTGGGCTTCAGTCGCTCCACAAAACACCAGGTCAGAGGCCATTTGCCCACTCAATCAGCGACCGAAGCGACTCAAGCTTGGGTATATGAAGACATTCCCGTGTGCGTGTGTGCGTCATAGACCCGGGCTACAGTCGCTTCAGTCGCTGTTTGCTGTGGAAATCGCTCCTGACCTGCGAAAACGTCGGAGCGACCAAAGCAGCGACTGAACGGGCTCAGTCGCTCCCCCAGGACTCGGTCGCTGAGTTTGTTCGCAAGCCCCCGTAGTAACGGTTCGCACGTCCCCGCTCGGCTAGTCTGTGTGAGCTATCTTCTGAACTTCGGTCGCTTCAGTCGCTGATCTGGGTCCTGCCAGTGCCCTGACCTGGCTTTTTGCCCTCAGCGACCGAACGAGCGACTGAAGTCCGAGCAGCTACCGAACAAGGGGAAGGGACCAGCGTGACGGCGCCGATGGCCGTGGGGAGCGACCGAGCGGGCCGCCAGCCGGATGCGCTGGCCGTTGCCCGGTGGTGTGCCGCCCAGGGATGGCCCGTCCATCCGCTCGCCCCCGGACGCAAGACCCCGCCCGCCAACTGCCGCCCCTGCCAGGAGTCCCCCCACTCCCCCACCGACTGCCCCTGCCCCGCCGCAGGCCGCTGGTGCCACGGCTTCCACGCAGCGACTCTGGACCAGGACGTCCTCACCGCCTGGTGGCGGATCAACCCGGACTTCGGCACCGCAGTTGCCTGCGGCCCGGCCGGCCTGGTGGTCATCGACGTCGACAGCCACACCGACGTCGTCCCCGCCCGCGACCGCATCCTGCCCGGGATCCCGATCCACGAGGACGTCGACCTCGACGGGCTCGAGAACGGGTACCACACCCTGGCCCTGCTGGCCGCCCTCCGCAGGGCTCCCGACCCGACCACGGACGAAGGCACCCTGCGCGTACGCACCCCCTCCGGGGGCCTGCACATCTGGTACCAGGACCACGCCGACCGCCGGTTCGCCTGCTCCACCGGATCCTCCGCGGGCCGCGCCCTGGCCTGGCAGGTCGACGTCCGGGCGCACGGAGGCTACATCGTCGCCCCCGGGACCGCGACCGCGGCAGGCACCTACACCCCGCTCCCAGGAGCCAGGACCCCTGCCCCACTGCCCGAGTGGCTCGCCGAGGAACTCGTCCGCACCGGACACCTCCAGGACCGGCCCGGCCGACCGAGCGTGCCTCAGCCGGCCGTCCCCGACCGTGCCCGCCAGGCCGTCGTCGCCGCGGGCGGGGGCAAGAAAGGCGCGGAGAAGGTGCTCGACACCGTGCTCCAGGACGTCACCGACTGCGCCAACACCCCCGAGGGCGCCGGCTTCACCGGCAAGCTCAACCGTGCCGCCTACACCGTGGGAGGCCTGGTCTCGGCCGGCCACCTCACCCACGCCGTCGCCGAGCAGCTCCTCCTCGACGCGGCCCGCACCGCCCGTCCCTCCCAGGACAGGCACAACTCCGCCGTCATCCGTTCCGGCCTGGCAGCCGGCACCCGGCAGCCCCTCCACATCGGGAAGGTCCGCGGATGACCGACAGCACCCGCCGCAAGAGGACGGTCTTCGACCCCGTGGCCACGGCGCAACAGATCCTGGACTACCCGCCCGTCCCGGGCCCCGCCCACCCCCCGTGGCACGGCACCGCCGTCCAGGAGAGCCTCCTCGACCCGGCGCCGACGACAGCGGCCCCCGTGGTTCCGCAGGCGGCGCCGGAGCCCGCACAGGCCTCCGCGGCAGGCCCGCAGGCGACCGCGCACGGCCTGCTGCCCGACTCGCTCTCCGACCGCGGCAACGCCAAGCTCTTCGTCCACCTCTACGGAAGCGACTACCGCCACGTCCCCGGCCTCGGCTGGTACCGGTGGTCCGCCCACCGCTGGCAGCTCGACGAGGACGACACCGTCCTGTGGGCGGCCGGCGAGATGGCCGAGAGCATCGCCACCCACGACTCACGCGGCCTCTACACCAACACCGACCTGCGCCGGCACCGCCGCCGGGCCCTGTCCACCTCCGGCATGAACGCCATGCTCACCCAGGCCAAGTCCGCTCCCGGCATGGTGCTCAACGCGGCCCTCCTCGACGCCGACGCGTACGCCCTGTGCACCCCCGGCGGCGTGGTCGACCTGCGCACCGGCGCGATCGTCCCGCCGGACCCGAAGGTCCACCACCACTCGCGCTCCACCACCCTGGCCCCGGCCCGGATGCCCACCCCGCGCTGGAACCGCTTCCTGACCGACACCTTCGGCGACGACAAGGAAGGCCGCCAGACCCGCGACTTCCTCCACCTGCTGCTCGGCTACTCCATCAGCGGCGACGTCGGCGCCCAGGTCATGCCCTTCCTCTACGGCCAGGGCAAGAACGGCAAGTCCGTCCTGCTCGACGTCATGATCCAGCTCCTCGGCGACTACGCCGACGCGGCCCCGCCCGGCTTCCTCATGGCCAAGACCTTCGACGGCCACCCCACCGACCTCGCCGAGCTCCACGGCCGCCGCATCATCGTCTGCTCCGAGCTCAAGCCCGGCGACCGCTTCGACGAGGCCCGGGTCAAGCTGCTCACCGGCGGTGACAAGATCAAGGCCCGCCGGATGCGCCAGGACTTCTTCTCCTTCGAGCCCACCCACAAGCTCTGGCTGCTCGGCAACCACCGCCCCGAGGTCGGCACCGGCGGCTTCGCCTTCTGGCGGCGCATGCGCCTGATCCCGTTCGAACGGGTCGTGCCCGAGGAGCGCAAGATCGACAACCTGGCCCACGTCCTCGTCGCCGAGGAAGGACCCGGGATCCTGGCCTGGCTCATCGAGGGCGCCCGCCGCTACTTCGCCGGGGAGAAGGACCTCGCCGGCCCACAGGCCGTCCAGACCGCCACCACCGCCTACGCCGAGACCGAGGACCACGTCGGCCGCTTCCTCAAGGAGGCGTGCGTCACAGGCGAGGGCATGCGTGCCGAACAGTCCCAGCTCTTCGGCGCCTACACCCGTTGGTGCGGCTTCGAGGGGGCCAATCCCGTATCCGGGCGTGCCTTCGCCGCACGAGTTCGAGAGACACTGGGTATGACATCTCCCAAGGAGATGGTCCTGTCCAACAGCCGCAAGTACTACCCGGGCATCGGCCTGATCACCGACGACACAGAGGAGCACAACGCGTGAGCGCGCTGATCGACCCGGCCGAGCTCGCCCACGAAACCGACCTCGTCTGGCTGGAGGACACCTCCGACCTCGACTACGTCCGTCAGTCGCTGGACCGCCTCACCACCCGCCGCGGCCGCCCGGCCTACCACCGCGACGGCCGCATGGTCGGCTACGCGATCCTCGGCCCCGACGCCAAGTCCTCGCGGGCCTCCGGCACCTTCCGCCGCCGCGTCTTCTGGCTCCTGCCGCACGACCGCGACCAGGACCCCGAGGGCCTCTACACCACCGGCGCCCCCTCCGAGGCCGTGGACCCGCGCACCGTCGCCCCGGGCGTCAAGGGCTACAAGACCGAGCGCTCCGAGGGCGGCCCGGCCTCCCCCGCCATGCTCGAACTGGGGATAACGCTTCCGAAGGCCTGACGGCCGGCCCGGCGACGCGGGGGCGGGAGAGGGGTGGCTCGGAAACGAGCCGCCCCTCTGTCATGTACCGAAGCGGAACTCGGCGAATCGGACTCGGCGGCCGGCCCACGAGGGCAGGTGCTGGGAAGTCGCTTCCCGTTGCGAGAGGCCGCAGTTCGGTTTATGGGAGGCCGTGCCGGTGTCCCGCTCCTGCGTCACCGAGTCGTACTGACCGCCCGCCTACGCCGTCGGCACACGGGCCGACCTGCCATCGACCCGGGATGATCTCCGCCTACGAAAAATCTTGCCAGAGCCGCAAACATCCTCATCACGGCACGTATGACGACCGTACCGGCGCCCCGATCCTCGATGGCCGACGCACCGGCCGGCGGTTCTACTGCTCCGGCGGTACGACAGGCCCGGGCAGGTCGAGGACCCGGGCGAGGGCTGCGGTGACGGGAGCCCGGTGGCCGGGCGGTAGGTGCCGGTGGGTCCAGTCGGTGGCCAGCGTGAGGAAGCCGGCCAGGTCGCGTTCGGCATCGGCGAGCAGGCGGCGGAGTTCGGTGACGGACAGTTCGATCACGGGGCTGTCGCTCTGCTCGGCGTCGACCGTGAGCCGGACGGTGTCGCCGAAGCGCTCCGCGACCGGTGACACGGGGTCGTGGCCGAACCAGAGCACGCCGTCCTTGTCGACGAGTTGGTGCCAGGTACGCCAGTCCTCCAGGCCGTCGCAGCAGCCCGGCAGGAACGTGGTGCCGGTGGAGTCGTCGGTGACCCGCAGGCCGCCGGCTGCGAAAAGGGTGTCGAAGGTCAGCAGTCCGTGGAGGAAAGAATCAAGAGGATCGGCAGGCCGGGGCGGGCGGTCGTTGTCGGTTCCGTCCTCGGGGTCGATGTCGTTGCAGCCGGCGATGCGCATCACGGCCGTTCCGACTTCGGCGGGCAAGAGCCCGCCGCTGAGGGGCAGGAAGGCGCCTGGCCCGACCTCGGCGACGGGCCAGAGGTCGAAGCCGTCAGGGACGCGGGTCTCTAGGACGGGCTGTATCACGATCACCCGGCGAAGTGTGCCGCATCACCTGCCCGTGATGCCTCCCGATTACGCCGGGCCGCTTCGCATCCGGCGAGCGTGAATCAGCACGGGAACTGAGCCCTTTCGGGGCCCGGACCATCACGACGGGACCGGACGCATCGACCGAGACCACCGACACATCGGCCAAGTGCGCAACAGCGGAAGCAGTTCAACGGAACACCGTCAGAGGCTGCCCACCACCGGCAGGAAATGATCTCCGGCTACGAAAATCCTGCCAGAGCCACGTTCAGACGTACGCCGACACCGACCACTGCTCGCTTGGGGCGTGGGGCAAAAGCGCTGGTTGCGGGCGCAGGAGGCAGCGACTCCCGCGCCGTTGCCGGGGACCAGCAGGTGCCTCCCGTTCTCGTGACGAACTGACTTCACGACTCGGGTACTGGTCCAACTTCTGGCCGACTTCTGTGGTTGGTTGCGGTGAGTGATCTGCTTGGTTGCTCCCGGCAACTCCCCCTGGATCAGCGTGCTTCAGCTCCTTCCGCAGGCCGACAGCCAGTCGACAACGACTCCTTGACCCGAACACCGAGCTCGCACCGGCAACCGCGAAGGGACGGTCAGGGGCGCTGGGATGGTCCCGAGCGGCCCCCCACATCGCCTCACGGGCGCTCACGACTGGTACGCGGCGTGGTGATACCGGCGCAGCCGGGGGCTACGGATCGTGGGCAGCCGGACCAGCGTGTGCATAAACGCGTCGTCATGGGGTTTCAGGGGGTACCAGGGGCGCGATGGCAGTGGGTAGTCGTCGCGCAGGACTCCCTCCGGGAGTACCCCGGTGGCGGGTGTCGGTGAGGTTTCCTCCCCGGGGCCGGCGAGGTACGCCCAGACTCCGCTGTCCAGCGGCACTACCGTGGCCTCGCGGTCGGGTGGGCGCCACGGCTCGCCCGTGCCGGGGTGGCGGGGGACGAGGAGGACGTCGGGGCGGGGCCGGGGCTCGGGGATGCCCGGACCGGCCAGTCCCACCGAGCGGGGGTCGGGCCCGGACGGGAGGTAGCGGGCCACGGCGTGGCCGAGCAGCTCGGCGACGGGGCCGGAGGGGAGGGTCACCGGGTGGTTCTCGGTGGCCGCCACGAGGTGGGCCAGCGCGACGCCGACCGCCGCCTCCCAGCGGCGGCTCCACGACCCGTCGGGTTCGACGGGCGGGACGCGGTGTTCGGCACGCTCCAGGTCCGCCCAGCCGGGCAACGGGCCGTCCGGGAGCCCCGAGGAACGGCGGACGACCGCGTCGGGCTCCAGCCACACGGTCTGCCACGAGCCGCAATCGTCGATCCGGGTCGCCACGGCCCGTCCGCACCCCGTACAGGCCAGGTTGGGCCCGGCCCGGCCGTCCACGCCCTGGCAGTAGCCCTCGCACTTCTCCAGGATCAGAGCCATCGACCGGGAGTCACCGGGCGCGATGACGATCCTGCCCCGCGCGCCGAAGGAGACGGAGTACACCGGGGCGTACACCCCCTGCCGGGCAGCCGCTTCCTCTCCGACGTCCTGCCACAACCGCCAGGGCGGCCCGGTGGGCCGGGGGTGGACGGCGTACGTCCCCGGCTCCATCAGTGGAGGATGAAGTTCCTCCCAGGCACCGTGGTCGGTGTGGACGGGCAGTGCGACCCGGGACACCGGTGCCGTCAGCCCGGTGCCGCAGCCAGCACACGCGAACACGTCCAAACAAGCTCCCCCCGCTGCGGCCCACCCGGATTGTGCCTCGCCCGCGGCAGAGGATCCAACCGATTTCGGAGCGGCTCCAGGGCTTCCAGGGGCGCTTCGTCTCCGCGTTGATGACAGGTGGTCGGCGCCCCCGGGCCGACGAACGCACCAGGCCGGAGCACCAGGTGGTTCCTTCGACGTCCTGCGAGGCCTTCAGTTCTGTCCGATACCCGCGTCGCGGAGGCGGCGTTCGGCGAGCCTGGTCACCCCCCGAGTTCGGTTTCCATCGCGGCGCGGACCGGCTCGTCGGTGGGTAGGTGAGGGCTCATGGGTTCTCCGTCTTGGTGTCCGGGTCGATGCTGGCCGTCGGAGGCGGCCCAGGCCTGCGCACGTTCGTGTCGCTTTCCCGCCGGACAACGGCTTCACCTGCTGGTTCCCTGAGGGGCATGTCCAACGCAAGCAAGTCCTCGCTCTTCCGATCCCTCCACACGCCCGATCGCCCACTCGCGCTCGCGAACGCCTGGGACGTCGCCAGCGCCCGCGTCATCGAAGCCGCGGGGGCGACCGCGATCGCCACCACCAGCGCCGGGGTGGCCTGGTCGCTCGGCGCCCCGGACGGGGACCGCGTCCCCCGGGGCCCCGTGCTGGACGCCATCGCCCGCATCGCGTCGGCGGTCACCGTCCCGGTGACCGCCGACATCGAAGGCGGCTACGGACAGAGCCCCGCCGAGGTCGCGGAGACCGTCACGCGGGTACTGGAAGCCGGCGTGGTGGGCATCAACATCGAGGACGGCACCCGCTCCCCCGGCACGCTCGTCGACCGGCTCGCGGCCTCCCGCGGTGCAGCGCAGAGGGCGGGCGTCGACCTGTTCGTCAACGCCCGCATCGACACCTACCTGCTCGGACTGGGCGACCCCGCCACCCGGCTGCAGGACACGCTGGAACGGGCACGCTCCTACATCGACGCCGGCGCGGACGGCATCTTCGTCCCCGGCGTCACGGACCCCGGCGTCATCAAGGACCTGGCCGCAGGGCTGACGGTCCCCCTCAACATCATGGCGGGTCCGGGCACCGTGCCGGTGGACGAGCTGGGTGCCCTCGGCGTGGCCCGTGTCAGCCTCGGTTCGAGCGTGGCGCAGGCCGCCTACGCCGTGCCACGGCATGCGGCACTCGAACTGCACCGCGTCGGCGGCTACGACCACCTCCGGCAGACCATCGACTACCCGGAGCTCAACAGCCTGTTCACCGCGACCGGCTGACCACACCTGGCTGCACACCCGAGGCAGCCCGGAACCCTCCGCCCCCGGCACGACGGACGCGGTGCGCCCGGTCCCGCGGACTGACCTGACGATCAGCTCCGGTGCTCCTGACGGCAGCGGCAGGGATCCCGTCGAAGACCGGGACACCCACGAGGACACCGGCATCCGGATCGGCCGGAGCCACGACTCACAGCTCTGCCGCTGCCCGGTCCCGTTCGACCGCCCGCACCGCGAAGTCGTGCCGTACGGGCCGGGGCTTCCTCGGGCCGCCGCGCTCCAGCCCGCTGGGCGCCGCCCGCGCGCGGCGAGGGCCGTGCACCGGATTGATGCCCCGCGCCCTCGGCTCTCCCCGCGAGTGAGTGCCGTCAGCCGGCAGTGGTGGTTTTGGGGAGTGCGCGGTGGGCGTACCAGGCCTCGCAGGCCTGGGCGCGGGTACCGGTCGGGTTCGTACGGTGCCAGGCGCTGGTGAAGCGGTTGAACTCGAACTGCTCCCCGATCTCGCGGGGCCGGAGCGTCTCCGGGCGCGCGGCATGCCAGTGGGCCACCGCATCGGCCAGGGTCAGGCTGGCTCCCCGGGCGATGAAGTCGCGCATGAAGGCGTCGAAGTGGAAGCCGGGGCCGATCGTGCCGACCCCGTCACCTCTCCCCCACTGGTTGCAGGCGCTGCTCCGAGGCCGAGGGCGGACGATTTTCCGCGGAAAATTCCACGGCCACTGGAGAGACGGTGTCGTCGGTGCACGCAAGGACGCCCGCGCCTGGCCCGCGGTCCGTCCCGGCGGTGCTCGACCCGGGCATGCGCGGCGTAGAACTGTGGGGCCCGCGCCCGTTCGGACTGCGGCACCCCACGGGCCGAACCCGGTTCCGTCACCTTCACTCCGGAAGGGGAGCGAAGGAGGGCGACAGCCCGCTGAGTGGTTCGCGTGATGGTCTGCCCGTCAGGCCTCGGCGCGACTTCTCCTGACAACAGCAGGGCCTTCCCCGGCTGCCACCCGCGGCACCGAGGAAGGCGTTCCGTCACACGTCCCGTTCACCGAACACGCGGACCACCCATTCGTCGAGCCGGATGCCGAACGCCACCGCCGAATCGATCCCCGAAGCCGGAAACGTCCCGGCGTCGTCCATGCTGGCGAGATAGTCGACGTCGGCCCAGCCGCCTCGGAACAGCACCACCGACAGCTGGGTCTCCTCGGGACCGGAGACAAGAACCCCCACCGAGTCGGGATCGGCCACCCGCGTCCTGTCCGTCTCAAGGCGCTGCGGCCACGGCGCCGTCTCGTCGCGCCATGTCATCTCGCCCACCACGAGACCAGCGGCCCGCCAACCGGGCGTCCGCGCAGCCACCTCCGCAGCCGCCTCGTCGAGATCCACGATCGTCTCCATGGCATGGATCATGGCCCGACCCAGCCGTGGTTCTCCACCGAATTCCGCCTGTACGACATGCGGGTGCTGCCATGCATGACTGGTTGACGGTCAGATCTGATGCCCCGGGTGCCGTGCATTCCAGGCTCGGACGATGGCGGCTCGCTGGTCCTCAAGACCGACGACGTCTCCGGGCTCGGCCGGGGCGAAGACGTCGACGATCTCAGGGGCCTCGCCTTGAAGGTCCGGAAAGCGGACGTACGCCTGCCGTCCGTTACTGAACTGGCGCAACTGTCCCGACGGATGAACGTCAGGACGGGCGCCCTGGCAGCAGAGCAGGCGGCCGTCGCGCTCCAGCTGCCGCCGGGCCTGGGCGAGGCAGTCGAGGTAGTCGGTTCCGCTGATCTCGGTGAGAACACCGTCGTCGAGGAGCGCGATGAGTGCGCCGGAAGACGGACCGATGCGAAGGACGACAGGTCGGAGGGAGCCGTCCGGGTCCACGGTCCGAAGGCGCACTTCTTCGATCCAGCTCGCCGGGGAGATGCTGCTGTCCGAGGTGCGGTCCTTGCCGAGCCCACTGTTCATGCCGCCCATGATCGCTGCGGGAAGCCGACTCGGGAAGGGTTGGGCAGTCGGGAGGAGGAGGACCCCGGATCCTCTCATCGGCCGGCGGTGTCGCTCCGCGAGTGCAGCCGGACGATTTTCCGCGGAAAATTCCCAGCCGCAGAATGCGCACCGTCAGCGCCGGACTGTCGAACCGATCGGCCGGGCCGGCTCCCTGTTCACCGGCGTCCGACCGTGGGAGTCAGCGGTGCTTCGGTGAGTCGTGCGCTTCCCGGCTCTACCGTCCGGCGGCGACCGGTCATGCCTCCCCGGTACACCTCGTCGGCTCGAACCCCGACAGCACGCGACTGCTCGCTGCCCCGGACCGGCGGATCCATCCGGGACCGGCGGAACGGCCGGGAGGCAGGGGACTCGCCGCACCGCTGTCCCGGTCGGCCTGGTCATCGGGGACTCGTGGAGGCTTCCGATTTTCCGCGGAAAATTCCGCATCACCCTCGAACCCTCCCTGGGACGAGGGCTTCCCGGGCGCCGAATTTTCCGCGGAAAATTCGGCGCCCGGATCGCGGGTCACCCCCGGCGGACCTGAGCAAGTACGGAGAGGTGGGCCAGGTGCGCCGACTTCCCCTCGGATGTCACGGGTGTGTCGTCGCGGAGCGAGTACCCGTGCTCAACTCCGGGACCTGGCCCCACTCCCCCGGTGGTGTCAGTCGAGCATCCGGCGCGCCGTCTCGCGCAGCTGGTCGTCACGGTGCCGCTGGGCGGGGTAGCAGGTGCCGTACTCGCGCAGCAGTCGGCGTTCGCTGGTCGCCCAGTGCAGCAGCTGCGGCCGGAGGTCGGACGGATAGGGAGGCCCGATCCGGTGGACTGCCTGAAGGGCCCGCACACCCACGGGGCGGGACGGATCCAGCAGCGCGGTCAGAACCGGGAGCGCGACGGACGGATCGCCGGTGATCCGCCAGTGGGCCTCGGCGGCGTGCAGTCGGGTCCAGTCGTAGCCGTCGTCGAGGTAGCACTCGATCAGCGGCAGCAGGGGAGTGGCCGCATCGCCCAGGCGCCCTGCCTCCTCCAGCCGCCGGCTGTCCTCGGCGAGCTGGTGTGCCAGCAGGCGCAGGACAGCGCCCGGCTCGTCGGTGAGGAGGGCGGTGGTGACGGCTGCCGCGGCCGCGAGCTCGTCATCGGTTGCGCGGGCGAGGGCTTCCAGAGGGCCGAGGAGTCCGGCGTCCCGGATCGCCCAGTCCCCGAAGCGGCGAACGAGGGTCTGGGTGGGGCGGTCGCGCAGCAGGCGGGTGAGGTCGGGCAGATGGGTGCGGACCTCCTCGACGGAGAGAGCGTCGTAGAGGCTGTCCAGGTGGGTGGCGTCCCGGTGCCGCAGGGCGAGGCGCTGGTGCTCGGGGTCGCGGGTACGGAGAGCGAGTGCGGCCAGTGCCTCCGGCGCCGATTCGGGAACGTGGGTGAGGAGCCGCGGATCGCCGAGCTGACCGAGGATCGTCTGGGCGCGGCGGCCGGCGAGGGTGTCGGCGTGGACGTGGGGGAGGAGGTTGTCGGCGAGCGCCGGGTCGGGGCGGGAAGCCCCGAACAGGCACTGGGAGATCACGTCGAGCAGGCCGCCGAGGTCCCAGAGGTCGTGCTCGTGGCGGAGGGCTTCGGTGAGCAGACTGACGGTCTCGTCCTCGCGGTCGCGCCACATCGCCGACAGGTGTCGGGCTCGGCGCGTGCCGCGGCCCTGGTGGTCCCCGTGGGTGATCCAGCCGCAGGCCACTGCCGCCAGGGCGTCCGCGTCCTCGGTCAGGATCCAGGTGCGTTCGTCGGTGTTGCCGATCCCCGGGACGAACTCACCGGCACTGAAGTCGAAGCCGGGGTCGCCCCCGGCCTCGGCCAGGACGGCGACCACGTCGGCCGGGTAGGGCGCCTCTGAACGTTCCAGCAGGGCCAGAGCGCCGGCGGCGCGGACGGCCGGCACCGGGTCCGTCAGGGCCGATCGGAGGCGGCGGCGGGCGGCATCGCTGTCCGGGTCGAGCAGCGTCAGGACGGTGAGTGCCTCGGCGCGGACAGCGGCGGCAGGGTCGGAGGTGTAGCAGGCGGTCAGCGCGCGCAGGACAACGGGGACGGTGTCGCCGGTGGCACGGCGGGCGACGCGCACCATGTTGCGGCGCACCACTGGGTCGTCGTCGCGCAGAAGGTGCAGCAGCCCGGCCACCTCGGCCGCGATCCGGGTACACCCCTGTACCTCGTCGTCGTACTCCGGCTCGGCTTCGGTGCCGCCGCATCCGGCCAGGGCGGCGAGCAGGTCGGCCCGTTCGTGGCGGCTGTGGGCCGCTGCGTGGGCGAGGAAGGGAACGGCCGCCACGGCGGCCGATGACACCGACCCCTGGTGCAGTGCCCGGCCGAAGAACGCGGACAGGGCCTTGTCCGCCTGGTGCCGGTCGTCGGAGTACAGGGCGCGTATCCAGCCGGGGACGTCGCTGCCGTCGCCGAAGGCGTGTCCTAGCGACGGCCAGTCGATCATGTGCAGCTCTTCAGGTGATCTCACATCGGCACACTCTAAGGACGGGCACGGACAGTGCCCGCAGACCGTGATTCCGGCCGTGATTCCGGCGGCGACGAGGGCCCGGCGAGGGCCCGGCGAGTGCGGCCCGGATCGGCTCGACGCGATTCCAGTCCCTGCTCCGAGGGGCCGTCGGTTTCGCCGCCTCACCGATTTTCCGCGGAAAATTCTGCGGCCCTCCTTCGACTGAGGTCGTCCGTCCCCGTCATCGGTCGGCCCGCCGACCGGCCATCAGGAGAGCCGGCCGGTACCCGGGGATTCATCTCAGGAGCCTCCAGACGGTTGAATGCCCGGGTGGTGAACTGGACACGGATGTACGACTGCCACGGGGACGTCGATCGCGTTCCCGAGCTTCTGGAGCGCGTGGAGCGCGTGGAGCGCGAAGGCGATGCCGAGGCGTGGACGGAGCTCGGGTACCGGCTGTGCCTGGAGGACGACCTCGTCTTCCCCGCGAGCTTCGCAGCGCTTCCCCGCCTCGTGCGGCTCGCGTCGAGCGATCAGCGGGCGCGCGCACTGGCCGGCACGATCGTTCGGCGCGCGGCAGGGCACCACGGCTGCGACGATCTGTTCGCCGACTGCGCCGGGACGATCGCCGAGTTCCGCATGTTGCTGGACCGGTACCTGACGTCGCGGCCGGACGACTACCTCGCGGCGTTCCTCGACCTGCTGGCGGTCAACGCGCAGTACCACTGGAGCGCCGCCCTGGGGGACGTCAACATCGGCGACTACGGGCGTTACTCGGCGATCCGGGACTGGAACCTGGGCGACGTGGAGCGACGCGACCTGCGGCCGGCGGCCGGTGAGGAACTCTCGGGAACCGGCCGCTGGATGCACGACACTGCCGTCCGGGACGGGCAGGAGGCACTCGCCGCCGGGATCCGGTATCTGTTCGGCCGTGCCGAATGCCCACGCTGTGCCAGCGTGTTCAACATCGCGGACGAGTACACGTCTGCCGAATGCCCCGCCCCGTAGCGATCGGCCGTCCGAGCGCCGGGTCCTCACCGGCGCCGGCAGCGCGACAGGGGCACGCGCCGACAGCAGCCCGAGCCGTGCCGAACAGTCGTCCTGTCGGGCAGCTCTCGGCAGGCGGGCACGATTTTCCGCGGAAAATTCCTCGCGCCCGGTGCGGCCACGACAGTGACGTGTCCGGCCTCCATCCGCACGGACGCCTCAACCGGGACCCGGGCACCCCGGCTCTGCCCGGGGCCCTCCGGATGCCTTGGAATTTTCCGCGGAAAATCCTGAGGCATCCGAAGGGCAGCGGGGCAAGGCGGCCCGAGCAACCGCGGAGCACTGTGCGGATGCTCAGGGTTGAGATGCGGGAGCTTCCGTCGCAGCCGGTTCCGCGGGGCGCCCACCAGGGCGGGCCGATGCACTCCTGGCCCGGGCTACAGGCTCCGAACCTCAGACGTCACGGCGCCATCGGTCGCCGGCGAACCGGCTCAGCGCGACCTCCAGATCGAGCGGCACCACCTCGGTGGGGCCCAGCTCCCACACCCGGACCCAGCCGTCCGAGGTGGTACGGAACCGCGGCGACTCCCGTCCCGGCATCGGCCTCATCACGAGGTAGTACGAGCTGATCAGACCGAAGGAGCCGGACTCCCTGTTCCTGTGGGACCGGATCCTGAGCACCCGTACCTCCGCCACGTCCTCCCACCGCAGCCGCAGCTTGCGGCCACCGTCCAGCTCCACGCCCGTGCCGTCGATGCGCAGTCGCGTCGCGACAGCCCGCAGGGCCAGTGCCCCCAGGACCAGGACGCAGAGTGCGCCGAGCAGTACGGGCCCTTGGCGCACCAGCAGCAGCCAGGTCCGATACCAGTCGTCCCGGAAGCCCGATCCCGAGGACATCGGAGAGACCACCAGGAGGAACACGACGACCGGCGTCAACAGATCGAACGCCAACGCCCGCAGAGCCCCGAGGCTCCGCACGCTGCTCCTGAGCACCACCTCGCGCGGTCCTGCGGAACCGGCGGGCACACGGTCCGGCGCCCCGTCGGTGAGCCGCGAGAGCAACTCGGCGTGCCGGAACTGGTAGACCCCGCCGACTCGCCGCAGCACGCCCAACCGACGGCCGTCCTCAAGGAAGCCCAGCAGGTCCGGTGGCAGACGTCGCCCACCCGCCAGGACGAGGCACGTGGCGGTCCAGCGGCCCCATCGGCTGAGGGCCATCAGCACCGCGGCCGAGCACGACCAGCTGATGACGAGGCCGCCACCGATGAGCAGCGGATCGCCGTCGAGCCAGTGGAAGAACGCCACTGAGGTGCCTGCGACGGCCGGCGCGACCAGTGCGGATTCGACCAGGGCGATCCTGCGCTCGTCGCGCAGCAACTGCTTCGGCCTGGCCGCCATGTCGAACTCGGTCGACCGTGTCAGGAGCACACCGGAGAGGAGGGGAAGCAGGAAGACGCACAGGCTTGCCGATGTGGTGCCGGGCAGGGCCACACCGACGGCTGTCGAGGCAGCGGCCGACGCGGCCAGGAGCACCCGGCCGCCGATTCCCGCCGCCGGCCTTCGTGGGCGGTTGTCGAAGCCGCTGAACAAGTGCCTGGTGATGACCCGTCCGAACGCCGTGGCGATGATGGCGACCGCGGCGACGGCCCCGAGCGCCTGGCCCACCCCCGGGATCCCGAGCCCGGGCCGCGGGGGAGCGGCCCCCAGGAGGGCGGCCAGTCCCGCGATCGCGTAGCCGGCCGCAGTGCCGCAGACGCCCACGACGATGAGGACGACGGCGCCCCAGACGCCCGGCTCGGTCAGCAGGCTCCGCAGCTGCCACCACGCGATGTCCTGAGTCCGCCGGCGGTGGAGGTCATCGGCCAGGAAGCGGAAGTACGCGGGTGCGCGGTCGGGCCTCCAACGGCGCACCGGCCCGGGGAGGTAGGACGGTCGCGGCCCCTGCGCGCAGACGGCCGGGATCAGCCCGTCCAGGAGATGGCCCTCGATGTCCACCTGCGTGGGCAGCAGCGTCGCATCGAGCAGCTCCCGAGGATCGGACTCCTTCGGCGCGTACACCGTCGCCGCGAGCCAGAGCATCAGCGGAGAGGACAGAGCGACGGCGACCGGGCCCTCGGGGTCGCCCTCCATGGCGTCGAAGAGAGCCTGCCAGGGGCCGAGACGGTCCTGATGGCACATCTGGGCGAGGTAGGCCCTGCCGGCCTGCGGCGGGACGGGACGGGCACGCAGAACGGGCACACCGCGCAGCACCGGCGAGGAGTCCACGGCATGCCGGTACGCCTCCGGCCGGGACGTCAGGACCAGGGGGTCCTTGGTGCCGAGCGCGCGCTTCAGTGCCTCCACTGCGTTCGTGCGAGCCAGCGGCAGCAGTTCGTCGAAGCCGTCGAGCACGGGAACGATCCGCCGACTCCGCACCAGGGACTCGACGGTGGGCCGATCCAGACCTGCCACGAGATCCCCGTAGTCCTCGCCGATACGCCTGATGACCCAGTCCTGGATGCTGATCCCCGGCTCCCAGTCGGACATCGACAGGATCACTGGGACGCTCTCCCGCGAGCCGGGGACCCTGGCTCTGGCTTCCAGCAGCTCGACCACGATCAGGACGACCAGGGAAGACTTCCCTGCCCCGCCAGGACCGGTGACCACCAACTGGTGCGGTGCGAGCGCCCGGAGCCGAGAGACGACGTCCTCGAACCCGAGCTGCTCGGGCAGCCCCCTGCGCGAGTCGTTCCCGTGAGGTTGCTCCAACTCCCACGGAACCAGCATCGGAACCCGCTCCCGCAGACCGCGGACGTTGGCCTCGTCACGCCACTGCTCCAGGACCTCGCGGGCCAGCCCGTCCAGGGCGACTTCCTCTGCGCCGGTGAGGGCCGGCCCTTCGCCTCGGGGAGCGGGGGCAGAGTCGAGATAGACGGCGCCGATGTTCCTCGCCTGGATCAAGTTCCGAGACGATCCCTCGTTGTGGTTGTGCACCTCTCCAGTCACGCCGACATGCTGTCAGGCCGGCGCCTGTGCACGAGGGGCTTCCTGCGGCTCCTCGATGGTGCCGAGGACCGGTTGGAGGCAGACGACCGCGGCTGACCGTGGAATTCCACGCAGGGCGAATTCCGCAGCCAACGCGGAGAACACAAAAGACTCATGTAAACGATCTATAGACATCGCGTGGCCGGGCGTGCCCTCGACGTCGTCGGGTCCGCGGCCACGGGATGCGGAGCACTCGTGCCGGTCCGCCGGGACTGATGCGCCGGTGTCGACGAGCGGCTTCCGACCACGGTGTACGTGCGGTTGGCCTGCCGCGAGCGCGACCTCCACCCGTCGGGCGACGGGGAGGAACCCCCGCGAGCGCGGGGCCGACTCCTTGACGAGGTTTCCGTCCCCGACTCGCAGCTGTCGCAGCGGGTCGAGCTCCGTACGCGCTTCGGGGTGTCCCTGCGCGGGCGGGAGACGAGCCGGAACGGACGGTAGCCGCGCCGGGGCAGTCACAGGCAGCGGAGCAGGGCCGGACGGTCCCTCGTGCGGACGGCGGGGAGCCAGGCGGTGGTGGGTCCTGGCAGGCGGATGCGGCACCAGAGGGTGGAGAGGAGGTCGGCGTCGCGGCCGCTGGTGTGGTAGTCGTCGGGAAGCAGCACGTTGACGGCCGGCTCCCAGCCGATCTCGGCGGTCCGGAAGCGGTAGTACCACATCCGGGCGTCGCCCTCGTTGCGGTCGGAGATGTGCAGGCCGAAGCCGTCGTCGGCCGCGCGAGCGGCAGAGCCAGCCGCGAGGACGCTCGCGCCGCCGAGCGCCAGCGCGGCGCCGAGCCCGCCGGCGGACTTGAGGATGCTCCTGCGGGTGGGGTGGTTCGCGGTCACCGTGACCACCTGAAGGCGCGTGATGACGGCCCGTCCTGCGGTCCGGCAGGCTGATCCGCTGTTCGTGTGGTGTCAGAATGGGGGCTTGTCATCCCGTCATCCCAGAAGCCGGGCACAACCGCGTCACGGCCAGGCCGTCGCCCGGCCGCTGAGCGCCTACGACCACTGACCGACTTCGGAACCACTCGACCGGGCCTTCGGGGCCCAGGCGTTCGGGAGCGGAGAAGGGTCAAGGAGATCGAGTGAGTGGAGGAGGCTCTTTCCGGTCTCGTTGAGCTGGGGTAGGTTGCCGCGGTCGAAGGGTCGGCGATCGGCCGGATTGCGGGCCAGTGCGGCGGGTGAGGTGGCTGGGGAGAGCCGGTAGTGCCGCCAGCGGACGAGCTGCCCGCGGTACGTGACCTCGAGCAGGTCCGGCTTGTGCCAGGCCACGAAGGACCAGTGGCCATCGTCGTGGCAAGCCCAGGCACCGACCGGGCCTGCCAGGCCGGTGCGGCCGAGGGCGTCCAGGGCGGCCCTGGTGGGGCTGGACCAATTGCCCCGGACGGACAGCAGGTTGGTGGCGTGCTGCTGCGCGACGACACCTGTCCGGTCGTCGCTGAGTTCCCGGACGGCCTTGGCCACCGGGTCCTGGAGGAGTTGGTTGGCGAGTTCCAGGACGTGGTCCGGCTCCACCATGACGCCGAACCGCCCTGCCAGTTCCGGTGTGACGTATCCCGCGATCCGCTCCTCCGTCGCGGCCAGGAGCAGTTCGGCCAGCGCCGAGGCCAGCCGCTTGTACTGGCCGGTCTCGGCCTCGCCGACGGCCTGGTACTCCAGTACGGCCAGCACCAGCGCCGCCAGCGACGCCGCCGATTCGGCCTCCTCCGGCAGGAGCCGGTACGGGTCGAGCCGGTCCAGCGGGGTGGTCACGTCGGCCAGTGTGCTGTACCAGGACCGGTCGTTGGCCGGCCACGCGTCCTTGGCCAGGAGGTCGAGCAGTACTCGGACCAGCAGCAGCCTCGGAACGAGCGGCAGATCCGCCCGCGCCCGCCGGAGCCGTGCGGCCATCTTCCGTCGGCTGGCCCGGAGGGCTTCCTCGGCGTCCTCGATCGATTCGTCCGCTGGGGGCTGCTCCTCGGTCTCGACGTCGTCGCTCTCCAGGCCGGCTTCCTCCTCCGGGGTGAACACCTCGAACCAGGAGCGCCCGCCCGGGTCGGCCTCCGGCGCGTCCGGCTCGGGCGACGCGTCCAGGGGCCCGTCGGCGGCCTGCCGTCCGAGGGCGAAGAGGGTCAGCGGGAGTCCGAGCTCCGGTTCGCCCGAACCCGGGCCGGCGGAGACCGGTGCCCCCGAGCGGGTCGGGGAGCCGCCGCCGGTGGAGGGTTCGGACCGGGCGTCGAGCAGACTGTCGAGAAGTTCTTCCAGCAGCGCGTGGTGACGGAAGAGGTTCCCGGGCTGGGGCGGCGCGGGTTCGCGCTTCTCGGCCGCCGGCCGTTGGACGGTCTGCGCGACGTCCGTCACGGGGACGCGGTCCGGGCTGCCGAGGATGCCCACCCGGCTGCCCGGCTCGGCGTCCACCGGGAAGCGGTGCTCCGTGGCTCCGGCCGGCACAGTGCCAAGGGCTGTCCATTCCTCGGGTGGCCGGCTGTAGTGGGAGAGCCGCAGCTCGACACCCCGCTCGGCGGGCCGGGCCAGCCAGACGCGCAGGCCGCCCTGGTCGCGGACTGCGCCCAGGAGCCTGGGCAGGCGGGCGGGCGGTGCGTCGTCGGCTGCCCGCCGCGGCGGGGCGAGGTGCACGACGGCGTCCGGGGCGACCGGCTCTCCCGGGGGTGCGAGCGATCGGTCGGCCGGTGCGATCACGCCGATCTCGCAGTTGCCTCCGTCCGGCACCGCGCGCAGCAGGGCGGCGGCGGAGAGGTTCGGGCTGCCCGTGAGCGCCCAGCGCTGCCCGTCGACGGCCCACTCGATCAGCTTCCCGTGCCGGTACCGGCCGTCGAACGGGCTCTTGCGGGCCTCGCGCCGCAGCTCGCCTCCGTGCTGCCGCAGGAGCGCGCTCACCGCCGGTCCGTCCAGCTCGGTGCCGTGTTCCTGGTAGCAGACCGTCAGCCGGCGCGGCTTCAGGCGAGCGACGAGCCGAGCCAGTGCGGTGGCCCCGGGGTCGTGGAACGGAGCCGAGACGGTCAGTTCCGCCACCGGCCCCTCCGGCAGCTGCTCGATGATCGGCCGGTGCAGCGAGGAGACGAACCGGGCCTCCTGCTCGACCACCGGGGCGGCCGCGACGCGCTGGTCCAGCAGGTCGGCCGTGCGGTTCAGAGCGGTGGCGAGGGGCGGCATCATCGCGACCCGGCTGCACGGGAGTTCGCGCAGCCAGGCGGCCAGGTCTGAGAAGAGCGCGGGGGTGCCCTGGGCGGTCGAGCGCAGCACCGTCCACAGCTCGTGGTTGGTGCACCAGCCCGCCACAGTCGTGTTGCCCGAGCCGATCGCGACGGTGGCCCGCTCGGGCCCGGCCACGACGAAGAGCTTCGGGTGGAAGGCGGCCGGGGCGGCTGCGGGCCCGGCGAGGTAGTCGCGGCCGGGCAGGCGCGCCGAGCGCGGGTCGAGCACCAGGTGGTCGGCGTCCCCGAGGACCGTCACGCGGGCCCCGGCGGCCCTGGCCGGGCCGAGCGCGAACTTCTCCAGCAGCTGCAGGTCGACGGTGTAGCTGAGCAGCAGCAGCTCACTCGCCTGGCAGTCGCGATGGTCCTCCTCCTCGTGTATGAGCTCCAGCGGCGAGGCGATGGACGTGTCGGCGGTGGACGTGTCGTCAGGCACAGAGTTCCCGCCCGAGCTCGGTGACGCGCCAGCTCTTCGCGTCGACGGTCAGAACGCCGCAGCCGGCCAGCACGTAGGCCAGGCGGTTGAGGCGCAGGATCACCCGTGAAGTCCCCTCGGGGCCCCGGGTGAAGAGGAAGGAGTCGCGCTGCTGGAGCTTGGTGGGCAGCCTGAGCCGCCCGTCGGGCGCGGGCCGGGACTTGGCCAGCGCGACCCGGGCGGAGCGGCGCAGCAGGATGACGGCGAGTTCGCGGGCGCACTCGGCGAGCGGGAGGCTGCGGCGGTCCGTCAGGTAGGCGGCGAACCAGCGCGGGTGGAGCTCCTGGCCGTGCTCGTTCGGCGGTCCATTGTACGCCCGGGCGGTGTCCCCGGTGAGCTCCTCGGCCCAGCGCGCACCCTGGGCAAGCACCGCGAACTCCTCCTCCGGCCGGATCTCGCTCCCGGTGGAGCCGAAGCGGGCGGTGCCGGAGTTCGGTGTGGCACCGATTCCCGGGGTCGGCAGCGCATCCCAGAACTCGCCGACCGTGCCCGGCGGCATGGCCCGCGCGAACCGGTCGGCCCACTCCGCCTGGTGGACGCCCTCCGCGGCCTGCCCGACCAGCCAGGACCAGAGCCTGCGCCAGGCCGTCACCGAGTAGTTCCGCAGCGCCAGCCCGCGCCAGTCGGCCGCGCAGACGTACCCGGCCAGCTCGCCGCCCTCGCTCATCCGGGGATCGAGGGCCAGGAACTCACCCACTGCCTCCTCCACTGGACGCGCCGACGGGTGACCGTCCAGGACCCGCGTGAGCAGCCGGACGGTCTCCCGCCGCCGGGAGGCGACCTCGTCCGAGCCGTCCTCGGGCGCCCGGCACAGCAGCTCCGCCAGCCACCGCCCGTCCGGCTGCGCGCCGCCCCGGCAGACACAGAGCTGCTCCACGTAGGGCTCGACGTCGGCCATCCGCAGCTCCTCTCCCCGGGCCAGATCCAGCACCGGTTCGAGGCCTTCCCGGACGGGGCTGCGGTCCAGCCGCGGCCCGGGCGCGGGGCGGCCCGCGGAGCCACGGACGGCCGTCAGGATGCCGAGTTCACGCTCGGAGGTCTGGTACGGCGGCAGGAAGCCCCATTTGCTGCGGGTGTAGCCGCCTTCGGCGGGTCGGACGGCCGCCGCGAACTCCACCGCCGAGGCGGTGAAGAGCCCACGCAGCCGGCCCTCGCCATGAGCCTGCGGGAGGCCGTACAGGCCGTGGTCCTCCCCGTGAAGGTGGGAGGCGGCGGCGAGCACCACCTCGCAGCGGCGCAGCAGCTCCTGCGTTTCGGTGTTGCCCAGCGCTCGTTCCTCGGCCTCGGTGGCGACGAGGGCGTGCAGCGCGTAGTAGCGGGCGTGCGGGGTCACCGTGGTCACCCCGGGAACCAGGCGGGCGACTTGCCGCAGCACGTACCGCTCCACCGCCAGGGGGTACTTCCCGTCGATGAGCCGCAACCCGCTCACCGACCAGGCCGCGCCGACCCGATACGCCTGCTCCTGCACCGCCACCTCCCTGACACGGCAACCTTCGCCGCGTGTTGCTGTGTGATCCTATGTCCGGGCTGTCCGACGGTTAACGGCCGGGCCGGAGGACTGTGCTCCACTTCCCAACTGATGTGGCCTGCGCCCTGGCCTTCGCCCTTGCCACAGCGGCCAAGGGCCGGAATCCCGCGATGATCGCACTCTTCACGGCCAGCCTGCTCATGACGGCTTCTCGCGACAAGCACCGTTGCAGCGAGCGATGGCCCAGCGCCGACGGCGCGGGGTGACTTCCTTCGTCAGATGCTTCGGCTGCTGATTTGTGCGGCGACGAGTTCGCTCAGGGGGCGCAGAGACTCGGGAACCAGCCGCGGCAGCAACGGGATCGCCTGGGTCCAACAGCCGTCGGCGAGCAGCTCCTGGAGAAGGCCCTGGGCTGCCGCCCTGTCTGTGTCCGTGCGGCCGTGACGGCCTCCCCCAGCGTGAGCGAGCGTGAGGCAGAGCTGAGCAGTGCCGTCCCGGGGCTCCTCGACGGGCAGGACTGCGGGCGCCTCGGCCAGGACGTGGGCGGCAGCAGCCAGCGCAACGGCACGCGCCGTCGGTGTCGGTGCTGCATTCGCGATGCGCAGGGCATCGGCGGCACCGCCGTCCAGGGCGCTGAGCAGGGCGAGTTCGGCGTGGGGAGCCCGTTCGGGGCGTAGGGAGCGCAGCCATTCGTCCAGTTCACCTGCGGCGCGTCCCGGTGCGGGTGCATAGTCGAGTCGCCGCAGCAGGGCCAGGAGCACCGTCTCCTCCCGGTCCCAGGTCTGTCGAGGCCCGTTCACGAACTTCGAGGCGAGCCGGATCGCTTCGCTGAGCTCCGGATCCGGTCGCGTCGGATCGGGGACTGCGAGCAGCAGTTCTGCCAGCGCCGGAAGTTGGCCGACCGGGCGGCCGGCGCCGATGCGCCGTCGTACCAGCTGGATCGCTGGCCCGATCAGTTCAGCGGCCCGTTCCGGATCGTGCCGTGCCACGCCGACGGCGACGAGAACCAGCGCGCGTCGAGCCCGCCTGCCCCGCACCGAAGAGGAAGCCTTGGCGTCCGCCGACTCCTCCATCCGGGCCACCAACAGTGCCGCTTCCGCGTCCCCTGCATGGGCCAGGGCCTGTGCGACGACTCCTCGAACGGCGAAGTGCGGAGTGCGAGGGGTCAGCCGGGCGGCCTCGTGGGCGTACGCAACCGCCTCGGTCGAGCGACCGCCGAGAGAGCATCCCATGGACAGCGCGGCAAGATGACGAGCGCGGTCGCCCGGCTCCGTCGAGAAGCTGATCAGCTGTTCGGCCTGTCCGAACTCACCGGCCGTACCGAGCGCCCGGACCAATTCCTCGGTCGAGCGGGCGCTCAGAACGATCGGAGTGTCGGGGAGCGAGGAGCGGACAGCGGCCTCCACCTGCTCGCGCCCGAGCTCGACGTTGCCGTCGTGCACCAGCTGTTCCGCGTACTGGAGCCGGGTGACCGGACCGATGAGGGGTTCGTGGTTCCCGAGCGCCGGGTTTCGGCCCGGGAGGGTGGACGGCGGGGGTTCTTCGTTCGCTTGGGCACGAGGCCGTGCACTTCGGGTCGGGGGAGTCTGCGCGAGGTTCCGCTTGGTCTCCCGCTCATCCTTCAAAGCCTTCGCGCTCGCTTCCACCTTCGCCCGGTGGACCCGTCGTTCCTCCTTCTTCGCCGCGAGGTGGGCGGCGTGCTCTGCTGCCACCTGTTCGTCGACTGTTGAGAGAAAGGCCTCCGCCCGCTCCAGTTGGTCGTCGCCTAGAACGCCGGTGCGAACCCCCTGGCCAAGGGCGGTCACCAGCAGCTTGGCGTCCAGGTGAGGTGTGAGGCCGGTGCCGGCCGCGGTCTCGGCGCGGACCATACGGTCCATCGTGCCGGAGAACTCGCGTCCCCGGTGGGCCCGCTCGGCTGGAGAGTCCAGCCTGACCAGGGCAGTGTGCAGTCGGTCCCGCGCGGTCTTGAGCACGTCCCAGGCCTTCGACCGGCGGCCCATGGTCGCCAAGGCCTGGGCCGCGATTGCGAGAACGTCCACCACGATCAGCCCGTCGGACAGGTCGATGGCCTCACAGAGCTCTTCGATGCGGTTCAGGTTCGCGACGTTGCGTGAGCTGGAGGCGCGGGCGATGGTCGCCCAGATGTCCACAGCCATGGCCTGGGCCCGAGGGTTGGCCTCGCTCAGCTCCTCCGCGTGCTCTTCCAGGGCTTCCACGAAGCGTTCGCAGCCGCCTGCGGAGAGGAGGACCGATCCGTCGGCGAGCGCGTCCATGTCGGCCGCGTCGCTGAGCACCACGGCTCGGAACAGCGTCTTTGCCTCATCCCTCCTGCCGATCGTGTCCAACGCGCGCGCTGCCTCGGCCACTTCCGCACAGGCGTCCTCGAAGAAGCCACCGGCCCGCGGAGTGAACCGGCCCGCCCGGACCATGCAGTCGGCTGCCTCTCGCGCGATCGCCGTGGCATCGGGGTGCCAGGCGCGTGCCGCTTCGACGGCGACTTCGGCCAGCCGGGCGGCCCGCACCACGAGTTCCGGCTCCGAGCGGGCCACACTGCAGGCGCGGGCGACGTCCCCCAACCGTACGAGGAGCACCGGAGCCCGAGGCGGGACCGGTCCGACCCGGCGCTGCACGAGGTCCAGCGCCGCGGCCAGCCGGACGGCGGTCCCGGCCCCCTGCTGTTCAGGGTCCGATACCTCGACCGCCTCGAGCTCGGATTTGAGACGACGTAGTTGGTCGAGCATGACCTGAGGGCCCAGCGCGTCCTCCACCCGCAGCAATCGCAGCGGGTCGAGCAGGAACCGTCCGCGCTCACCGACCGTGTCCAGAATCTGCGGATACTCGGTCAGCAGATACGTCGGAGAGCCCTCGGGCCAGCCGGCCTCACGCCAGCGCTCCGCCCACGCGTGCAGCCGACGAGTGCAGCGCTCTACGGTGGCCTGGTCCCACTCCCGCCGGATGGCGTGCGGCATGTCGGGGTGGCTCAGCAGGTGGGCCCCGGCCGATTCCTCGTTCGAGACGATGCAGCGCTGCTCCCTGCTGTGCAGCAGGCCGGTCACGTCCTCGACGGAGGCCCCGGTCAGCTCCGCAAGGTCGGCCGCGCGCAAGCCGCTCCCGTCGTCCGTGATGGCGAGCAGGTCGGTGACGGCCCGGCCCAGGTCGGTTGTACGCAGCCGCTCCAGGTCCGCGAAGCCTGCCTGCTCGACATCCTCCGACCAGTCGCCGGCGGTGAGCGGGCGAAGGCACTCGCGCCAGCGCAGCGGATGCCCTTCGGGGACGTCGGCGGGCAGCGGCCAGCTCCGCCGACTGGAAACGATGACACGGACGTTCGCAGGGGGAATGGCCGGGAGAAGTGCGGCGATGCTCGACACCCCGGTTCCACCAGTTGCCCCAGCCGTAGGCCAGGCGCGGTCTTCGTCCAAGCCGTCGACCACAAGGAGGAGCTGCCGCTTCTGCTTTCGACTATGACTCGCGGCCTTGGTGAGCAGGCGCGTGAACTCCGCCTCGTCGGACTGTTTCCTCCGGGGCGCGGGCACCTGGAGCTGTCGGCGCAGGGCGGCGAGGAATCCGGTACGGGTGTTCCTCCCGTGCTCCTCGGACAGGACGCAGATCAGGAGGTCGACATCCTTCGGCGGCTGCCTCGCGTAGTCGGCGAGCAGCGCTGTCTTTCCCACGGGAAGCTGCGCGTGCCACCACAGATACGAGGCCGCCTGCGGACTCCGATCGCGGACGAAGGCGTCCATAGCGGCGCGCTCGCGCTTCCTGCCGCGCTTCTCCGAGTCGGCTCTCCACTCGTGCCGGCCCCTGGCAGTCTCCCCTTGGGCAGCACGGAGAGCCGCTTCCCACTCGTCGCGCGGCTGGAGGTGCGGGCCGGGACGGTCCTGCAGGTGCTCGATCAGGCTCCAGAACAAGTCTGTCGCGTGAGGAGCGGCCTCACCGCGGCACCAGCGTCGGAGGACCGACTCCTGCAACGCGCCGTCCGGGACGAGTTGCGCGGCGGCCCGCCTACTGATGCCGCGGGTCTCGATCAACTCCTGCAGCATCGCACCGAGGCGCCTACGTGCCGCCCCGGGCGCCGTACTACTGACCATTTCTGCTCCCGCGCTGGTGAATAAAGGGCCCCTGACCAGCGGAAACCCCGTCCGGACGTGGAGGCGCACCGGCACGCCGTCAGAAGCTCGGCCCATCGACCGCGGGCCACAGACGGCCCCCGACAGAAGGATCTCCCCATGAGCGTGCTTTCCATGCTGACCCAGGACGCAACCGCGGCCGCCGTGCTGGCCGCCGCAGCCGGCCTGCTGTACGGGGTCGTCCTCGCGATCGTGGCCCTCGCCTCGGTCCTGGCCCGGACCCCGGACCGCCGCCGTGATGCCCGGTCCACTCTGGTCATTCTCGCCAGGCGCCGCCAGACCAGGTGAGCGGGCGCCCGGAGCGCGCGGAGGGGCGCCCGCTGCCCACTGCGCGCGCCCGGCGCGGTGCCGAGTGCCATTTCCTCTGCATCTGTGGGGGCTGTCCGGTGCCCCGTCGTCCCGGACCGGGATGGCGGGGCAATCCGGTCGATCGAGCCACACGATCCGATCCCGGGTGTTAGCGTCGGGCTCTGCAAGGGAGTGACAACTCCCTTGCCAGAAAACGGCGATCATATGAAGTGATGGGCAGAGACTTGCCGCCAACGCACCCTTCGGCCCCGGTCGAGCAGTGCCTCAGCTGGGATCCGCGGCGAGAGCCGTGCATTCCCTCCGTGACGCCCGAAGGTGCCAGGGTTGCGCTCTCCTTGTGTGAACTCCTCGATCGAGCAGATTATTTGACGACGATCGACTGTCCGACGCCAGGCGAGACTGTTGCTGTCATCGAGTTCGTCATGGCCATCTGCTTCGCTTCCGGTGCGTGTCCGAACACGCCCGAGGAGTGGCGGGAGTGGATCCGTGACGAACGCAGCCTCCGCTCCGCGGCCGAGTGGCTGGTTGCTGAGCCGGACCAGCACTGGGACCTGTTCCACCCCGATACGCCTCTCGGTCAGAACTCCCTTCTGGCCTCCTCCTTCGAAGAGAGCGGCACGGGGACAGCACAGTTGGTCATCGAGCGGGCCGGTGACTACAACCAGTTCTTCGACCACCACCACCTCGAGGACGGCGAGCCGCTGCCGGCAGCGGACGCGTTCCGGGCCATGCTCGCCCAGCACGTGTACGGCACGTACGGCAGGGCGAGGATCACCGGCCGGATCCTCGGGCCTACCGTCACCAACTTGTCCACCGGGCGGTTGCAGGGACGGATCCGGGTCGTCCCCCTCGGCCGTACGTTCGGCGAGACCCTGCGGCTCAACCTCTATCCGCCAGAAGGAGAACCGGGCCGGCTCAACACCTCCTGGACCAGTGGTTCCGTCAACCGCCGGAACTTCGCCGTGCGGGCCCGCCCCCGAGTGCCGGAGAGCCCCGCCGACCTGCACAGCGCCCTCGGCCGCTCCGTCCTGCTGCGACCGAAGCGCGATGCGGACGGTGGGATCGTCGTCGACCGCGTGCTGATCGGAGCCGGCGAGGTCCTCGAACTCGAACCGGGAAAGCACATGCAGGACGCCGTGTTCAGCCGGACCAGCGGGGGAGAGCTCAAGCCCCTGTGGCCGTCGCCCACGCGTGCCCTCTGGCAGGAAGCACACGCCCTGTACAGCGCGGTGAAGGACGCGCAGCCCGGCCTGTACGCACGACTGCGCTCGCTGCCGCGCAAGCGGGACTCCCAGGGCGCGCCCTACCACCTGTGGGCTGTCGGCCTCGTCTCCAACAAGACGCTGCCGGTCTCCTGGACGGACGGCTACTTCCCCTACGCCCCGGCGATGGAGGCGCAGCTCTACCGCGCGTCCCGGCGGGGCTCACGCATCGCCGAGTACCTGGCGTGGAGTCTCAAACGGGCGGCGATCCTCGCCTCGGAGAAGGTCCACTCGGCAGCGCGGCCGGCCGACGAAGCCCGGCACATGTCCCGGTTCGACGCGCGGTGGATGTTCTGGCCCGAGGCTGCCAAGCCCTTCGATCAGCTGCTGGAGGCAGTGATCGACGAGGGGTACGACAACCCGGGAGACCCGGTCGCGGCCCTGCTCCTGGAGTACACGCGGACCCTCACCGACGTGGCCCGCACCCACCTCGTCTACCGCCTCGACACCCTCCCGCCCAACGAGCGGGGCTTCCAGGCCAGGGCCGCCGCCCTGAAGCGTTTCGAGGACGACATCAGCCATCCGACGAAGGCCCCGGCCGAACTCCGGGGGGAGACCGCCCATGACTGAGGACAGTCCCCGAGACGGGTACCCCGTCGAGGACGCTTTCCCGCACGACAGCACCGCACTGGTGGCCTGGCTCACCACCCTGGTGCGCAACCGCGAGTACGGCACTCTGGCCAACCTGCGCCGTGCCAGGGGCCGGACGAACGCGCACATCCGGGCCGGCTGGTACGGCGGTGAGAACCACCGCGACCTGTTCGAGCGGATGGCCTTCCTCTTCGCGCTCTACCACCAGGGCCGTTCGACGCCCGCCTACGGCTACGGAAGTCTCGGTGCGGCGGCGGCGCGCATCGGTGACAGCGTGGGGCGGGGACCGGGCGACCCGGGCGCGCAGCGGCTCGTGGACCGGGTGGTCGTCAGCCGGAGGGTGCCGTGGCGGCACCTGCAGCACACGATCGTCCGGCTGCGGTCCTGCGACCAGCTCCCACCGTCCTGGACGCAGCTCACCGATGACCTGATCCTCTGGAACGACCGCCAGGCGCGCATCGCCTACCGGTGGTCGGTCGACTTCCACGCTCCGGTCCACCGGGGCCGGACGGCCGACGGCACGCGGCAGAGCTGGTAGACCCGGCAGGACCGGCAGAACCGGCAGAACCAGTAGGCCGAGCACGACACGTACACGATCCCGACCGACCATAAGGACACGACCGCGTGACCGCAGACTCCCAAAGCCCGTTCCTCTCGCTCCACCTCCTGGAGACGCTCGTCGCCGTCCTCCCGGTCAGGGACGAGAACGGTCAGCCCAAGTCCCTCGTGTACGGCGGGTTCGAACGGCACATGATCACCAGCCAGGCCCGGCGGCGCGCGGAGCGGGTCTACGCCCGCAACCGCGCCAACGCCGGCATCGGCGCCCTCAAGGGCCGGAGCATGGGCACCCGGACAAGGGAGTGGGCACTGCTCACGGCGGCCGAACTGTCCTCCGAGCACGGCTGGGAGAAGGAGGAGGCCCTGATCACGGCCCGCGCCGTGATCGAGGCGAGCGGCCTGAAGTTCGGCGACCCGGCCAAGAAGACGGTGGCCAACCTGACCAAGGTGCTGATCTTCGCGCCCGCCGACGCGGGCACCAGGATCGCCCGGCACATCGCCGAGAGCGCCGACGAGCTCCGGCCGTGGCGCGACAGCTACCTCGCCGGCCAGCAGAAGACCGCGAAGAAACCCCGCCGCGGAGCGGCGAAGAACGGCGAGGAGCAGGAGAACGACGACGCGCAGGCAGCCACGGAGTCCGGCAGCACGAGCCTCCCCCCGCTCCCCAAGAGCACGCGCAACGCCGTCCTGCTCGCCATCGCGCCCCGTGACGCCGTGGACATCGCCCTCTACGGGCGCTTCCTCGCCGAAATCGCCGACTCGCCCAACGTCGACGGGGCGGTGCAGACCAGCCATGCCTTCACCGTGCACGCCGCGGAGCAGATCGAGGACTTCTACGCGGCGGCCGACGACGCGAAGCTCGACCGCAAGCGCAACGCCCTCAGCTTCCTCGACACGGCGGACGACGCGGGCGCGGGCATGACCGGTTACCAGTCGCTGATCTCCGGGACCTTCTACCGGCACGCCGTCCTGGACCGCCGACAGCTCCGCGCCAACCTCCGGCAGGCCGGAATGGACGCGGAGGAGGCAGAGGAAGCGGCGACCGCCGCCGAGGCGGAATTCGTCAACGCCTTCGTCGAGGCCGTCCCGGAGGCGAAGAAGAACTCCACCGCCTCCACCGGCTCGCTGCCGGCACTCGTGCTCGCCTTCGAGGGCGAGCGCCCGTACAACTACGCCGCCGCCTTCCAGAACCCGGTGGACGAGAACCCCGAGAGCAGCGGCGGCGAGGGCCCGGCCGGCCAGGCGGCCGTCCGCCGTCTGATGCGGCACCACCTCTTCGTCAGCAAGCGCCGCGACGACCTGCGGTCCGCGCGCGTCCTCACCTACGCCCCGGAGATCGAGGACCTCCTGGAGACGGTCGACCTCGCCGGGGCCGTGGATGTCGTGGACTCCATCCAGGACCTCACGCCGTGACCGACGCCCCTGCGACGACCGCTCCCACCGTGACGACCGGTTCCACCACGACCACTGATGCACCGCAGCACGTTCTGCTCATCAGGTTGGCCGGGCCGCTGCAGTCCTGGGGCATCAAAGGCCGGTTCGCACAGCGCGACACCCACACCCGGCCCACCAAGTCCGGAGTCATCGGCCTCTGTGCGGCAGCCCTCGGCCTCGACCGGGAGGATCCGCTCGACGAACTCGCGTCCGTACTCTTCGGCGTCCGCGCCGACCGCCCCGGAACGCCCATGCGGGACTACCACACCGTCGGGGGCGGAAAGTATCCCGTCCGCCCCCGCGACCTCGTGACCGACCACCGCCGGGCCGCGGCCGTCGAGGTGCTCGGGGAGCAGAGGGAGGGTACGACCGCATCCTTCGGCAGCCACGCGCTGGCATCCTGGTACGGCGCGCCGAAGCGGATCGCGGCGGACCCCGGATCCGGGGCGCTGGTCGCAGGTGACGTGAGCCGCCACGCCATGATCACCGAGCGTTGGTACCTGTCCGACGCGGCCTTCCTCGTCGGCCTCCAGCACTCCGACCGGGCACTGCTCGAACGCATCGCCCACGCACTGGAGCACCCGAAGCACCTGCTCTGGCTGGGCCGCAAATCCTGCCCACCCTCGGGCGACCTCTTCGTCGGCCTCGCCCCGGGCACCCTCTCGGAGGTCTTCGAAACCCGGGCGTTGCTCCCGGCAGCCGACGACGGGCAAGACCCGCCGAACGCCGCCCGGACCCGGTGGGCCTGGATCGAGAGCCCGCACCCGCTGCCGGGCGTCGGGCCGGTCCGCGACCAGCCCGAACGGTTCCTGGCGAGCGGCCCCGTCCACCGGCAGCGCTGGGAGTCCCGGCACCGCATCACCATCGCCCCGCACGCCACCGAATGGGACATCATCCCGTGAACACCCCCCGCACCACCGAGCCCGTCCCCGCCAGCGCGGCAGCCAGATTCGTCGCCACGCACACCCTGATCACCCTGGACGCCAGGCACCCCTTCACCGCCAAGTCGCTGATCGACGCCCAGGACATGCACCGGATCGTCATGAGCGGATTCCGCGGCTGGGTCGACGACGGAAGCCGGGACGCCCGCGCCCAGATGAAGGTGCTCTCCAGCTGGACCGTCGACCTGAGCACCGCCCGACTCTCCCTGGTCGTCCAGTCCGCCGTCCCCGGAGACTGGAGCGGCCTGCCCCGGGCGGCGCTGGTCGAACCGCCGCACAGCCTGGTGGTGGACCGAACCTTCCGCACCGGGGAGCGGCTCGACTTCCGCACGGTCGTCAACCCGGTCAGCAGCCGGCCGTCCGGGTCTCCCGCACCCGGACGCGGCAGTGGAAGGGGCGTGCGAGTGCCGCACACCCGCCCGGAACACGTGAAGGCCTGGTTCGCCCGCCGCCTCCAGCCGGCCGGCGAACCCGCGGTGGCCCCGGACGGCGTCGTCCGGCTCGGCGTCGACTCGGACATAGAACGACTCGCCCTCCGCATCCTGCCGAAGGTCTCCAGCCACGGCCCCCACCGGGGCCTGCTCATCAGCCGGGCCGAGATCCGCGGCACCCTGACCGTCACGGACCCACAAGCACTCACGGCCGCCCTCACCCACGGCTTCGGCCATGCCCGCGCCTACAGCTGCGGCCTGATCCTGGTCCGATGACTGCCTGGTGGTGCTCACCGTCCGGTCGGACCCGGCGCCGGAGCAACCAGTTGTCATGACGGCCGGTCGATCCGAGGGGCGACCGGCCGATCTCCATATGGCCAACTGAGGTCGACGCTGCTCACCATGGGCTCGAGAGCATCCGGATCGTCGAGCGCGAACGGACCAGGCCCAGGACATCTGCGAGCCGCTCAAGCGATGGAATCGCGTCACCCCCTGAGATCGTGGCTGAGGGGATTGTTCCATGGGCCGCCAGCATCTCCGCAGGACAGCATTCTGAAACGATCAGTTAATACTGCAACCGCATCTGGGGTCGCGCCGGTGCCTCCGAGTGCCGAATCCGTCCGATACCAGCCCCCGGGAGACCTCGTGCGGGCGACCCGGGCCGGCCTACCGTGGCGGGGTGAGCGACGAGACGAACGGGTGCACCGGGCGAGTCCTGGTCCTGGTGCTGCCCGAGGTGAACCTGCTGGACCTCGGTGGTCCTGTGCAGGTGTTCGACGCCGCGGCGCATTTCGGCGGCGGCTACCGGCTGGAGTACGTCGGCGAGGCAGACGGTCTGCGGTCCGCCCAGGGCCTGCGGCTGGCCGGTCTGGCACCGCTGCCGACGACCCGGCCGACGGCCGGCGATCTGGTGCTCGTACCGGGGCCCCGGTTGACCGGATCCGACCGGCTGGTCGAGCCCGCCGTGGTGCGCTGGGTCCGCGAGGCCCACGACGCGGGTGCCCGGGTGGCGTCGGTGTGCAGCGGTGCCGCCGTCCTGGGGGAAGCGGGACTGCTGGACGGCAGGGCGTGCACGACCCACTGGTCGCTCACCTCGGCGATGCGCGAGCGGTACCCGCGGGCCCGGGTCCGCGAGGCCGCGCTCTACGTGCACGACGGGCGGATCAGCACCAGTGCGGGGATCTCGTCGGGGATCGACCTCGCGCTGTCCCTGGTCGAGCGGGACCGCGGCCCGGAACTGGCCGCGCGGGTCGCCCGCGAACTGGTGCTGTACCTGCGGCGGGACGGGGACGCGACGCAGATCAGTCCGTTCCTGCTGCACCGCGACCACGTCCAGCCCGCGGTGCACCGGGTGCAGGACCACCTGGCCCAGCACCTGGACGCCGCCTTCACCCTGCGGGAACTCGCCGGCCTCGCCGGGCTGTCCCCGCGCGGTCTGACGCGGGCCTTCACCGCGGTCACCGGCATCACCCCGTTCGCCTACCAGCGGCAACTGCGGCTGGAGCGGGCCCGCTCCCTGCTGTCCGGTACCGATCTGACGGTGGAGGCGGTCGCGGCCCGCTGCGGCTTCCGCGACGCGCGGCAGCTGCGCCGGGTGGTCGCCGACGCCTTCGGAGCCCCTCCCTCGCGGCTGCGCGCACCGCTGCGGCCGACCGCCTGACGGACCCGGCCCCTGCGTGAGGGCCGTCGCCCTCCCTCCCCCGGCCTCTTCCGCTTTCGCGTTTCCACGGGTTTCCCCGTTTCCATGAAGTCGTTTCCACGAGGGCCGGCGGCACCACGCTGCCGATCGGTGCCCGGATTGTCGAGGTATGTGTTGTCCGAAGTGAGTTCCGAGGTGGGTTCTGGTTCCGAGGCGCGCAAGGGGCACCGGGCCCTGCGCCGTATCGGCTGGGTACTGCTGGCCACGGCGCTGTCTGCGGCGTCCTTCGCGGGGATCGCCTTCGCGGGGGTGAGCGCGTCGATGGCCGACAGCTTCGCCGCCGCCCCCCGCGGATCCGGTGCCAGGGCGTGGCCGGCCGCCCGGCCGGTGCCACCCGGCCGGATCACGGTGGCGGTCGCGGTCGGCAACGCGGGCTCGGTGGCCACCGACGTGCTCGCGCCCTACCAGGTGTTCGCCGAGTCGCGGGAGATGTTCGTCTACACGGTGGCCGCCGAACGCCGTGTCAGCCCGCTGTCCGGCGGCGCCCATTTGCTGCCCGACCACACGCTGGCCGAGGTGGCGGACGGCACCCTGCCGGAACCCGACGTGGTGGTCGTGCCCGCGGTGACCGACCCCACCGGCGCGGGCGAGGAGGGCCTGCGCCGGTGGATCGTCGAACGCCACCGCAAGGGCGCCCGGATCCTCGGGGTGTGCGCGGGCTCCGAGCTGCTGGCCGCCTCCGGCCTGCTCGACGGCCGCGACGCCACGTCGTTCTGGTCCAACATCGGCTCCCTGGAACGCAGTTATCCGAAGGTCGACTGGAAGCGCGGGCAGCGCTACGTCGAGGACGGGCGGGTGACCACCACCGCGGGCGTCACCTCCGGCACCGTGGGCGCCCTGCGGGTGGTCGAGGAGCTGGCCGGCGAGACGGAAGCGACCCGTATCGGCACCGGGCTGTCCTACCCCGGCTGGACTCCGGACGGACCGACCGCGATACCGGCCAACCACCTCACCCTCGGCGACCTGCCGTACGCCCTCAACGCCGCGTTCCCGTGGCTGCGACCCACCACGGCCATCGGCCTGGTCGACGGGGTCGAGGAGATCGACGCGGCCGCGGCCGTCGAAGGGTACGGCGGAGTCTCCTTCGCCACCCGGACGGTAGTGATCGGCGCCGGCGAAACCGTCACCACCCGCCACGGTCTGGTCCTCGTCACCCGGCCGGCGACGGGGGACGCCCACGGCGCGGACCGCTTCGTGGTGCCCGGCGTCAGGGACGCCTCCGGCCTCGGCACCGTGCTGAGCGGCTGGGCCCGCCGCAACGGGCTCACCGCCGAACTGCCCGGCGGGGGAAGGCGGTCCGGGGAGTTCGGCTTCGATCCCGTCCTGCGGGACCTCGCCGAGCACAGCGACCGCCGTACGGCGCTGGCCACCGCGAAGTTCTCCGAGTACCCCTCGGCCCATCTGGAACTGACGGGCGCGCCCTGGCCCTGGCGGTCCACCCTGCTGGCCGCGGCGACGGTCGTCCTGAGCGTGGGAGTGGGGCTAGCACCGACGGCGACACGCCGGGCGATGCGACGGCGACGCCTCCCACGGCGTCCGGCGGTGTAGTCCCCGGACGCCGTGAGCACGCTGGCGCGCAGCGGTGCTGCGGGAAAGGGGCGTGGTTCCGGTTCTCGTCGGGAGGCGCACTCCGCCGGGCGGTTCCGGGGTTGGTGGGCGTCCGGGGCCCGCCCGTGACACCTTGCCGATCACGGAAGCCCGGGCCTGCCTCGGGACGCTGGTGCGGCGTGCCTCCCACGCCCGCGAGCGCATCACCATCACCGACCATGGCCAGCCCGCCGCGGTCCTCATCAACCCCCAGGAGCTGGCCGACCTGGAGGACGCCCTCGCCCTGGCCCAGTACCGGGCCCGGCAGGCGGCCGGCACGGCCACGGCCATCCCGCACGAGCAGGTCCGCGCCCAGCTCGGCATGGGGCCCGCCGCTTGAGCTGCACGATCATCTGGGACGAGCCGGCCCATCAACGCGGCCGCCCGCTTCCTCAAGGACGACCCCGAAGGCCTGCGGCAGGTCATGGACGCCGTGGACCTGCTCGCCGACTCCCCCCGCCCGCCGGGCACCGCGGAGTACGGCTCGCCCGACCTGCGGCGGATGCACGTCGGCCTCTACCGCGTCATGTACGAGATCACCGAGGCCGCCGTCACCATCGTTGTGATCCACCTCGGCCGCACCGGCTGACCGACCGCGCGGGCCCAGGCCGGGCCCGTCGAATCCCCGACGGGCCCGGCCTTCGCCGTCGCGGAACGGTCGGCGGCGGATTGGAGAACCCTCCGTCCCGGACACCTCGTCGCCGAGGTGCGCGCCCTCCTGCAGGCCTGCGACCGCTCGGCAAGGCGAGCGCAGGGACGGTCCTGGAGTTCGGGGCCCAGGGGTAGCGGGCGTCACCGGTGACATCCAAGGGGGTGGCGTCACCAGTGACGCCACCCCCTTGGATGTCAGCCGGGTGTCGGTGGTTGGTGTGGGGAGCCCGGCTGGGGCTGGTCTGGTGCGCGGCTCAGGTGTTCAGGTGGGGCGCTGGTCGATGATGATGCGGAGTCGGGGCCGGTCGGGTTCGGGGGTTTCGGTGGTAGCGGTGACCGGCTGGGTTTTGCGGACCTCGTGGGCGATGGCGGTGTAATAGGCCAGGGCCAGGGCGCGGTCTTCGATACGGGCCAGGTCGCTGCCGGCGAGCCAGTAGGCGCTGTAGAGGGCCTTGATGACGGCCATGAGGCTGGGGCCGGGCAGCAGGACGACGACCATGTCGGTCTTCTCCTGGGTGATGCCGGCGGGGAACTGGAAGTGCGGGCTGGCGGCCGCGGCGCGGGAGCCGATGAACTGCCAGGCGTGGGGGTGGCAGACCAGTTCGGCGGAGCCCACGCACGCCGCGCTGGTCAGGGTGTGGAAGAGGTCGGCCTCCAGGCGGCTTGTGCCGATCAGGGTGTCCGGCGCAGGCGCCGTGGTGGAGGCCGGGCGGGCGGTGGTTGCCTCGGTAGCGGGCAGCAGGTCGCCGACGGCCGCGGTGAGTTCGGCGACCATACCGGCCTCGGACGTGGGGCCGACCGGCTCGTTGCTCGGCTCGTCGGCGATCTGGTCGGGCACGGTGGTCTCCTTCATGGGCAAGGTCGGCTGGACGGTGCGGTCGGTGAAGGTCGGCTGGACGGTGCGGTCGGTGGAGGCCGGCTGGCCGGCCGCAGTGACGGCCTGCCCGACGGTGGCGGTCGCGGCCGGCTCCTGGCCGTTCCAGGCACTGTCGCGTCCGGGCAACGGGCCAGGGCCGGCGGGAACGGCGGGTGTACTGCTCCCGTGGAAGAACGGCGGCGGATCCGGGTCCCGGCCGGGGTCGGCGGCCCGCTGCGCCGACCGCCCGGCGCGGGCGTCGTCCAGTTGCCGGCGCAGGTCCCGAATCTCCTGGCGGGCCTCGAGCAGCTCCTTGCGGTCGCGGCCCACAACGCGGCGCAGCTCGTCGCGGACGTCCTGCAGCTCCCCGGTGACGGCGGCTGTGAGCTCGGTGCGCAGTGCGGTGTGGTCGGCGCGCAGGGCCGCGTTGTCGGTGCGCAGCTCCTTGAGGCCTTCGCGCAGGATCTGCCCGACTTCGGTCCGTAGGAGCTCGACCTGCCGGGTGGTGCCCATCATCTGCCTCCCCGTTACCTTTTTCGTGACCCCGCAACGGGGTTCCCGGCCTCCGGTCCCGGCATGACTTGCCTCCCCAGTCGATCATGATCGAAAAGGTGGTGTCACCGGGCATCGGAGGCATCGGTAGACCGCTGATTAGGGGCACGAGCGCCGATCCCGTCCAGGGCAAGGCATGCTCTTCGTAACGTGGATGCCGGCACGCTGATGCCGCAGGTGAGGCCGGGGAGGGCGCGACATGGAGAGTGCACGTGATCGACACGGGTGACATCGATGTCTACCTGGGCATGGACGTGGGCAAGGGCGAGCACCATGCCACCGCCCTGACCCCGGCGGGCAAGCGGGTCTTCGACAAACGGTTGCCCAACACCGAGCCGAAGCTGCGTGAGGTGTTCAGCAAATTGCAGGCCAAGCACGGCACCGTGCTGGTGGTGGTCGACCAGCCCGCCTCGATCGGTGCCCTGCCGCTGGCGGTGGCCCGTGACACGGGCTGCCGTGTCGCCTACCTGCCGGGCCTGACGATGCGAAGGATCGCCGACCTCTACCCGGGCGAGGCCAAGACCGACGCCCGCGACGCCGCGATCATCACAGACGCCGCGCGAACGATGCCGCACACCCTGCGCGACCTGGCACCATCCGATGAGACCGTCGCCGAGCTGGAGATGATCGTCGGCTTCGACGACGACCTGGCTGGCGAGTCCACCAGGATCAAGAACCGGTTGCGCGGCCTGCTCACCCAGATCCACCCCTCGCTGGAGCGAGTCCTCGGTCCCAGACTGGACCATCCCGCCGTCCTGACGCTACTCGAACGCCAAGGCTCCCCAAAGCAGTTGAGGAAGGCCGGCAGGCGCCGGCTGGTGACCCTGCTGCGGCCCAAGGCTCCGCGGCTGGCCGAGCGTCTGGTCGAGGACATCTTCGAAGCCCTCGACGAGCAGAGCGTCACCGTTCCCGGCACAGAAGCCGCTTCACTGATCGTTCCCAGCCTCGCCGGCTCACTCAGCTCCGTGCTCGACCAGCGCAGACTCCTCGCCACCCGCATCGAGGAACTGCTGGAGGCCCACCCTCTTTCCCCGGTCCTGACCTCCATGCCCGGCATCGGGGTCAGGACCGCGGCCCGCATCCTTATCGACGTCGGCGACGCCACCAGCTTCCCCACCGCAGGCCACCTCGCCGCCTACGCCGGCCTGGCGCCGGTGACCAGGAGCTCCGGTTCCTCCATACGGGGCGAGCATGCCTCGCGCCGCGGCAACAAGCGGCTCAAACGCGCCTTTTACCTCGCCGCGTTCGCGTCGTTGTCCCAGCCCGAGTCACGCACCTACTACGACAAGAAGCGACGGCAGGGCAAGCACCACGTCGCCGCCCTCGTCTGCCTGGCGCGTAGACGCATCGACGTGCTCTTCGCCATGCTCCGAGACGGCACCTTCTACGAGCCCCAGGCCGCCATCGCCGCTTGACGAAAACCATAGGGGCACCTTTTCGATGTGGCACGGCGCTGACCGTGCCGGGTCAAGAGTGGCGGCCGGCCGACGGGGTGGTGGGTGCTCGGGCGAAGGTGACCCGATCCAAGGCATCACTGTCCGGAACCAGATCGTCACACTGTTCGACGGGTGTGACGGAGCGCCATGGTTTTGCGGGTGATCGTTCAGAACTCCCTGGTCAGCGCGGTGGCGGTGAACCGCAGTTTGCGAGGGCGGAGCACGAGACCTTGCGAGGGTCCGCCTCCCCGCACGCCGGGGAGGCGGGCCCTCTTTGCATGCCCCGGACCAAGGAGGGGCCGATGCCGGTGCAGGTCCGGGCGCAGATCAACCAGTCGGAGGCGACACGGCGCCCTACCGGGCATCTGGGCGGCCTCCCACACCCGAACCGGTCCCCGGCCAGCGCACCGTCCGCGTCAGCCGGACCGCGCGCCGGCGCCGTTCTACCCCTCGAAGCGGTGCAGCCGCTCAGCCGCCTCCCGTACGGCCTCGCTCGCCGACCCGGCCTCGCGGCGGGCCGCGCCGACGGCGGCCCCGGCCGTGCGCACCCGCTCGCCGGCCCGCGCGAGCGCACCCTGCGCGTTCGTCGCGCTCTCGCGCCCGGGCGAGCGCGGCCCCGGCCCGATCGGCCTCACCCTCAGCCCGCTCCCGGGCCGCCTCGGCGTCGTGCAGTTCCCGCTCGGCCTCGGCGGCCTCGACTTGGGGGCTGTGGCCGACACCGTCGAGGACGGCGGCGGCCATCCGCGGGTGGTGGTCGAGCAGGGCGAGCTGATCGCGCCAGCCGACCAGGGCGTCCTGACGGGCGGTGACCAGCAGATGGTGGCCGCGGTGCTGCGGAGCCCGGTGCTCGGGCCGGTGCGGCAGCAGGAAGTCGGCTTCGAGCTCGGCGGCGGCCGCCCGGTCGTGCGCCTCCCAGCCCGGCCGGACGCACCGCGCGAAGAGCTCCCGACTCGCCTCCGTGCGACGGGCCATGACGTACCGGAACAGCTCGCGACGGCGACCGGGGCCCCGCCGGTACCAGCAGCGCCGAGCCCAGCACCTGTTCCCACCCGGTGGTCGACGGTGCGGCCGTGGGTCAGGACGATCGGGGTGCCGTCATCGAAGGCGGTGTGGTGGGGGTCGGCCGACCGGCTCCCGATGCGCGGGCTTCGGGGGGCACCGGCCGCACCGGGGCTCCCGGAAGCTCCTGGACCGGCCGCGCCGAAGGCGGGCTACCGTCCCGCGCCCAGGGCCGCGACGAAGCGGCCCAGCCGGGAGGTGACCTGCCGTAGGGCGTCGATCGAGCCCACGGGGTCGTCGGGCAGTTCGAGGCCGTGGTCGGCGGCGGGCAGTTCGAGGACCTCGTGGCCGGTCGCGTCGGCGGTCGGGCGGCTCCACAGCCTGTCGGCGGCGCCGCCGACGAGCAGGGTCGGCGCCCCGGTGCGGTGGAGGGCGCGGACCACGTGGTCGACGGTCAGGACCGGGGTCAGCCAGGCCGCCGGGAGGCCCCGGTCGGCGGCGACGGAGGCGGCGAAGGAGCCGAGGGACTTGCCGACGACCAGGCGGCAGGCGCCGTGCTCGGCGTCGACGGCCCGGACCGCCTGCCGCTCGACCCAGGCGATCCGCTCCTCCGGCTCGAACTCGCGGAACCCGTCGGGAAGTTGCCACCACAGTTCCTGGACGGTCCAACCGTGCCGGAGGAGCACCGCGCGGGCGAAGTGGAGGAGGGGCCTGGCGGGTGTGTACCCGACTCCGGGAAGGACGAGCGCGACGCGGTCGGGGGCGCCCGCGAAGCGGGTGGGGGCGGCGAGCGCAGAGGGGTCCGGCATGGGCGCAGACTACGGGGTCAACCGGTGTGACGCGCTGTCAACCCCGACCATCGTCAGGGGCTCCGCTTGACTTTCGGGTCGGGTGGAAAGGGCTCTTCGGCTTCTACCGTCCGGACCATGACGTACACGGACAGGAATGCGGGGAAGACCGGCACGACGAGGGCCGCGGCCAGGCCCAGGCCCAGGCCCGTCCTCGCCGCGGCCATGCTCGGCGCGGGGGCCGGGGTGGTGGCGTGGCTGGCGCCGGAGCGCAGTGGCGGGGCGGGGCCGGCTCGGGCGTCGGCCGGGTGGTCGGCCGACGGCTACCGGCGGACGGTGGAGGCCGTCGGCGACGCCCCGCACGCGGTGGCCTCGCTGCCGGGGCCGGCCACCGAGATCGGGCTGCTGGTACTGGGGCTGCTGCTGGCGTTCTGCTGGTGGACGGCCCGAACCAGGCGGGCCACCGGGGCGGTCGCGGGGGTGGCGCTGGTCGGGCTCGGCACGGTGCTGGCCTACGGGGCGAGCGAAATGCTGAAGGTGCTGCTCGACGAGGAGCGGCCCTGCCGGGCGCTGGCCGGGTTGCCCGGCAGGGCGGTCGCCGACTGTCCGCCACCGGGGGACTGGTCGTTCCCCAGCAACCACGCCACCCTGGCGGTCGCGCTGGCGACGGGGCTGGTCCTGCTGCGCCCGCGCTGGGCGCTGCTGGTCATACCCGTCGGCGGTGCCACGGCCGCCCTGCGGGTGGCGGCCGGGGTGCACTACCCGCACGACGTGCTCGCCGGTGCCGCGCTCGGCGCCGCGGTCACGGCGGCCGCGGTCCTCGCCCTGCGGCCGGCGGCCACCACCGCGGTGACGGCCCTGACCGGGGTGCCGGTCCTCGGGCTGCTGTTGTCGGCACCGTCGACGCCATCGGTGCCCCCGGTGCCGTCGGCGCCGGACCGGGCCGCGGCACCGGGCACGGCGGGCTCAGTCCCGCGGGCCGCCCGCGCAGGTCGCGCCGAGGGTCAGCCCGGCCTCGTGGGCGAGGACGGCGGCGGCCGCCCGGTTGGCCACCCCCAGCCTCGCCAGGATGGAGCTCACATGGGCCTTCACGGTGCCTTCCACCACCCCCAGCCGACGGGCGATCCGACCGTTGGACAGCCCGGCGGCGATCAGCGTCAGCACGTCCCGTTCCCGGGTGGTCAGGGCGGCCACCTGTTCCCGGGCACCGGCACGCCGGTCGGCGGGGTGGCCGGCCCCGGTGGCGGCCAGGTGGGCGACCACCCGGGCGGCCACCTTGGGTGAGAGGTAGGCCGCTCCTGCCGCCACCGCGTGCACCCCGGCGAGCAGTTCCTCGGGCTCGCCGGACTTGATCAGGAATCCGTTCGCACCGCCGCTGAGCGCGCGCAGGATGTAGTCGTCCTCACCGAAGGTGGTCAGCATGAGCACTCCGGAGGCCAGGCCGTTCCGACGGATCTCGGCAGCTGCCGTGATGCCGTCCGTCCCGGGCATCCGGATGTCCAGCACGGCGACGTCAGGCCGGTGGCGTCGGACCAGTTCGACGGCCTCCCGGCCGTCCCCGGTCTCGGCGACGATCTCGATGCCCGGGTCGGTGGTGAGCACGGCGCGCAGTCCCGCGCGGATCATGGGCTCGTCGTCGGCGAGCAGCACCCGGATCGGTGCGGTGGTCATCGGCGGCTCCTGTCGGTCGCTCGGTACGGAGGTGGTGCGGGGAAGGACGTCGTGGGGGAGGTCAGGAGACGAGCACATCACGCGAGACCAGCCGGGAGTCCCGGAAGCAGATCCGGTAGGCGTCTCCGGCCCGGTCCACGAACAGCTGGGCGGTGATGGCGTAGTACGTGCACGAGACCCCCTCTCCCGTTGGCGCTGCCGGCGTCGACGGCCCGCTCGGCGGGCGGTACGGCAGCCGGTGGCCCGGCAGCAGCCGCTCGACCGAGGCCTGGTCCTGCCCCACCTGGAGGGAGGCGAAGACCCCCGGGTCCAGCACCGACAGGCTGACCACGTAGAGCGTCCATACTCGCAGCGCCACGGTGAGCAGCACGGCCGTCGTCAGCGGGACGAGCACCACGGCGGCCAGCGTCCGGCCCACCCTGCGCCGTGCCTGCCGCAGTTCGCGGACCGGTGACGGCGGAGCGGGGGGCAGCGGCGGGACGGGCCCGGCGGCATTGCGCGGCAGGTCGGCCACGATCTCGAACCCGCCGTCCGCGCGGGCCCCGTGGGCAAGGGTGCCGCCCGCGAGCCGGACCCGCTCGGCGAGCCCGACCAGGCCGTGCCCGCCGATGGGCGGCGCTGCGGGAACCGCTGCGGGAGCCGCTGCGGGAGCCGCGACAGGGGTTCCGGAGAACGCTCCGGTGGGCGTTGCGGTGGGCGTTGCGCCGAGCGGGGTTGACGCGGGTTGCGGCGACGCCGCTCGGCGGGCGGCGGGCGCGGGTGCGGGTGCGGGCGTGGGTCCGGGCACTGTCGCAGGCGCGGGGCCGTTGGCCACCCGTACGCGGACGCCGTCGTCCGAGTACGCCACCTCCACGGTGACGGACGCTCGCGGTGCGTGCTTGGCGGCGTTGGTCATGGCCTCCTGCACCACTCGGTACGCGGCGTGCTCGGTGGCGCGCGGGATCCCTTCCGTCTCCCCGCTGATCTCCGAGCGGACGTCCAGTCCGGCGGCGGCCGCCTCGGCGACGAGCTGCGGGATGTCCGAGTCGGCCGGCCCGTGGGCCGCGGAAGTGCCTCCCTCTCCCCCGTCTCCGTCGCGCAGGATGCCGATCACTTCGCCGAGTCGGTCGACGGCGGCGGCCGCACCCGCCCGGATCTCCTGGACGGCCTCCCGGTGGGGCGGGGCCAGGCCGGGGGCGAGCTTGAGGGCCCCGGCGCGCAGCGCGATCAGGCTGAGGTCGTGCCCGAGGGCGTCGTGCATGTCCTGGGCGATCCGGGCCCGTTCGCGCAACCTGGCCTGCTCCGCGACGAGTTGCCGCTCGCGCTCCAGCCGCTCGGCCCGCTCCCACCCGGCGCGCACGAGCTCCTGCGACTGCCGCCAGAACCGGCCCAGCAGCCACGGGCCCATCCCGGTGCTCACGGCGAGCGCGACGAACCGCAGGCCCAGAACGATCCAGGAGGGCACCGAGCCGACCACCAGCACCCCGGCCGCCACCAGGACGGCGAACACCACCGCCGCCGGCCGTACCCGCTCCATCCGCAGCCCGGCCAGGAAGGAGACCCCGATCGCGGGCAGCGCCCACCAGAGGCTCGTGACACCCAGCCCGATACACACCGCCGCCACCACGGGCAGCGCCGCCCCACTCATCCGCATGCCCACGACCCTACAAAAGCCGTTGCCGCAGCGGATCTGTCGAAAGTCATGCCCGAGTCGCCTCGGGCCCGACCTGGGTCGGCCTGGCCTCGGGCGACTTAGAACTCCTAACGAAATGATCTTCGAGGTGGCTGGATCGTTCTGGAAGTGATGATCCGGGGGTGTGGGGTGGCTCGGCCGAAGCCGTGGCATGTTGACGACGAATTGTGGGCGGTGATCGAACCGCTGCTGCCCAAGGTTGAGCGGCGCGTGCGGCATCCAGGACGGAAGCGGCATCCGGACCGACTGGTGTTCCAGGGCATCCTGTTCGTCCTGCACACCGGGATCAGCTGGGAACATCTCCCGCAGGAACTCGGCTTCGGGTCGGGCATGACCTGCTGGCGCCGCCTGGCCGAGTGGACGGAGGCCGGCCGTCTGGCCCCGGCTCCACGAGGTCCTCCTGGCCAAGCTCCGCAGCGCGAACGCCCTCGACTTCTCCTGGGCGGCGGTGGACGGCTCTCACAACCGGGCGTCAAAGGGGGATCCAAGACGGGACGAAGTCCTGTCGACCGGGGCAGGACGGGCAGCAAGCACCACCTGATCACCGATGCCACCGGCATCCCGCTCGCCGTCACCCTGACCGGCGGCAACCGCAATGACGTCACCCAGCTCATTCCACTGCTTCAGGCAGTGCCGTCCGTTCGCGGCAAGCGCGGCCGGCCCCGGCGCGCCGGCCCGACGCCGTGCTCGGTGACCGCGGCTATGACCACGACAGGTACCGCCGCCTGGTCTGGAACCTCGGCGTGAAGCCGCTCATCGCCCGCCGGGGCATCGAGCACGGCTCCGGACTCGGCACTCAACGGTGGGTCGTGGAACGCGCCTTCGCCCACCTGTACTGGTTCCGACGCCTGCGTATCCGCGGGGAGATCCGCGATGACATCCACGAGGCCTTCCTGGCCCTGGGATGCGCACTCATCTGCTGGCGCCGGCTCTCACGGCCGGTCCGGGACTCCCCTGCTCAGTAGCCATTCCCTGACGCTCGGGGAGCTGTCCAGGAGCTGACTGACCTGCATACCCTCGGCCCGTGAGGTCACTCTCGCCAGAGGGGCGAAGCCACCAGGCAGGACGTCCAGCAGGCTCATCACGCGGTCTCCCGAGCGAAGCGTGATGAGCAGTTCGCACCGAATCTGACGCGGGATGCCGGGGCGATGCGGCAGGCTGTTCCACAGGGCCGGCCACAGATAGTGGGTTCCATTGGACGCCGCATTCGCCTGCACCCATACCGGGTCCAACCGCTGGTTGAGACCGAGCTCGCATGCCCGCTCCTCCAGCCTGATCAGCGAGGTCGTATCGAGGACCTTCAACTCCCGGGGCACCGGCTCATCCGAGTTCATCGCCCCATGCTGCCCGATAGCACCCCAGCGACTGGAACCGACTCATCGAAGATCATTTCGTTAGGAGTTCTAACAGCACTTCTGCCGACATCACACAGCCCGGGAAGCCGCTTGATCAGCCTTCGGACTCGTGACGAGCCCGCTGCCACACTTCCTCAAAGTCACCAGGGCCGATCTCCATGGACACATACTGCGGATCACGAAGGTCGAACGGCGGGTTGAACGGCCAATCCTCAATGCCCGTCTTGACCGAACCACCGTCCGGGCGGATCTCAACCTGCCGCAACCGCCGTCCGTCCGGCCCGAGTTCCATCAGGAAGACCTCTCCTTCCTCGCCTTCAGGCCAACGCAGGCATACACGGTCCCGTCCCGCCAGGACACCGAATCCCGGCTGACCACGCTGGGCATCCCGCTGAGCGCGGAGGCTGGACAGCGGATTCGAGTCCGGATCGTCAAGACGGACCTCCTTCAAACCCCACGTCTCGGCACGTCTCACGGCATCCGGGTCCGCGATCACCTCAACCTCGGCGCAGGCACTGACGATCTCCTCGGCCGAGCCCGCCCACACCCACCACCACAGACCGCCCATCCCATAGTCATGAAGGACCAGATAGCGGGTCTTCCCGACCTCATCCTGTTGGCTCACAACCCATGAGCCTACGTCGCCCTGGGGCCCAGCCCAGATTCCCCACGACGGTCCCGCCATCACTCGGCTCGCAGCCCACCCTGGATTCCGCAGAAGCCAGATGCACTGAGAATCCCGCGCCGAGCGTTCTCACTCGACCTGGCAACCTTGCAGCTCAGTGCAAGATCCACAGACAAGCTCAACGCGACAGGACATCGCTGTCCACAGCAGGTAGTTTGCGGAGGACAGAGAGAAGAGTTCACATGGACTCCCGGATCGCCCGCATCCGACGCAAGCTCGCCAAGGTGCCCTATGCCGCGCTGCGAAGCTACTCCTTCGGCGAAGAGAAGCACGGGTTCCGCCTCGAACCCCCGTTGCCGGACGCGAAGGTCGCCGAGTTCGAGGCCGACCGCCACATCGAACTGCCCGACCCCTACCGCAGCTTCCTGACCACGCTGGGCGGGGGCGGCGCATCGCCTTTCTACGGCCTGCTGCGGTTGCAGTCATGTCGGCTGTTCACGATGGACCCCCACGGCGAGCCCGGCCGCCCTCGGGGGTTCACGTTCGCCGGCGGCCCGTCTCGCCGAAGTGACCTGTTCCTGCACATCATCGAGGCGGGGTGCTCCGACCTGGTGCTTCTCGGCATCACGGGTCCCCTGGCGGGCCGCGTCGTCACCGGAAACGCCGACGGCTTCTGGGGCCCCAACGTCTCGTCGGCCACAGACTTCCTGGCCTGGTACGAACGCTGGCTCGACCACATGCTAGCTGGGCGCGACAACCGCGACCTGGAACTGACCTCATCCGCCCTGCGAGCGCCGGTTGACCGCATCGAGAGGCAGCACCGCGATCGCGAGGATCTGTCACGACTCTGAGAATCCGAAGCCGCGTCATCCGGTTGAGAATGGGGACGAAGCCGCAGGTCGCATGGTTGCCCGTATCACACGGACGCCGAGACCCTCCACCCCCGCGAGCGCGAGCCCGATAGGTCCCGTACGACGGTCCAGCCGCCCTTGCCGGGGTCATCCTCGTACGGGCGGGGCCGATCCTGCTGCCAGGGCGGCATCGTCGACAGTGGGGTCACCCCCGCGCTCGCGGGGAGGACATGCCGTGGTCGTCCTGCTTCACCGGGACCTCCGGCTGACCCCCGCGGGCGCGGGGAGGACCCGCCTTGTTCGCCGATGATGACGCCCTCCGACGGCTGCCGCTGCGGGCGCGGGGAGAACGGACTGCGCCGTCCTGCCGAACAAGTACCGGCTGGCTGACCCCCGCGGCGCGGGGAGGACTGTAGGTTCCAGCATCACTTGTCATGCCGGGTGAGCTTGACCTGGGGCATCGGGCGGGTGTCCGGGTGACTTGTCATTGATTCTGTCCGGACGACTTGTCGTCTACTTCAGATCGTCGGTCCAGGACCTCTCCCCAGACGTCGCCCCCTTCGGCCCACGTCCAGAGCCACTTCCGCAGCGACTCGGCCGCATAGGACAGCCCGTCGTGAGGATCCTCGCCCCACTCGGGAACCCAGCGGTCGCAGTCGTAGAGCAGCACCGGGTTGTCAACGGCAAGCAACGAGACGTGCCAGTACATCGAGCAGCCGCCTGCCGTCAGCTCGAACCACGACTCTGGCACCCCCTCTGATCGGTTGCGTTCGCGAGCACGTGCTGCGGACGGCCAGTCGCGCAGATAGCCGGGTGGCCGGTTCCCGTCACGCAGCGAGACGAGCCCGCAATCAGGCCCAAAGCCGCCGTCTGCGACCTCGGTGTAGACACGGCGGAGCAACTCGGGCAGCCGAAGCCCCAACCTGCGCTCAACGTCCTCAACCTGCGCCATGGTGACCGGAGCAAATAGTGGACCGCGCGGAGCATCCGCGTAATAGGCGGCCACCACCTCGATCGACGATTCGAACGCAATCGTCCCGTCGCTGCAGGACCCGCGTCGGCCGTCCCGGGACTGGTCCAACCAGTGCGCACCGTAGTTCTCTGCTATCCACGCGGTCGGGACATAAGCCTCATCGAAGCGCTGGCCCGGGTCCCAGGCACGTGCTCGCAGCTTCTCGATCAACGCGTCGTCGTTCGCCGCCTCGCCAGCAGGTCCCGGGCGCCGCCCGGGATGTGGCGGCGTAGAGACATCATGCGAAGCAGCGGTCACGCACCGGGAGCATAGCCGCGGGGCAACGGTGGGTATCCGGACGAGTTGTCGCCAGCGACAAGCTGATGACAACTCGTCCGGAATGTGACAGGTCAAATTGGAAACTACAAGGACGCGTAGCTGGTGATCTGCCACGACCGGCCGGACGGCTGACCCCCCGCGGGCGCGGGGAGAACCGCGCGCCAGTACGCGATGCGTCGCCCGATCGCGGCTGACCCCCGCGGGTGCGGGGAGGACCGCAGCAAGCTCACCATGTTGTCGACGTAGTTCGGCTGACCCCCTGCGGGCACGGGGAGGACCCAGCTGCGCCGGGAGAGGAGGAGAGGAGAGTCGGCTGACCCCCGCGCATGCGGGGAGGACCGGGATCGGTGGCGGGTCGTCCTGGCTCAGGACGGCTGACCCCCGCGCCCGCGGGGAGAACCAGCCCGAGGTCCCGCAGCAGCACCCGGTACACGGCTGACTCCCGCGCCCGCGGGGAGAACTCGGGGACGGCCATCACGTGATCAAGGAGCGTCGGCTGACCCCCGCGCCCGCGGGGAGGACCTCCGGACACGGCGGCGTGCTTGCGCAGGTCTCGGCTGACCCCCGCGTTCGCGGGGAGGACGCTGCCCCGATGTGGTCCTGGCGTTCGCGGACCGGCTGACCCCTGCGGGCGTGGGGAGGACCCCCTCTGACTTGGGGCGGACGGAAATTTTCCCGGCTGACCCCCGCGGGCGCGGGAGGACGACCGGGGACAGAGCCCTCCGTGGCCGTGGGTCGGCTGACCCCCGCGCTCGCGGGGAGGACGCGATCGGACGAGAGCCCGGAACGGGCTCCGGCGGCTGACCCCCGCGGGCGCGCGGAGGACCATCAGGCCTCGCCACCGCCGTCGAGCGCGGCCGGCTGACCCCCGCGGGCGCGGGGAAGACCTGCTCGGCGGCGAGCCGGCGGTGGTCGGCTGCGGCTGACCCCCGCGCTCGCGGGGAGAACTGCAGTGCGGAGACCTCTGCCGGGGTGGGCATCGGCTGACCCCCGCACCTGCGGGGAGGACGCCAACGTCGCCTCATCCCGCTTCTCCGGCGACGGCTGACCCCCGCGCTCGCGGGGAAGACGAAAGGGCGGATGCAATTGCGTCGAACGCGGGCGGCTGACCCCCGCGCTCGCGGGGAAGACCCGTCGTACCAGCTGGTGCTCGCCGACAGAGGCGGCTGACCCCCGCGCTCGCGGGGAAGACCCTTCGCGACCTGCACTGTTCTGACGACTTTGCCGTTTATTGACCAGCTTGCCGAGGGACACGATGTGGGCTGTCCTGTTGAGGTGTCAAGGAGCAGCGCCCATCGTGGCAGACGGCCACGACACCGTGTTCTGCGGTCACCGCTGAAGGCCCGGGTGGTGCTTGGGCCTGCGTGGGCGAGGACGGGGCCGGGGGAGGAGCCACCCCCGGGGACCTCAGCACCGCACGACGGCCGGCGCCGACGATCATCGCCACCAACCGGTACGACGGCTGACCCCCGCAAGCGCGGGGAGAACCCCGGCGTCACCGTCAGCCAGGACCGGTGCGCCGGCTGACCCCCGCGCTCGTGGGGAGAACGTCGCGGCCCAGTCCAGGTGCAGCAGCAAGACCGGCTGACCCCCGCGCTCGCGGGGAGGACCTTCTCGGGCTCGGTCGCCAGTCGGCTAGTGACGGCTGACCCCCGCGGGGAGGACCCCTCGCGACCTGCACCGTTCTGACGGCTTTGCCATTTCTAGACCAGACTGCCGAGGAGCACGAGCCGGGCTAGCCTGTTGAGGTGTCAAGGAGCAGCGCCCCATCGCGGCAGACGGCCGGGAAGTCCCCTTCTGGTCAGGCCAGGCCCGCGTTCGGACCCGGCCTGTTGACTACGGCCACCGGAGCGCCTCGTCAGGAGTGTGGACGCGGTTGGTGATCAGGTTGCCGCCGCGGAGTCTGTGGTGGAGGTCGAAGCCGGTGTCGAGTATCGCCAGGACGTCGAGGTGGCGATCGGGGGGCACGGTGGCGACGACCTGGCCGTCGACTTGGATGCCGATGCTCGCGCTGCCGCTGCTGGGTCGCACCAGGGTGGCAGGTGCATCGCCGATCGGCAGGAGGGCGCGGATCTGAACGGCGACGGTGGTGCCAGCCACCAGGTCGTTGACGAGGTTGGAGGGGGTGCGGACGTAGTCGAGGAGGTCGTCGATCTCGTAGGTCGTCGCGCCGTAGGACACGGCCCAGCCGTCGACGTCCTGGGAGGTGAGCCAGCTGCGGAGGTCCGCGGGGTGGATTCCGTGTGTGGCGGCGTCGCTGCCGATGGCATGGGCGAGCCGGCGGGAGGTGATGCCGGAGGTGAGCAGGGTCAGTGCCTGCTCGGTGTCGACGCCGTGCCGCAGGTGCCAGGCCGTCTGGGGGTTGAGCAGCGGCGTTCCCAGTTCGTGCCAGTCGGCTTCGTTCACCAGGTTGATCAGAGCTCCGAGAGTCCAGGACAGGACGTGCTCGAAAGTGCTGCTGATGCAGCGGACAGCCTGTTCCAGGGCCCACTCGGCCGGAATGCTGGGCATCCAGGCGCGGGCGAGGCGGGGGATGCTCTCCCCGGTCACCCAGCTGCGCACCGCCTCGGTGACGGAGACCTCGACGGGTGATCCCGCGCGCTCGCGGGTGGTGAAGTGCCAGGCCCGGGCGGCTTCTGGAAGGTCGAGGAGCTGCCCGAAGACGTCGTGCTCGGCCAGGAAGTCCAGGGTCCTCTCCAGTGACCACTCCGGGGTCGCGGTGAGCCAGGCGGTCGCCGGGTCGGCGGGCGGTTCCTGCGCGTGCTGCTCCGCCAGGGCGCGGGAGAGGCCGCGGGCCAGGCGGTCGAGCAGCCGCGCGGAGTGCAGGCTCGTTCCCGTGGTGGTCCAGCGTCGGGTGCTGTCGGCGTCGGTACGGTCGTACACCTCGACGACCTTCATGGCGAGGACGTGCCAGCGCGCCGCGACAGCCACGCCGCCATCTTGGTCCATGGCCAGCAGGCGCCACACCGGGGCCAGCCGGCCCTGTTCTCCCGACAGGGCCGGGGTCGCGGCCTCGGCCTCAAGCAGGAACCACACGAACGCGGCGAAGTCCGCGGTGATGCTGTCGGCCAGGGCGAAGACGGCGTCCGCGTCGTCGCGCAACCGCTCCTCGGCGGCCGCCAGGTCGGCGAGCGCCTCCTCGGTGAGCAGGGCGGAGGCAACGGTGAGCTGGTCCGTGTCGGGGGTGAGGGTGTCGAAGTCGGCGGAGCTCGGGGGGTAGGGGCGGGTCAGCAGGATCCAGCCCTCGCTCTCCCGTCCGGCCCGCCCGGCGCGCCCGACGGCGTTGAGGAGTTCAGCTGCGAGCAGTTGGCGCTGGCCCTCGTAGTGGCGCTGGTCGCCGTCCACTCCGCTGTGGATGATGACGGTGCGCACGGGGAGGTTGACGCCGTCGGTGAGAGTGCTGGTGCTGGCGATAGCCAGCAGCTCGTTCTCGCGCAGGGCACTCTCGACGGCCTGGAGCACATCGTCGGGAAGGTCGCCGTGGTGGTAGGCGACGCCGTTGCGGGTGCAGCGAACCAGCGGGTGCTCGGCGCCCAGGGTGTCGGCGAGGTACTCGGTGAGCGCGGCGGCCTCGGGGCGGTCGTCCAGGTGCTCGGCGATGGCCAGGGCGGTGTCGCGGGCGGCCCGCTTGGTGTCGACGACCATGAGGACGCTGCCGGCCTTCGTGAGGGCGGCGGCCCCGGCGGCGAACACCCTGTAGTTCGCGATCCCGCCAGACAGCTTGGTCCGGGCGTTCCACTCCCACGAGTTGGCGGCGGCAAACGTGCGCTCCCCGAGCCGGCCGGTGATGAGGTGTGCGACCTCGGATCCGGCGGTGGGCCGCAGGTCCAGGCGCATCGCCACCGGCACGGTGGCCTTGGTCGTCGAGGGCCGCTTCTTGCTGGCGCGCCGGGGCGCGAGTTCGGCCTGCTCCTTGAGCAGCGACGGGTAGATCAGGCCGTGGAGGCGACGCGGTCCGCGCCAGGTGTCGGTGAAGACCACCTCCTGCGCCGGCCGGTCGGGCTCCAGCCACGATGCCAGCTGGGCCCGGTTGCCGACGGCTGCGGACAGCAGCACCAGCCGCACCTCGTACGTGCTCGCGGCCAGGAAGGCCAGCAGGCTCTCCAGGACGAAGCCGCGTCGGCCCTGCGCGAGGTGGTGCGCCTCGTCGACGACGATGAGCCCGACGTCGTCCAACGCCGCCTCGGGGTTGTTGCGGATCATGTGCATGAGCCGCTCCGGAGTCACGATCTCCACGTCGCCGGTCAACGGCCCGCGAACGAAGTCGATCCGGTCGACGGGGAAGTCCGGCCGCTCGGCCGCCAGCCGGTATCCCAGCCCGCGCAACCGCCCCCGCAGCGCCGCCCGCATCTCCCGCCCCAGGCTGCGCATCGGCGAGACGTACAGCACCCGCCCTTCCCGCTGCGCCAGGTGCGAGCAGATCACCAGTTGCGCCATCAGCGTCTTGCCCGCGCTGGTGGGCACGCTGATCAGGCTGCGTGTGGTCGAGGGGTCGACCGGGTTGCCGCGCTCCAGCCGCAGCAGCTCACGCTGCGGCGGCCACAGGGTCAGCACCGGCGGGCTGGACAGAGCGAAGGTCCGTGCCACCGCGCCCGGCGTGCCGGCCGGCAGCAGCCGGTAGAGGCTGCTGTCCGCGAGCTCCCCGCTCAGCTCCAGCAGGTGGGCGGCCACCCACGGCGCCAGACGGTCGCCTTGCCCCACCCGCTGTTCGACGACCGAGACCAGGAGCTCGTGGGCGGCGCGCAGATCCTCGGCCTCCCCGAGGACCAGGTGCAGCTGCAGGTGGTGGACCGCTTCGACGATCGCCTCCGCCGGACCGAACATCGTGCCCGCCAGCGACGTACGGTCTCCTCCCAGCAGCGCCCCGAGTTCGGCGAACTGGCGCCGCCACGTCCGCAGCGCGCCGACCAGAGCAGGTCGGTCCAGACCGAGGAAGGCGACACCGGCCTCCACCGCGAGCGTCCCGATGTGAGCGGGAAGGCCAGCCTCGGTGTCCACCAGGTGGGCGACGCGGCGGTAGACGGCGGTCGCGTTCGGGTCCTGCTCGCAGCGCCGGTAGCCCGCTTGGGCGGCGAAGGCGATCTGCAGCCGGTCCGCGGGCGAGCGGCGTTCGTCCGCGAGCGCCAGGTCGAGCACGTGCGCGCTGACCGCAAACGCGTGCCGGATCCGGGCCCGGTCGAAGCCTGGAGCCTCGGGGTTCAGGGCGGCCAGCCCGTGCAGCAGCCACGCCGTGCCAAGCGTCTCGTCCGCCACCTCGTACTCGGTGCGGAACGCCGCGATCTCCAGGTCGGTGATGGTCTCCAGCAGGGCTTCCGGACTCGGTAGGACACCGTCGGGCCGGTACACACCGAGCGCCGCCGCCAACGCCTCCGAATTCAGAGTGCGCTCCACACGTACCCCCTCACAGCCTGGGCGAAGTCGTCAAGGTCGTCGACCGCCACCACCAGACCCTGCATCGCCCCGGGATGGGTGTGGGTGGGGAAGTGCTTGTGCGCGAGCTGGAACGCCCTCCCCTGCGGGATGTTCACGGCGTTCGTCGCCACGCTCACCCCACCGCCGCTCGACGGATGCGCATACACCCAGTGCCCCACCAGCCCGCTCACGAACTCTCCGATGTCGGGGTCGAGGAGCCTCCCGCCCCACGACATCTGCGCGAGATAGCGCGGACCGTGCTCGGTCAGCTGCTTCCACGCCCCCGTGATCGTCGGGGTCAGATTCGGCTTCGCGCCGGTGTACTTCTTCATCTCCCACAGGCGAAAGACCAGCTCCGGCCCGCCCTCTGCGACCCGGTGGATGATCAGCCCGTCGCCACCGCTGTCGCGCACCTCCATCCCCGGCGCTGACAAGAACTCCACGCTGCGCCCGGCCGGCGGCGGGAGGTCCCGCGTCGTCAGGTACCAGAGCCACTCACCCACGTAGCCGGGCAGGCCGTGGCCCTCGCCGCTGATCGCCGAGGGGGTGCCGAACACGTTGAAGGCGAAGGCGTACACCAGGGTCCAGTCGGTGCCGGTCAGCTTGGTGCCGGCGAGGGTGGCCTCCCGCCAGAGGCTGTAGACCTGGTGCTCAACTCCGGTGCGGGAGGCCATGATCTCGTCGGCGACGATCCAGGCAGCGGCCGCGCGTTCCTCCTCCGACAGCCCTACGGCGCGGGCCAGGCTCCACGGGCACTTCTGCTCGGCTCCGCAGTCCTGCTGCTGAACGAGGTCAGCCAGCCGGCCACCGGCCGATCCGGCGTGGAGCAGGGCCTCCGCTGCGGGTATCGACGTCATCGCCGACCGCCCGCCACTGGCGGGGGACAGCTCGCCCGGGCGCCCGACCCCGCCCTCGGGGCCCACTCAACATTCACCGCGACACCCTATCCCGGACACACCACACGGCTTGCTGCCCCGCTCAGTCTCACGGCCGCGGCGCCGCAGCGAGCGCCTTGCAGGCCCTGGCCACGCTGGACGCGGTGGCGCCGGGACTGGACTGGCTGGAGATCAAGGAGCGCGCCGCGGGCGCGATCAAGTTCACCGGCCCGGAGGCGCAGGAGGAGCCGCGCAACCTGCGCCGGATCAAGGCCGAGGTGGGGCGGCGCTGGAGCGCCGTGCCGCTGATCGACATGCTCAAGGAGGCGATCCTGCGCACCGGCTGCTTGAAGGCGATCACCTCGGTGGCCGGGTCGCGGACGCTGCCAGAGGAGGTGTTGGCCGAGCGGCTGATGCTGGCGATCCACGCCTACGGCACCAACACCGGCATCAAGTCGGTGGCCGGCGGCGAGCACGGGCACACCGAGGAGGAGATCCGCTACACCCGGCGCCGCTACCTCACCCTGGAGTCGACCTGCCAAATCGCGGTGGAGATCGCCAACGCCACGTTCGCCGCTCGCGAGAGCGAGCTGTGAGGTGCCGGCTCGACCGCGGTCGCTTCGGACTCCACGCACTTCCGCTCCTGGGACCAGAACCTGTTCACCGAGTGGTGGCACTCGCGCTACGGCGGCCGGGGCGTGCTGGTGTACTGGCACGTCGAGCGCGGCGCGGTGGTGGTCCACTCCCAGATCCTTCGTGCGTCCGCGTCGGAGGTCGCGGTGATGGTCGAGGGCGCGATCCGGCACGGCACCAAGATGAGCGTGGAGGGCAACTACGTCGATTCGCATGGCCAGTCGGAGATCGGGTTCGCGGTGACCAGGTTGCTGAACGTGGACCTGCTGCCGCGCATCAAGCAGATCAACCGGGTGCGCATGACGACGACCCACAGGCCCGGCTGACCCCCGCACTCGCGGGGAAGACGACCTGCAGACCAACGCCCGGTCGTCGCAGATCGGCTGACCCCCGCGCTCGCGGGGAAGACGCCAACGCGGCCAACACCCGAAGCTCAACTGCCGGCTGACCCCCGCGCTCGCGGGGAGGACGGCCCGGTACGCTGACGCATAGCCAGATGTCCCGGCTGACCCCCGCGGGCGCGGGGAGGACACCCGGGTCTGCCAGGTCCTGCGCCACAGCGACGGCTGACCCCCGCGGGCGCGGGGAAAACGGCCTGGCCATCGGCATGGCCATCCCCGTCCACGGCTGACCCCTGCGGGCGCGGGGAGAACTCGAAGATGAAGGCGTAGTGGAGGTCTGCCGGCGGCTGACCCCCGCGCTCGCGGGGAGGACAGACTTGGTACCGGTCTCGATCAGGAAGCGGAAGGTCAGCCAGTCAGCGAGGGCCGCGCAGATCGGGGGGCGGTGAAGGTCTTGTCCCACTTGGTGAACGGGGCGTTGGAGACGACCCGGTGGCCTTGCATTCCTCTCGCTCGCCCGGCTGACCCCCGCGCTCGCGGGGAGGACGACGACCAGTGCCGCGACGAACTCGCCACCGCCGGCTGACCCGCGCGCGTGCGGGGAGGACTTTGCGCGGCGGCTGGCGGCGCAAGCCTGCTCCGGCTGACCCCCGCGCGTGCGGGGAGGACGGCACCACCGTCTCCGCAGCGACCGCCAAGGCCGGCTGACCCCCGCGCGTGCGGGGAGGACCTTCGCGACCTGCACCGTTCTGAGGGCTTTGCCATTTCTTGACTAGCCTGCCGAGGAGCAGGAGGCGGGCCGGCCTGTTGAGGTATCAAGGAGCAGCGCCCATCGTGGCAGACGGCCACGACACCGCGCTGCGCGGCCATTTGAGCCATCCCCGCGGGCGCGGGGAAGACGACCGCGATAAGGCCAGCGACTGGAACAGCCGCGGCTGACCCCCGCGGGCGCGGGGAAGACCTCATTGACCAACTCGCCTCCGTCCAGCAAGGCTGCTGACCCCCGCGCTCGCGGGGAGGACCCTGGCCGGCGGGGTCACGGGCGCGCTGGTCGGCGGCTGACCCCCGCGCTCGCGGCGAGGACCGACTACGGCACCCGAAGACCTGCTGCACCGCACGACAGCCGGCCCCGAAGACGAACCGATCCCCCGCAGGCGCGGGGGAGAACGACGACCGCTCCGAGCTGGAAGGCACCCAGATCGGCTGACCCCCGCAGGCGCGGGGAGAACGACTCGCTGACGGGCCTCGTCCAGGGCCGTGTCGGCTGACCCCCGCGCTCGCGGGGAGAACGACGAAGCGGAGCTGCAGTTCGGTGAGGCGGCCGGCTGACCCCCGCGACCGCGGGGAGAACGTGAGGCTCGACAGGCTCGACGCCCACACCACCGGCTGACCCCCGCGACCGCGGGGAGAACGGCCTCATCTCGATCATCATGTCGGCGACGGCTCAATGTGGGGTCTGGCCCAGGTTGTGTGGCTCGGTGACGGAGCGTCAGGCGAGAAGGACCCGCTTGCGTAGGAGCTGAAAGCTGGCGCGTCCGAACATTTGTCGTTTGAGCATCTTGATCCGGTTGACGGCGCCTTCGACGTGGCCGGAGTTCCACTGGGTGGTCAGTCCGGCTTCGACGGCGTCGTAGTCGCTGTTCAGGCCGTTGGCGAAGGTGCTGATCCCGCGCAGGCCGGAGGTCATCGCCTCGGTGATCCACTCGGGCAGCCGGTGGCCTTCGAGCAGGGTGAGCATCTCGGCGAAGGATCGGACCAGGCCGGCGGTGGTCTCCAGTTCGGGGCAGTGGGCCAGCAGGGTCTTGCGCTGCAGTTCTTCGTCCGGGGTGAGGCCGGAGGGATGACGGGTCAGCCAGCTGACCGCCGCGCGGACGGTGGGCGGCGCGGGAGGCGGGGGCGGACAGTCCGGTCTCTTCCGGCCCTTCTTCCAGACGGCCAGGAGGGTGTGCCCGCCCCGGTATCCGCGTTCGCGTATCTCGGTCAGGAGTGCGAGGCCGGTGATCCTTCCGGCCGTCTCCTCCCAGCGCCGCTCCAGGTAGGGCTTGTACGGGTCGAGGATGCTCGCGCGCGGCCGCGGCGGCCCCTTCATCATGTTCTGCCACCGCTTGGCGCCTGCGTACCGGTGGACCGTGTTCCGGCTCCAGCCCAGGTGGCGGGCGACCGCGCGCTCGCTCAGGCCCTGGTCGAGGAGACCGTGGACCAGAGCGTGGTGGAGCCTGCGGCGCTCGGCCATCTTGCCGGCAGGCTCCACCGGCACGGCCGCCGTCTCCGGTGCGGGATCGCCGGGCAGCGAGGTCTCCCACCGCGGCTCGGGCTCCGGAGCGATGGCGGGCAGCGAGTGCAGGCAGCGGCGGTGGTCGACCACGGTCTTCTCGACCGCGCTGACCAGGTTCGCCCACAGGTGATACCGGTCAGCAACCTGTCTGGCCTGCGGCGCGGCGGTCGAAGCGGCGTCCGCGTAGGCGCTGGCCCGGTCACGGCACAGAACCTCGATCTGCGGATGTCCGGCCAGCCAGGGGACGAGCGCGGCCGCGTCTCGGTCCGGGAGCAGGTCCAGCACCCGGTGCGTGGCCGCGTTCGTGACCACGGTGCCGTACACGTGGCCGCGGCGCAGTGCGAAGTCGTCGACGCCGACCGCGACCGGGGCGCCGACGGCCGGGTCGGGCAGGTCCATCACACGCCGGAGCAGGGTGCTGCGGCTCGCCCGGATGCCCAGCAACGCGGCCATCCGCGAACCGGCCCGGCCCGCAAGGGCGAGCCCCAGGCCGGCCGCTGAGGCACGCTGCCGCTCGGTGACCTGACCGTTGCGGCGCGTCAGACCCTGTGCCTGCTCGACGAAGGTCCGCCGCGGACAGGACGCCTGCCGGCAGACGAACCGGCGCACGCGCAACGCCAGAACCACGGGCCGGCCACAGCTCGGCAGATCCGACGGATACCGCAGGTAGGAGCCGTGCACCCGCTCCGACCACACCCCGCAGGACGGGCACACGGCACCCGGCGCGGCGAGCCGGGCCTCGACCCGCACCACCGGACCCGACGCCTCGGCACGGACGACCTCCACCTGCGGCAACGACGGAAACAGCAACTCTCCAAGCCACGACCATGATTGCGACACGACCGCCGACGGTCAGCCATCCGAGCCACGACACCAACGAGATCCGGACGATCTCCCGACTCCGCCAACCCCGAGAATCCATCACCCAGCGTCACCGGTCACAGAACCTGGGCCAGACCCTCAATGTGAGGCCAGGTTCGGCGGTTCAGTTGTGGGCCATCCGTAGTCTCGTCGGATGTGTCAGTCGTTGCTGCTGGTGGCGGTGCGGCCGAGTTCGCGGCCGCGCATGCGGTAGGACTCGCCTTTGAGGGAGTGGACCTCGGCGTGGTGGACGAGCCGGTCGATCATCGCGGCGGCGACGGTCTCGTCGCCGAAGGTCTCTCCCCAGCGGCCGAAGGGCTTGTTCGAGGTGACGATGACGCTGGCCCTCTCGTAGCGGTTCGAGATCAGCTGGAAGAACAGGTTCGCTGCCTCGGACTCGAAGGGGATATACCCCACCTCGTCGATCACGATCAGCGGGTAACGGCCGAGTCTGACCAACTCGTCCTGCAGTCGTCCGCTGTGGTGGGCGGCGGCGAGGCGGTCGACCCACTGGGCGGCGGTGGCGAACGCGACCCGGTGCCCGGCCTGGCAGGCCCTGACGGCGAGGCCGGTTGCGATGTGCGTCTTGCCGGTGCCCGGCGGCCCGAGGAAGACCGCGTTCTCCTTCGCCGCGATGAAGTCCAGGGTTCCCAGGTGGGCGAGCTGCTGGCGGGTCATGCCGCGCAGGTGGGCGAGGTCGAGTTCCTCGATGGTCTTGATCGCGGGGAAGCGCGCCTGCCGGATGCGTTGCTCACCGCCGTGGCTGTCGCGGGCGGAGACCTCCCGCTGCAGGCAGGCGACGAGGTATTCGAGGTGGCTCCAGGACTCGGTCCGGGCGCGCTCGGCGAGCCGTTCGGCGGCGTCCAGCAGTGCGGGTGCCTTCATCGCGCGGGCGAGGAAGGCCAGGTCGGCTGTGGTCTGCCGGGTGGTGCGGGCCGTCGGCTTGCTGGTGGTGGGCATCAGGTGTCCTCCTTTCCGGCGCCGCCCTCGATGAGGGTGAACATGCGGTCGTAGGTGCCGAGCTCGCGCTGTTCGACCTGGACGCCCAGGTCGTCCGGGGCCAGGCCGGCCAGGCCTCGGGCCCGGGTGTGTGCGGCCCGCCGGCGGATCGCCTGGCCGCGCAGGGCCTCGGCCGCGGCGGCGTGCTCGGGATCGGTGATGGTCTGGTGGCGGGCCCAGCAGCGGCTGTGGTGGGCGACTGTCTCGCCCGCGCGGGTGGTGGCGACGATCTCCTCGGTGTCCGCGCGGACGGTGATCTGCTGGCCGATCGCGCGGGGGTGGACGGAGTAGTCGCAGGTGTCGACGCGGATGTAGTGGTCGCGGCCCAGGCGGGTGTGCAGGGGCCACCAGTTCGGTGGGGCGACCGGCGGCAGGGCGAGCATCGCTTGCCTGTCGGCCTCCCAGCGCTCGAGGGGACGGCAGCCGATCACGCGGTGGTGTCTGCGGTTGGCGATCTGCAGCCAGGCGGTCAGCTGGAAGTTGAAGTCGCCTGGCCCGGCGAAGGTGCGGCCGGGCAGGAAGCTCGTCTCCAGATAGCCGTTCGCCCGTTCCACCAGGCCTTTCGCTTCCGGATCGCGAGGCCGACACAGATGGATCCGGATCGCGAGCAGGCCGGCGAACGCCGCGAACTCGGATGTCAGCTTCCCCTGCCCGACCCCGCTCTCGTTGTCCCAGACCAGCATCTTCGGGACAGCGCCCCAGCCGGTCAGCAGCCGCCAATGTCCGTCGATCAGGTCGGCGGTCGTGCGGGACGGCAGCATCCGGGCCGTGATCATCCGCGAGTAGCCCGACACCATGACCAGCACCGGGGGTCGGCCCGTCTGCCCGTAGCCCAGCGGGATGTCCACCGGCGGGAACCACAGATCACACTGGGCGAGCTCACCGGGCGAGTAGACCGTGCGCGAAACCGGGTCGACAGGAAAATAGGCGGGCCGCAACTCGCGCACCCGTTCCTTGAGGATGGTCAAACCGCGTTCCCACCCGATCCGCTCGGCGATCACCGTGGCCGGCATGGTCGGATTCTGCTTCAACAGCTCGCGGATGGCAGGCTCGACCTGATCCACCGCCGAGCCCTTCAGCGGACGCTGGTAGACCGGCGGCCGGTCCGAGGCAAGGGCCCGCAGCACGGTGCCCCTGGAGATCCCCAAGTGCCGGGCCACCGCACGGGCCGACAGGCCCTCGGCCCGGTGCAGCCGGCGGATCTCAGCCCAGTCCTCCACGCCGATCACCTCTCTTCCTCCCGACTCCCGTACCAGTGAAGTCAGGATGCTCAAGAGATCACGCGGTGGCCCGCTTTTGATGCGCCGCCCGTGGCCCTAATTTCACCCGTCGGCGACAATCATCACCATCCACGGCGGCGGCTGACCCCCGCGCCCGCGGGGAGAACAAGTTCGGGTGCCGTTCCCTCCCCCGACGCACGGCTGACCCCCGCACCCGCGGGGAGAACGTCAGCCACTCCGGCAGCGTGGTCACAACCTTCGGCTGACCCCCACGCCCGCGGGGAGAACACCAGCACCGAGGAGACCGACTACCCGGACAACGGCTGACCCCCGCGCCCGCGGGGAGAACGTCCCCCTGCGGGGCGGCGGCGACAAAGGCCGCGGCTGACCCCCGCGCCCGCGGGGAGAACCTCGGTGCTAGGTGTGCTGCCTGCGCGCAGACCGGCTGACCCCCGCGCCCGCGGGGAGAACGCGACTCCGGAGAGACACCGAAGTGTTCGCCACGGCTGACCCCCGCGCCCGCGGGGAGAACGATGATCGCGGAGCCGATGTAGTCGGTGGTCGCGGCTGACCCCCGCGCCCGCGGGGAGAACGATGAGGCCCAGGCCGAGGAGGCCGACGACGCCGGCTGACCCCCGCGCCCGCGGGGAGAACCAAGGTACCCAGGGACCAAGGGGGCAAGAGCCCGGCTGACCCCCGCGCCCGCGGGGAGAACTGGCGGATCTCTCCGAGGCCCGAGCCACCACGCGGCTGACCCCCGCGCCCGCGGGGAGAACTCCCGGACTGGTCCCCGACCGCCGTGAGTCGACGGCTGACCCCCGCGCCCGCGGGGAGAACCCCGAAGGTCCGGGTTGATCAAGCCCGGCGACCGGCTGACCCCCGCGCCCGCGGGGAGAACTAGTCGACCTGACCGTTGCTCTTGATGATCGGCGGCTGACCCCCGCGCCCGCGGGGAGAACCGCAGCCAGCGCCTCGGTATCGCTGAAGCCGGCGGCTGACCCCCGCGCCCGCGGGGAGAACGATCCCGTCCGCGTCGCCGCCCGGCTGGGTGCCGGCTGACCCCCGCGCCCGCGGGGAGAACACCATGGTCGCCGCCACCATGCCCACCGCCCTCGGCTGACCCCCGCGCCCGCGGGGAGAACTTCGCAGTGGCGGTCGCCTTCGACGGCAGCTGCGGCTGACCCCCGCGCCCGCGGGGAGAACCCTTCGCGACCTGCACTGTTCTGACGGCTTTGCCGTTTCTTGACCAGCCTGTCGAGGCGCGAGCCGGGCCGGCCTGTTGAGGTATCAAGGAGCAGCGTCCATCGTGGCAGAGGGCCACGACATCGTGCTCCGCGGTCACCGCTGAAGGCCTGGGCGGTGCTTGAGCCTGCGTGGGCGAGGACGGAGCCGGGGGAGGAGCCACGCCCGGAGACCTCAGCACCGCGCGACGGCCGGCGCCGAAGACGAACCGATGCCCCGCAGGCGCGGGCGGGCCCCGAACCGGTAGCCACCGGCGGCTAGCGTGAGCAACTGGCGCCCGTGCTCGAGGGAGGACTACCTCTTCACCATCGCCACCAACCGGTACGACGGCTGACCCCCGCAGGCGCGGGGAGGACGTGGCGCCTAGGCCGTGTTTTGGAAGGTCATCCGTCCTGATGTCAGGCTCATCGGATGGGGCGGGGCGATCTGTCGGATGACCAGTGGGCTGTGCTGGAGCCGTTGTTGCCGGTTGCCGGCGTGGGGCGTCCGGCGAGGTCGCGCCGCAGGCTGGTCGACGGGGTTCGGTGGCGAGTGCGGACTGGCGCTCCGTGGCGGGACGTTCCGCCGGAGTACGGTCCCTGGCAGACGATCTACGGGTTGTTCCGCCGCTGGCAACGACAAGGTGTCTGGCAGCGGATCCTGACTGCTCTGCAGGCGAGGGCCGATGCGGCAGGGCTGATCGTCTGGGAGGTGAACGTCGACTCGACGGTCTGCCGGGCCCACCAGCACGCCGCCGGAGCCCGGCGCGACTGGGCCAGTCAGAAGGAGCCGCCGGGTGGCGTGGGCGAGGAGCCCGCGGATCACGGACTGGGTCGTTCGCGGGGCGGCTTCACCACCAAGATCCATCTGGCGTGCGAGCAACTCCAAAGACCGATGTCCCTGCTCGTCACAGCTGGTCAGCGCGGCGACTCGCCGCAGTTCGAGGCGGTGCTCGAAGCGATCCGGGTGCCCCGGAGCGGCCCGGGGCGACCGCGTACCCGTCCGCTTCGGGTGCGCGGCGACAAGGCGTATTCGTCCAGGGTCAACCGGGCTTACCTGCGCAGACGCGGCATCCGGTGCACCATTCCGGAACCGGCCGACCAGATCCGCAACCGCAAGCGGCGGGGCGCCGGCGGTGGCCGTCCGCCCGTCTTCGACCGCGAGGACTACAAGGCCCGCCATGCCGTCGAGTGCGGCATCAGCCGGCTGAAGCAGAACCGGGCGGTGGGTGAGGTCGACTCGGGGCGCCCTGCTGGTGTCTCCACCAGTGGGTTTCCCCGAGCCGCCTCCCGAACCCGGCGTGCCCGTCTCCGGGCACCGGGCTCTCCACAAGCCCCGTTCGGTGTCATTCAGATACTCATACCGCAGTGGGCCACGGGCTCGGGATGATCGTTCCCCGGTATCGGTATCGGGTCGTGCTTACCTTCGCCGGATTGAACAGTTCTCCCTCCTCCGTGGTGGGCCACCAGCCGCCGTCGCAGAAGCGGCGGCGGAGCTGCTTCCATGTGATCCCGGGGTGCTTGCGCCGTATCCATCGAACTACCCGCATCCACGTGTAGTGGCCGAGGTAGCAGAAGGCGACGTTCGAAACCCCTGGACGGAAGTACGCGCACCAGCCCCGCAGCACCTGGTTCAGCCGGTGCAGCAGGGCCGTCAGCGGCAGGCCGACGTTCTGTCGACCGGTCAGTTCCTTCACCTTGGCCGTCACGGAGTGCAATGACTTCCGCGCCGGGTAGGTGTAGATGTACTGCCGGTCCGTGCCCCGCTTCCGGTGGCGCTGGATGCGCCATCCGAGGAAGTCGAAGCCCTCGTCGATATGTGTGATCCTCGTCTTCTCGACCGATAGGCGAAGACCCATCGGTTTCAGCACCTCTGCGACGTCCCCTCGCAGTTCCTCGGCGTGCTCACGGCTGCCCGAGACGAGTACGAGGAAGTCGTCCGCATACCGGACCAGCCGGTAGTTGGGCAGTCCTCGCCGCCGTCTGCGGCGCCGTTCCTCGGAGGTAGCGCCTGCTCCTCCGGGGGCCTGGGCGATGTGCTCGTCCAGGACCGAGAGTGCGATGTTGGCCAGCAGGGGCGAGAGGATCCCGCCTTGCGGGGTGCCGGTGCGGGTGTCGGTGAGGGCTCCGTCCCGGGAGAGGATCCCGGACTTGAGGAACGCCTTCACCAAGGCCAGGATCCGCTTGTCCCCGATCCGGTCCCGGACCCGGTCCATCAGGGCCGTGTGCGAGATCTCGTCGAAGCACGCCGTGATGTCGCCCTCCACCACCCACTCGTAGGAGTGACTGGTGAGGTAGCGGGTCTCGGCGACAGCGTCCTGAGCCCGGCGGTTCGGGCGGAATCCGTACGAGTACGGAAGGAAGTCCGCTTCGAACACCGGCTCCAGCACCAGTTTCAAGGATGCTTGGACCACCCGGTCCGCCACGGTCGGAATACCGAGACGACGGAGTTTGCCGTTCGCCTTCGGGATCATCCGCTCGCGTACTGGAACCGGTCGGAAGCTGCCGTCTCTCAGCTGAGATCGCAGCCCGTCGAGGAAGACCTCGACTCCCTGCCCGGCCTCGACGGAACGGGCGGTCCTCCGGTCCACTCCGGCCGTGCGGGCACCCTTGTTCCCCCGGACCCGATTCCACGCCATCAGGAGGAAGGCGGGGTCGGTCACGAGGTTGAACAGATCGTCGAACCTGCGATGAGGATCATCGTTTGCCCAACGGTGCAGCTTGGTCTGGATCTTCAGTACCCGCAGCTCCGCCCCGAACAGGGCAGACTCCAGTTCGTCGGTATTCACCGGCGACAACCTCCTGACATTCCAGCGTCCTCACTGCCGACTTGCTGGCCCCCTTCCCCATGTGGCCGGCTCTCCCGGCCTCCGAGTACTACGGAGCCTCCGCCCTGCCCGACGGCCATCAGCCGGCGATGGGCCTGCCCTCGGCCGGACTGGAGGCCCGGTGCGGAGGGCGACCGCGGACAGTTCCCACGTTCACCACGGAGTCGATCGACGGGTGAGGTGCCCAGCTCTACCCCGGCAGCATCGCCATACCTACGCCGCAGACATTCGGCGTGGCCTCCCCACCGATAGGTAGATTCGGCTTCGGAGTCGACCACCAGCCCACCGGCAGTCGTGCACTGCATCCGGCCCAGATCCGCCAGGTTGGAGCCGGTGTCGAAATTACGGGGCGTCAAGCACTGGTTCCTCGCGTACACCTTCCCGTCTCGCTAGCCGGACCCGAACCGTCTGGCAGTGCCAGTCCGTCCCGACGTCGTCAGGGCTGCTTACCGTCCGCCTCGGCATCCCCCGAGACGAACTGCCCCCAGCTTCAGCCGGGTTGCTGCGACAACCCGGCGGTGAAGGTCTCTCACCTCACTCGACTTCATGGCGCCTCGTGGCGCACCCACCCGGTTCGACAAACTCGCCGTCCGCTTCGAGGCGGCCGTCCTCGTCGCCGCGATCAACCAGTGGCTGTGAGATCCGACGTGTCGGGCTCGCGTGCCATGCTGGCCGCGAGCCCGGAGCGGGGCGTCGCACGAGGGGAGAGACCGGTGGCCGCTGACTACTACTGCGCCGACAGCGAGAACGGCGACCACATCGACGACCCGTCCGAAGACGCCATCTTCATGCTGGTCGACGACCTCAACGACATCGACAACACGTTCGTCGTCATCCAGCCCGACGAGGACGACCCCGTCTGGTACGTCTCGGTCACCGTCCTCGACGAGGGCGGGTACGAGATCGTCCGCCGCGACGCGAGCCGCCGCGAACACGACGTGATCACCGAGACCAACATCGGCACGATCGCGCGCGACCTCATCCTCTGGCTGGCCGCCCGAAGCTTCCCAGGACGGCCAACCAGATGCACCTTCGGCGCCTTCTAAAACACGGCCTAGGCGCTCCCCGTCCCGACAGTGCGGCTGCCCCCCGCGCTCGCGGGGAGGACCCAGAAGGGCGGCGTGGGCAAGACGACCACGGCCGGCTGACCCCCGCGGACGCGGGGAGGACGTGAGCGCGACGGACTGCCGCTCGACCGGGTCCGGCTGACCCCCTCGCTCGCGGGGAGGACACCTCCGGCGGCTCGCTCGCTGCGGCAACGTACGGCTGACCCCCGCAGGCGCAGGGAGGGCCTGATCGACGACTGCGACCGGCTGGTCGACTACGGCTGGCCTCTGCGGGCGCGGGGAGAACGGCAGAGTCCTTACCGCCGGCGAGGCGTACGCCCGGCCCGGCCACCACAAGAGGGGAACCAAACCAAGAAGGACCGCTGCGGGACAGCTGAACGCAATGCTCAGAGCACCGGATCAGGTGTCTCCGCAAGAACGCCGACGCCGCGCACTCGCATCGCCGCCGTCAGCGCGAGCGGACTGACGCCCAGGGCCGAAGCGATCTCGGGGGCCATGTCGAACGCCCGCCACTTCCACTCCTCCTCGGCCTCATCGTTGCGCGCGCTCCCGTCCCAGGCGGGTGGCAGGCCCATCCGCTCCCGCTCGGCCTGTTCCCGCACAAGCGGTTCCCCCAGTGTGAGGAGCCTGTCGTCGACCTCGCCGGTCTCGCAGTACCGCCGCACCACGACCCCGTGCTCCGCGATCAGCCATGCCGAGCCGTCGTTCTGTGTACCGAAGTAGTACGCCTGCGCCGCTCCGTAGCGGGAGCTGAGATCGACGCACAGACGCAGGACCTCGTCGCTCCTGTCGCTGTTGCACGGATCGCACCACGGGCCGATCACCAGGGTCCAGCCCTCAATCTCAGGACTCACGTACACCCGGGCCAGTCCATCCGGATTGTCCTCCGCCTCGCCGTGGCCGTCCTCGTCGATGACCAGCTCCGCCTCGGCGAACGTCACAGGCACTGGCCGGGCGAGGCCCAGGGCCTCAATGACTCCCACCTGATCCCCGGTCCGTACAGCAATCCAGTAGAGCCAGCACGTCGACAACGGCCTTGGCTGGTCGTCCCTCGCAATCCTCACGACCACAGCCTGCCACCCCGGGACCGCCCGTTCGAAGCCGGATGCCAACCGACAAGCCGGGCGTCGAACCGGGCCACCGATCCGGCTAACCCCCGCGCTCGCGGCGAGGACAGGCTCATCCGCCGCACCGCCGCACCGCCGCACCGCCGCACCGCCGCACCGCCGCACCGCCGGCCGCTGGGGCGGCTGACCCTCGCGGGCGCGGGGAGGACGCCGACCGTCGAGTTCGGGGCGAGTGGTTCGACGGCTGACCCCCGCGCTCGCGGGGAGGACGCGATCTGCTGCTGCCACGACCACAGGGACAGCGGCTGACCCCCGCGCATGCGGGGAGGAGACGCGGTTTGGCTGGACCTCGGTCTTCCGGAGCGGCTGACCCCCGCGCGTGCGGGGAGGACCCGTGAAGCCTGGGCGCTGAAGCTTCGATGGCCGGCTGACCCCCGCGGGCGCGGGGAGGAGGCCGTGCCGGAGCCGCCCAGCACCTGCAGCGCCGGCTGACCCCCACGCTCGTGGGGAGGAGCCACTGGACCTCCTGATCCTGGTCGAGCTGGGCGGCTGACCCCCACGCATGCGGGGAGGACGGCTGCTCGTCCGATTCCGGCTGCAGCTCCATCGGCTGACCCCCGCGGACGCGGGGAGAACCGGGACGCCTTCTGGTAGGCCGTGCAGGAGACCGGCTGCCCCCACGCTCGCGGGGAGAACAAGAAGGTGGGGCTGGTGGGTCGGCTCAGCGTCGTGCGGAGAACGGCATGGCGTCGGCCCATTCCCAGAATGCTCGGCCTTCCGTCACCTCGTGCTCCATGAACTCGAACAGTCGGGAGGCGTCCGTATTCGGCGGGATGTCGACGGCGACGTGACGGTCACCGCTCCATTCGCTCAACAGTCCCGCTGTACTGATCTCGCTCTTGATGCGATCGACTGCCTGGGCCAGTTGTGCCGGGGCCAGGCCTGGGATGAAGAGCAGTCGCAGAACACGGTGCCAGGAGAGGGTGGCCACCTCGGCGACCTCGTCATCGTCCGAGAGGACGACTCGGTCGCCGAGGGCCAGCCCGTAGGTGCGAAACGGGATGCAGGCGATCGAGAAGGTCCCGTCGTTGAGCGGCTTCAGCCACAACTGCTCCTTCTGCCCGTCCAGCCCGAAGGGGGCCAGGTCGGCGTGGGCGATGTAGTTGCTTTGAGCGCGCCCCACCGGGTCGTCGTGGACGATGAACTCGATCACATGCTCTCCTGGCTGATGTCGCTGCGGTGACATGATGCCGCGTCGGCTCGGTCGTGCTGCCAGCGGGGCGTCGGAGTGGCTGCTCAGGGCTGTCTTCAGGTCTGTTCTGCAGCATCAGAGCCGGCGGTTGCGTTGGTGTAGCGGAGGCTGGCCCTGGCACTGAGGGCGAAGACGTGGGCGAGGTGTAGGGGGGCGGCTCCGGTGGCGGCGGCTTCTTCGAGGATGCGGTCCTGCCGAAGCCGGTCGAGGCTGACGGGGGAGCCGTTTGACAAGGGGGTCGAGCCAGAAGGTGCCGACTGCTGTCGTGGTGGTGGCCGTGTTGCGGCTGACCAGGAGGTGGGGGTTGGTGCTGTTGGGCCAGCGGCTGTCCCCCGCGCTCGCGGGGAAGACCGGGCCAGCTCCGCCCAGCTCAGGCCGCGCGCTGGCTGGCCCCCGCGGGCGCGGGGAAAACGGCCTGGCCATCGGCATGGCCATCCCCGTCCACGGCTGACCCCTGCGGGTGCGGGGAGAACTCGAAGATGAAGGCGTAGTGGAGGTCTGCCGGCGGCTGACCCCCGCGCTCGCGGGGAGAACCGCCGCGTCGAGGAACACGGCGACTGGTACCACGGCTGACCCCCGCGCCCGCGGGGAGAACTCACCCTGACCCAGCCACGGCGTGATGACCACCGGCTGACCCCCGCGCCCGCGGGGAGGACGGGGTGCGGCAGGTCATCCACACGGACCACGGCGGTTGACCCCCGCGCTCGCGGGGAGGACAGGCCGACTGCTGCGGCGGTGACCGCAACGGTCGGCTGACCCCCGCGCGTGCGGGGAGGACAGCAGGTCGCGGTCCATCTTCTCGGCGATGGCCGGCTGACCCCCGCGCGTGCGGGGAGGACTGCCGTTGCCGGACCGGCTGACCCCCGCGGGCGCAGGGAGGACTTCACCATTGGAGTCATCGCCATGGCCCGATCCCGTTGACCCCCGCGCCTGCGGGGAGGACGTGCCGGACTCCGCGTCGTAGCTGTCGAGCGCCGGCTGACCCCTGCGGGTGCGGGTGCGGGGTGGGTGTGGTGAGTCGCGCTGCCCGGGTCTTTTGTGCCGGCTGGTTCCTGTGGTGGTCGGGCCGCTTCTGTTGGTGGAGCGGTGTTGGCCGGGTTCAGTGGTACCAGGTGCGGATGGCGGTGGCTGTCTCGCGGATGTCGGCCTGGTCGTCGCGGATGCGGGTGGCGAGTTCGACGGCCTGTTTGGGCTCGGCGGTGACGATGACTCCGGAGGCGGCGAGGTAGGAGGCGGCGACGACAGCAGCGAAGTGCTCGTTGGCGAACTCCAGGGCGGGGACGCGGATGAGTTGGTGCATGAGCGCGGCCGCCCTCTGGTGCACGCCCCCGTACACCGGCACGTCCATCACCTCGTCGACGTGACGGGCCACCGCCGCCGCGATGGTGCCGTAGTCGGTGACGTCCGGATCGGCCCGCAGGAACCGGTGGGCGACATCCAGCAGCCACCCCCGGTCAACGCACAGGATCACGCCGCGTCCGCCGTTCCCGATCGCCGCGAGACGATGCCCTGCGGGTAAGGACCGAACTCCGCCTCGAACGCCGGCCCCCACGCCTGCGAGAAGTGCGCGGCGGCGGTCAGGAATCGTTCGCGCCGCTCGTCCGCTTCCTCCGTCAGGAGCTTGCGCGCGTAGTCCGGCAGGCTCATTCCCACTGCCTCCGCCCGCTGTTCCAGTGCTGCGTGGGTCGTCTCGTCCAAGCGGACGTTCAACTGCTTCATGAAACCAGCGTAGCGTCGCGTACATCACGCTACAACGGTTGCGTTCCCGGCTGCCAACCGCACCGCGGTGGGCGAATGCCTCGACCTGGCCCTCGTCGAGGCCGCCGACCGACTCCCAGACGCCGTGCAGCCACCACAGGGCCGGCTGACCCCCGCGCTCGCGGGGAGAACTGCTGCTGCACGGTGGTGTTCTCCTTCGTCGTCGGCTGACCCCCGCGCCTGCGGGGAGGACGTGCTGACCCACTCCGTGCGGGCAGCCCAGGACGGCTGACCCCCGCGGGCGCGGGGAGGACGTGCCCGCGACGGTCGTCCCGATCGACTCGAACGGCTGACCCCCGCGCTCGCGGGGAGGACCCCGATCAGCTTCGTGTACGCAGGCGGAATCGCGGCTGACCCCCGCGCTCGCGGGGAGGACACGACGCCGACGGCCGTCTCGGAGTCGAGCGCCAGCTGCCCCCCCGTTACCGTCTTCGTGGCTCCGCAATGGGGCTACCGGCCTTCGGGTCCGGCATGACTTCCCCCCTTGCTGTTCATGATCCGGGGGGTGGTGTCACCGGACCCGAAGGCATCGACGGACCGCTGATGAGGGGCTTGAGCACCGGCTTCACCCGAGCCGGAAGAGCTCTCCGTAACGTGGATGTGGCAGCTCGGTGCCCAGGCAAGGCCGGACGAAAGCGTGATGGAGGGGCCTGCACGTGATCGACACCGGCGACATCGACGTCTTCCTCGGCCTGGACGTCGGCAAGGGCGAACACCACGCCACCGCCGTCACCCCGGCCGGGAAGAAGGCGTTCGACAAGCGTCTGCCCAACACCGAGCCCAAGCTCCGCGAGTTGTTTGCCAAGCTGCAGGCCAAGCACGGGACGGTGCTGGTCGTGGTCGACCAGCCCGCCTCGATCGGGGCCCTGCCGCTGGCAGTCGCGCGGGCCATGGGCTGCCCGGTCGCCTACCTGCCGGGGCTGACGATGCGGCGGATCGCCGACCTCTACCCGGGCGAGGCGAAGACCGACGCGAAAGACGCGTTCATCATCGCGGATGCGGCCCGGGCGATGCCGCACACGCTGCGGGCCATCGACGGCAAGGACGAGACGATCGCCGAGCTGGAGATGATCGTCGGCTTCGACGACGACCTGGCCGGCGAGGCGACCAGGGTCGCGAACCGGCTGCACGGCCTGCTGACCCAGATCCATCCGTCCCTGGAACGGGTTCTGGGGCCGCGGTTGCAGCACCCGGCCGTCCTGGCCCTGCTGGAGCGGTTCGGCTCACCGGCTCAGATACGCAAGGCGGGCCACCGACGGCTGGTCACGCTGCTGCGGCCGAAGGCACCGAGGATGGCCGAGCGGCTGGTCGAGGACATCTTCGCCGCGCTGGACGAGCAGACCGTCGTCGTTGTGGGGACCGAGGCGGCCGCGCTGATCGTCCCGAGCCTGGCCGGATCCCTGGCTGCCGTCCTCGACCAGCGCAAGCTGCTGGCCGGGCGAATCGAGGAACTCCTGGAGGACCACCCTCTTTCGAAGGTCCTGACCTCGATGCCGGGAGTCGGCGTCAGGACCGGAGCCCGGATCCTGATCGAGGTCGGCGACGGCAGCACGTTCCCGACCGCCGGCCACCTCGCCGCCTACGCCGGCCTCGCCCCGGCGACCCGGAGCTCGGGGTCCTCCATCCGCGGCGAACAGCCCTCCAGGAGAGGAAACAAGCAGCTCAAACGGGCCTTCTTCCTCTCCGCGTTCGCGGCCCTGAGCGACCCGGCATCGCGGGCCTACTACGACAAGAAGATCGCCCAGGGCAAGCACCACACCCAGGCCCTGCTCTGTCTCGCCCGGCGCCGGGCCGACGTCCTCTTCGCCATGCTCCGCGACGGAACCTTCTACGAACCCCGGCCCGCCGCAGCCGGCTGATCCTCAGCGGCCTCACCACACACGGGACAGTCCCACTCGTCGACCGAGTCCATCACGACCGGATGACCACAGAAGTCGCACGGCCGCACGCTCTCGCCCGCCGACTCCCGAACAGGCACGTCACCACTCATGACAGCCACACTGCCACCCGACCACCTTGACCAAAGACATAGGGGCACCCCCCCGCGCTCGCGGGGAGGACGACCTCGTCGTCCCCGGTACCACGGTCGAGATCTTCGAGGACCCCGACGACTCCCAGCACCAAGGGTTCGTTCAGCTCCAGCACAACGGCAAGCGCTGGCGCCTCTTCTTCTACGCAGGGGAGGAGGAGTGGTTCCTCGACGACTACCCGCAGGACCCCCCCACCACGGTGATGCTGGGACGGTTCCCCCTGCTGGCCTCCCACCCCGCGAAGCTAGCCGAAGCGACCCGCGCCGTTCTGGTTGGGCTGGCGCCGTAGCCGCTCCTGCCTCACCCGCTGCCACAACAACAGCCACGGCGGCCAGCCTTTGCGCGGGGGTTGCCTCTCCGGCTGTTCCGGGGCAGTGGCTGCCCGTATTCACCGGGTCGGCGTACGCTGGCCGCCAGGCAAAGTTCTGGAGGGGTGATGTCCGCGCAGCCGCACGACTTCCCACTGGGGCCGATTGATCGGCGCCGTACGGTCGGTGCCGTCCGCCAGGCCCTGCCCGCCGAACTGCGGCCGGTTTTCCAGCTGGCCCTGGACACGGCCGATCCCGCGGACCTGTTCTCCCTTGTCGGACTGTGGGCGGCGGTCGCGCAGACCGCGGCTGACCCCGTTGCGGCCGAAGCCGCCGAGGCGGTGCGCGCCGGCGAAGCCGTGGTGCACGACCTGGCCGACGTCTTCCCGGCGCTGGCGGCCTGGTGAGCCGGTCACGCCGCTACCGGGTGGTCCTGACCGACACGGCCCGTGAGCAGCTGCGCGGGCTCGACGGCGCCGAGCGGCTGGCCGGGATCCCCTCCGGTGCGCTCGACCGGGAAGCTCTGCGGGCCCTGTTGGCGGAGACGTCGGTCGGGGACCTGCTCGCCGGGCTGGACGACCTGGCGACCGATCCCTACGGCGTGCCGAGCCTCGCTCGCACGCACGCCGCCGAGGACGACCGTGTCGCGCTACTCGGCGTCCTCGCCGTCACCTACATGGTGAGCCCGGACACGGAGCCGCCGGTCATCACCGTGACCGGTCTGCGGACGCCGAAGGGGTACTGAGTTGAGTTGGGCGGGCGGTGGCCGGAGATTCTTGATCACTCTCACGTTGTTCAGGAACACCATGGACCACTGCTCACCTGGCGGCCGAGGCCCCGGTACGCGGAGTGGCGGCAGGACAGGCTAGTTTGCTCGGGTGAGTCTCCTCGATGATGTGGCCGAGCGCGACGGCTGGCGATGCTGGGTGTGCGACGAACCGGTCGACCCCGACAAGTCGGTGAACGACCCCAGGGGCGCCAGCGTTGACAGCCGGACCTCCGACCGGAAGGCCAAGGTCGCCGAGCGGCTCGCGCACCGCGGGTGCAACACCCGCAAAGGCGCGGTCAAGGTGGTCATCGCCTGGCCGGACCACCTGTACGTGGCCGAACCCGCACCGCTGATCACCGTTGCCGCGAGACTGGGGCGCAAGGGGGGCCGCGAGGTGGTGGGCCGTTGCCCGACCAGGCAGGACGCCCAAGAAACGGCGGACTGGCTAGTCGACCGGTTCTCCCGACTGGCACCGGAACTGCCGGTGACCGCCAACATCGAGACGGGCGGCGGCCAGTTCCTCGTCATCCTGGCCACCGGCCGCCGCTGACCGGGGACCACCAGCACACACTCAAGACTGTTCAGGGAGATGCTGCGTTTCGGCACGCCCTACCAGTTACTGCGCGGGGCCCTGGCGGGCCCGGCGAATTCTGGTGTGCTGGTCGACGCCGCGCCCGCGGGGAGAACGCCGGGTTGAGCACCGCGCCGAGATCGCCCGCCGGCTGACCCCCGCGCATGCGGGGAAGACTCGACAGCCACAGCCCGGAAGATCCGGCGGATCTCAGGCTCGAACAGCTCGTCCAATCCGTCCGTCGCGGAGAGCCCAGAGCCGTCATCCGGCCGGCGGGTTCTCCTGGTGTCGGAAGTGTCACCCATCGAATCGCCGCCAATCCAGGTCGAGCTGGCCGAGCGGCCGCAGCGCGCTGCGGTGATGGGCGCCGATCCAGACCTCGATCTCGTCATCGTTCTCCCACCTCGGCGTGACGAGGGCGACGATGCCGGGCCCGACGAGGAAGTCCGTCGGAGCGACCGGGGCCATGAACGGACACAGCGGCACGCGGCGTAGGCAACTCTCCAACATGGGCAGCAACCGCTTGGGGAAGCCATCGGGGAATGCCTTGTAGGGGGCGGTCATCGCGGCCTCGTACAGGGAGAACTGCAGGAGGAACCCACTCAGGGGCTCCTGCTCGGGAACGGGATTGTCCGCCTCGTCAATCCACACCGTCGGGTCCGTGTCTGTAGCGTCGACTTCCCACGGAATCGACCAGTCCCACCCACCCTGGTTCTCAACACCGAAGACGAGATAGCCCGCGGAGCTGTCGGGTTGCACCTGGTCGACCGGCTTGATCCGATTCTGGCCCCCGAGCATGGCTGGGCGATGCTCGGCGAGGCGGTAGAAGCCGGCCAGCGCCGAAGGGACGGAACGAGGTATCTCGCCAGTCGGACGTGGTTGGGCTTCCGGGTGCCAACCCGTGACGAAGAGCTGCAGGGCCCTGCCCGGATCCGTGCCCACGTGGTCGAGCCAGCCGAGACCGGGCAGGGCGGGCGGGCTTGCAGACGGCCGAACCACGGCAAGCAACTCGCGGTTCAACGGCGGATCGATCCGTAGGTGGCAGCTGTAGAGCTCGTTGTCGGCCCACTTGCTCTGCGAATGCTGGACAGGGCCGATGTAGACACAGCGCTCGTCCACCCGGACGAACAGGTGTACCGACCGATCCCGATCTGGCGCTGTGCCTGTGAACGGGGCTCGCCTGGTAAGCCGGGATGCGGCCACCGTAGGCGTCGGACCTTGCAGGCGGAACTCCTGGTCATTCCACACACCGCCGATTGTCGGATCGTCCACAGCCTCCGAGATGATCACCGTCGCCGCCGTCCCGACCACGACCGAGGCCCTCCCGACGGCGAACGCTTGGTACTCCGCTCCCGCGAGGTCGAGCGCCACACTCACATCGACCATGTCCGAACGCGTCAGCGGCATCCGCGGAGTGTATCCGGGAAGCGATCTTCGGAGCCCTCCGATCTCCCCTGGCCAGCAGTACTCGTGAACAGTCCACGCGTGGTGCCACCTGCGGAGCGACGAGCGCGTGTTCGCCTCTCCCGCGTCCACGGGTGTCTCAGCGCCGGGTGAAATCTGGTTCTGGTGGGGGTCACGCTGACCGGTTCCCAGCTGTCGGCGACGGCTGAATTCATTTCACCCGTCGACGACAGACACGGCGCCGACCAGCGGCAGCTCGGTGATCAGCGGCTGACCCCCGCGCATGCGGGGAGGACTCGACGCGGACGTCCGCCCAGCTCTTGGCGCGCGGCTGACCCCCGCGCCTGCGGGGAGGACGGGCGGATCCAGGTCCTGGGCCAGACCCCGAACGGCTGACCCCCGCGCCCTGCGGGGAGGACGTCTTCCCGATCAGCTTGTACCGGGCGGCCACCGGCTGACCCCCGCGCTCGCGGGGAGGACGAATTCCCGGCCCGTGGGCGAGAGCTGAACGCCGGCTGACCCCCGCGCTCGCGGGGAGGACTGGGTGGTGGAGGGCCCGGGCGGCCGGTCTGCGGCTGACCCCCGCGCTCGCGGGGAGGACAGAGATCCTGCACGCCGACCGGTTCGTCCTGCTCGACCAACAGCAGGTCGCTGTCTCCCTGGTCCGCCGCGCGGTGAAGAAGGCACGCGAAGCGGACAGCAAAGAAGTTCTCATCGTCACCGGCGGCCCGGGCTCCGGCAAAGCGTCATCGCCCTGCATCTGATGCGCCACCTCGCCCACGACCGCCACACCGTGGTCCACGCCACTGGATCCAAGTCCTTCACCCGCACCCTCCATCACGCTGTCGGCACCGACAACCCCCGCGTCCGCAAGCTCTTCGGCTACTTCATGAACTTCGCCGACGCCCCCAAGAACGGGCTGGACGCGCTGATCTGCGACGAGACCCACCGCATCCGCGCCCATTCCGTCCGCCACCGCGGCGTACGCCAGATCGACGAACTCCTCGACGCCGCCCGCGTCCCCGTCTTCCTCCTGGACGACCACCAAGTCGTACGCCCCGGCGAGATGGGCAGCCGCAACGCGATTGACCAGGCTGCTGCCGCCCGAGGCCTGCACCCACGCCACATCGACCTCAACGGCCAGTTCCGCAATGGCGGCAGCCGCGCCTATGAACAGTGGGTCCTGGGCCTGCTGCAGCTCACCAACGAGCCCGCGACCGAGTGGACCGACGAGCGGACCTTCCACGTCCGAGTGGTCGACTCTCCCCAGCAGATGGAGGACCTCCTGCAGGCCAAGGAGGCACAGCACCTCACCGCCCGAATCACGGCCGGCTTCTGCTGGCAATGGAGCGACCCGCGCCGGGGCCGTCTGGTCGACGACATTACGATCGGCTCCTGGAGCAAGCCGTGGAACCTGCGCGGTGAGTCCCGCCTCGACGGCGTCCCCCCATCCTGGCTGTGGGCCACCGACCCCGACGGCTTCGGCCAGGTCGGCTGCATCTACACCGCCCAGGGCTTCGAGTACGACTGGAACGGTGTCATCCTCGGAGACGACCTCGTCTGGCGTCAGGACCGCTGGGTCCCCAACCCTCGCGCCAACAGGGACCCCGCGCTCCGCAGTACCGCGCCCGACACCTTCCTCCGCCTGGTTCGCAACACCTACAAGGTCCTCCTCACTCGTGGCATGTCCGGAACCCTCCTGTACTCCACCGACCCCGAAACCCAAGCGCGACTGCGCCAACTGGTTCCGGCTGACCCCCACGCTCGCGGGGAGGCCGACTACTACCCGCCGGTCCACCAGGACCCGTACGGCTGACCCCCGCCTGCGTGGGAAGGACTACGTGCTCGCCGACGTCTCGCCCTTGGGCGCCGGCTGACCCCCGCGCTCGCGGGGAAGACCCCGGCTCCGAGCCCCCGATCTCCGGTTCGCCCGGCTGACCCCCGCAGGCGCGGGGAGGACCGGGGTGTTGGTCACCAGGCACCGCCAACGGTCGGCTGACCCCCGCGGGCGCGGGGAGGACCTCGTACATGTACCTGTCGTGCTGGGCCTCGGCTTCCTACGGGAAGTGGTGTGGTCCCAGGTCGTCTGCTCGGAGGGTGTAGTGCTTCTCGCCGCGTGGAAGTGCCTGATCAAGTCGGCAGACTGAAGCGGGTACCGCAGACAGTAACTATGGTGTCGCCGTAGTTCAGGCCGTTGGGATCATCGGGCCGGTTCGAGAACCAGATCAGTCCCGATGGATCATGGGAGATCATGCGTCGATCGGCAAGGATTGCGGCGGCGGCTTCACCATCAGTGTGGTGGTACAGGATCAGATCCACGGTCCTCCTCCAGGCCATCGGTCCCCACAGTGTCGTAGGCGGGCGCCCCCGACCGGCCGCCACAGATTCCCGTCCTTCCTGCAAGGCGGGGTCCCTGTCAACGCACCGCGGCGGCACTACAAGCCCATGGTGCCGTGCTACCCGCCGGACCTGCGACGCCACACCTGGTACAGCCGTAGAACGTCGACAGGCCACGGTGCGCGAAAAGCTCGGCCGCCGCCCGGCACCGGGTGGCCTGCCCGCTCCAGAACCTGAGGCAGGAGCGGGTGCGGCTGCGCCGCAGCAGTGGTGAGGAGCCCGGCGAGCAGCGGCTCATCGGGCGGGGGTCCCGGTCTACGAGCGCCAGAAGAGGGGGGTGGTGCCGGGCGGCTGACCCCCGCGGGCGCGGGGAGGACGATCGAGGCTCAGACCGTCAACTACATATCAGCGGCTGACCCCCGCGGGCGCGGGGAGGACGCAATCAGGACCGGGTGGGGCGCTCCCCCGGCTGACCCCCGCGCGTGCGGGGAGGACGGCCCGGGCGGGCCCGCGGCGGCCCAGTGCGGCGGCTGACCCCCGCGCGTGCGGGGAGGACGGTGCCGAGGGTGGGGTCGGCCTCGGTCACGGCGGCTGACCCTCGCGCATGCGGGGAGGACCGCCGCGGAATCCGTTTTTCCGTTTCCCAGTTCGGCTGACCCCCGCGCGGGCGGGGAGGACGCGACGACCGGATCGCCGCCCAGCGCCGACTCCGGCTGACCCCCGCACGGGCGGGGAGGACCAGGGCGGCGCCACCCACGGATACCAGGACCGCGGCTGACCCCCGCGCGGGCGGGGAGGACAGAGCCCCGATCAGGCCTGAGCTGGCGGAGGGCGGCTGACCCCCGCGCGGGCGGGGAGGACGGCCGCATCCCCGGGCAGACCACCGTCTACGACGGCTGACCCCCGCGCGGGCGGGGAGGACAGCCGAGGTCAGAGGCTCGGAAGCGTTGTGCGCGGCTGACCCCCGCGCGGGCGGGGAGGACAGCTGAGGTCAGAGGCTCGGAAGCGTTGCGCGCGGCTGACCCCCGCGCGGGCGGGGAGGACGCCGCCGGAAGCGCTGGACGACCTCCGGCGAACGGCTGACCCCCGCGCGGGCGGGGAGGACGGCAGCGGACGGCCCTGCGCCCGCCGCAGCCGCGGCTGACCCCCGCGCGGGCGGGGAGGACAACACCGGAGGCAACACCGTGGGACTCTTCGACGGCTGACCCCCGCGCGGGCGGGGAGGACGCGTCCGTCAGCGCCTCCGCCGCCTTCCGCAGCGGCTGACCCCCGCGCGGGCGGGGAGGACCCTTCGCGAACTGCACCGCTCTGACGGCTTTGCTATTTCTTGACCAGCCTGCCGAGGAGCATCGAGCCGGGCTGGCCTGTTGAGGTGTCAAGGAGCAGCGCCCATCGTGGCAGACGGCCACGACACCGCGCTCCGTGGCCATTTCCGAAGGCCCGGAGGGCGCTTGAGCCCGCGTGGGCGGGCTGCGGCTGACCCCGCGGGCGCGGGCGCTCATGAGCTTCGTCGGCTGGCACGGCTGCCCCCCGCGCTCGCGGGGAGGACATGCGCAGGTCCCGTGCGACCGTCCGGTCCATCGGTTGATCACTGCGTGCCGGGGAGGACTTCACTCGGCGCACCCGACCGTCCGTCTGCGGCTTCGCGGGTGCCGTTCAGTCTGTATACCGGGCGGCATCGTGGGTGTCGAGGTAGGCGAGGGTTGCGTCCAGGGGCACGTACCAGGCCCGGTCGGTACGTACGGCTGGCAGGTCGCCGGAGTGGACCAGTCGGTACACCGTCAGCTTGGACACTCGCAGCAGGGTGGCGGCTTCGGCGATGTCCAGGAACCTGATGTCTTCCGCCGGCGGGGATGTCACCGGGGGGGTGACGGTGGGCCGGGCCGGGGTGCTCATCCAGGCGACCAGCTTGTCCAGTTCCTGCTGGACGAAGGCCTCGCTGGGCTGGGGGACGGCGTTGTGTTCGACCTGGCGGAAGAGCTCCGGGAGGTCGTCGGTGTGGTCGGTGGTGTGCCGGAACATGGTCATGAGGCCTTCCTCTTGTTCGTGGTGGTCTCCGGCCGGAGTTCGCCGACTTCGCGTTCCAGGCGCAGGCGGGCCCTGTGGAGCTGCACCCGGACGGTGGCCGGCGAGATGCCGAGGCTGGCGGCGATCTCGGCAGGGTCCAGGCCTTGGTGCCAGGTCAGGACCGCAACCGTGCGTTGGGCCGTGGGCATGGCCTGGATCGCCGCCCAGCAGCGGTCGAGCGCGGCGCGGGCCACGGTGACGGTGGCCGGGTCGTGCGGGGCGGTGGTGTAGAACTCGCACACGTCGACGCGCAGCTTGTCGAAGGTCGTGTCTCGGCGGATGTTGTCGACGTGCTTGTGGTGGCACACCGTCTTGAGCCACGCGACCTGGCCGTCCAGCGGGCGGGTGCCGACTTCGTCCCATGTGAGCGCGGCCTGGTGGAAGGCGTGCTGGACGAGGTCGGGCGCGTCGGATCGGTCGGCCAGCATGGTGGCGAAGCGCAGGATGTCGCGGTACGTCGCCCGGTACAGGGCGGTGACGGCGTCGGCGACATGCGCCGGGATCCGCCGGTTCTCCGTCTCGGTCATACGGCCCCCTGCTGCTCGTTCGCGTCTGGTGTTTCCCCGGCCGGTCGGGTACCGACCTGGACCCGCATACCGGGTCCGCCCATCCCGCTCTCCTGTTCCACGACGGTGCCCAGCGGCGACCGCTCGACCAGTGCGACCAGGGTGCGTCGGCGCTGCCACTCGGCCAGCAGTCGCACGGTCACCCCCAGGGCCCCGAGCAGGGCCAGCACGATCCATGGCGGCTGAGTGCCCAGCGCCACCAACGGCACCACCGGGGTCCAGCCGAGCAGTTGCGTTACCTGACGCTTCATGCCCAGTAGTCGAACGACAACGCCAAACCGTTTACATCTGCGCGAAAAAATGTTATGTACTCTCAGGTAGCAGCGTCTTCCCACCCCCAGTCACAGCGACGGCCAGCCCCAACGGAGGGCGCGGGCCGCCGCATGGTCCGATACCTACGCCTTGGCGCTCTGTCCGCGTCCAACCCCCGCGGGTGCGAGGAGAACCGCCAGCCACCGCGCGAGCGTCGCCGGCTGACCCCCGCGGGCGCGGGGAGCCGCTGGCATGACCTGCGCACGGATTGGTCTCCACGAAGACGGCGACCCGGAGTTTCTTGACGTGCTGCTGCAGGAACTCGCCCACAGATAAGCCCGGCAACAGCCCCACAGCCCGGTACTCCTGCAGCTTCGGGAGTACCGGGCCTATATGTGCGCCGGCCCACAGCCGCCAGCATCAGGACACCCGAGGAGGACCGGAGCGGCCAAGAGCAACGAGGCTGTCCCGAGGCGCAGGCCGCTTCCTGGGGACGGGCTCTCGATACGCTTGGCCTCCCCGGACCAGGAGTCGACATGATCGAGTTCGAGTCGTACTGCGAGGCTCTGCGCCAACGGGTTGAAGAGGCGCGCGCTGATCCGTCGTCGGACAGCCCGTTCGACCTGGCTGCAATCATCCGGATCCTCGACCTCTACGCGGCGGCGTCGACCCGCGCCGAGATGGAGAACAACCTGCTGAGCGGCTGGGCGGTCAACTTCGACATCGACTTCCCGATGCCGAGCGAGAGCGGCATACGAACCCTGCTCCCCGGTCTCCGCGCAGCCATCCTCCACCTGTACAACGGGTTCGCCACCGATGAGGAGCCGCCCGCGCGGCACCTGTATGGCGTGCCGAACGACTGATCCTCAGCCCACCACGTCTTTCCTGCTCATTGTCCGGACAGCGGACAGATTCAAAGCCCCCTCATTACATCCGTCATCAACCGCAGCTGCACCATCGGCTGACCCCCGCGCGTGCGGGGAGGACGCCCGGGTCACACGGATCAGGAAGTCGCCGGACGGCGGACCCCCGCGCTGGCGGGGAGGACCCCGAGGACCTGCGCACGGTGGTCCACCTCCGGGGCTGACCCCCGCGGGCGCGGGGAGGACGGGATGCGGACCGCCGGCGAGGAGGGCGAGGCCGGCTGACCCCCGCGCGTGCGGGGAGGACGCGCGGATCCGCGCAGGGTCGCCGCCGCCCTCCGGCTGACCCCCGCGCGTGCGGGGAGGACGATCGGCTGACCCGGGCCCGGTGGTCCATCGGACGGACCACCGGCTCCACGAGCGTCGATCCGGGGCCGGAGGTGTCCGGCCCCGGATAGCAGAAAGGGCAGACCGTATGGTCTGTCCCAGTTGATGCTGGCCGGAGGACCGGCCAGGTGCTACTTGCGGCGCGCCCGGCGAAGGGCGAGGCCCCCGACGACCAGGGCCACGACCAGGGCCACGCCGCCGCTGATCCCGCACACCGCCGGAGCCAGGCCGACCCACGCGGTCGCCCCCATCACGCCCCCTCCGAAGACCAGGCCGACCATGAAGTTCACGCCCACCGCGATCGCGGTGTTGATCGGCGAACCCTCGGCGGTCCTCGCGGTGACCTCGAAGGAACCGTTGAACGGGTCCATCGCCACCCCGAACGTCTCCATCGCGGGGTCGGTCCGCAGGGAGAACGGCTCGTTCGACAGGTCGGTGACCTTCAGCTCCGCCCGCGGCTGCTGCTTGTGCTTGTTGCGCTGCGCCATGTGTTCCGCCATTCGACCTCGTTCCTCGCGACCGGCTCCCGGCCGCGTTCCGCTACCCGTCCACCTACCGGTTGCGGTATCCCAGGGGGGAGTCTATCAGTCGAACGCAAGCACTCATCAGGTCGATGTGCGGTCGAACCGCATACGGTAACTGTAAAGTCTGCTTGACAACCTACCTTTTTCACCTGTCTAATCTCTGCATAGAACCTGTCTGGTGGATGCTTCTGACACACAGAGGATCACCGCGCAGCGCTTCGTCATGCTGCTGCAGCGGCAGGCGAAGCAAAGACGAGAGGGACCTGGACGCCCCGGGGGAAGAGGGGGCTGCCAGACACGAAGGAAGAGGCATGCCCATCGCCACGGGCATGCAGCAAGGAAAAGGCATGCCCATCGCCACTGGGCATGCGTAGCGCAGGCCCCGCCACCGGGCAGCGGTGTACGGGTCTGCCTGACAGGGAGAGGTAGTCATGCCCAAGAGCGCTGGAATGAGTGTCGACGGTGGACGTCCAGCCGGCGGGCGGGGCGCGAGCCCCACGGAGCGCGTGACCGTCAACCTGACCGCACGGGCCTCCAAGGCCCTAGAAGAACTCGTCGAGCTGACCGGCGATAGCAAAACCGACAGCATCAACCGAGCGCTGTCCGTCTACGCCTACATTGAGCGGATCACCCGCAACGGCGGAGCCGTCTTGGTGCGCGAGGGGATCAACGCGGAGCCCAGGCAACTGGTGATCTTCTGAGAGGCCCCGTCTACTGCCACTGACCCGCGCCCGCCCCGAACCGACATGATCGTCCCGCTACCCAGGTATCCCAACGCCAGCAGGACATCATCGCCATTCCGGAGCCGCGAGTTCACGTTGCGACATCCGCCCATCCCGCATTTTGCAACGGAGCACCACCCCCGCGATCGTCCTGCGGTTCCCCGTCCCACGGGAAACCGCGGGGCGATCGGTCGTTTCCGGCTCCGGACGGCCCGGTGGGCTGAACGGCTTTCGGCTGACCCCCGCGCGTGCGGGGAGCACGCTGACCTCCAGGCCTACTACAGCAACCGCGCCGACTGCCCCCGCACTCGCGGGGAGGACCCGGGCGGCGCCGTCCAGGCCGCCGTCGGCTGACCCCCGCGCGTGCGGGGAGGACTCGGCCGTGCCGATGCCCAATTCTTTGGACGCTGGCTGACCCCTGCGGGCGCGGGGAGGACGACACCACCCGCGTGAACTCGCGCCGCTTCTCCGGCTGACCCCCGCGCGTGCGGGGAGGACTCGCACCGGCCGCGGCCGCCAGACGCCGGACCGGCTGACCCCCGCGCGTGCGGGGAGGTCTGTACTCCTCGGCCGTTCTGCGGGCCGGGCCCTGTTCGCCGAACGGTGTCGCCGGTCTCAATGATGCGTTGGGCAAAGGGGTGGTGTGAACGCAGCCCCGCCTTGCGTCGACGGGTCAGGGGGTGGCTTGTCAACCTGTGGTCTGCGGGCAGAGGGCGGGATTCTACCGGGTAGGCCGGGGCGGGTGTGCGGTTTCGGGGTAGTCAGCCTAGCCAGAGGCTGGGGCAAGGGCTGTTGTCGGTATCGGGTGATAGTCCACAGAGCATGGTTCTCGACGAGGGCGCAGGACAGTCACCGGACCCGCGGTTGTGGGGCAAGGAGAGCGGGCTGCCGGCCGAGTATCCGGTGATCTGTCACCTGCTGGACACGGCGGCGGTCGCGGTGGCGTTGTGGGATGCGGTGCTGCACCCGCAGGTCCAGAAGCGGCTGGCCGAGGCCCTGGGTGTCGAGGTGGACGAGGCCCGGAGGATGGTGGGGTTCTGGGCCGGTCTTCACGACGTCGGGAAGATCACCCCCGGGTTCCAGGTGCAGGTGCCCGGCGCGTTCGGCCGGCTCGCCGACGAGGACCGGTACGCCGCCGGGACCGACGGCGCGGGCGGGGTGGGGGAGCGGCTGCGGCATGAGGTGGCGACGCACTGGGCGCTGGTGGAGTTCTTCGAGGAGTGCGGCTACCCCCCGGTGGGCCGGCTGGTGAGGAAGTCCGCGGCCCACCAGATCGCGCAGCTGCTCGGGGGACACCATGGCTGCTACGGGTCGGTGCTGGAGGCGCGGAAGCTGGCCGATCCGTCCGGGTACCAGCCCGGGCTCGGGGCGGGGCCGGGCTGGCGGGAGCAGCGGTTGGTGCACGCCCGTGTGGTGCGGCGGGTGACGGGGGCGTGTGGGGTTCCGGTGGGGGTGTTGCCGGGGTGGGCGGCGGTGGTGGTGACGGGTCTGGTGGTGGTGGCGGACTGGTTGGCGAGTCAGGTGGAGGTGATCGTCGGTCGGATCCCGTCGCTGGGGTGGGTGGCGGACGAGGAGGCGTTGGGGGCGCATTACCGGGTGGTGGTGGGGGCGGCGCCGGGGTGGGTGCGGGAGGCGGGTTTTGGGCGGGCGGTGTTTCCGGCGAGGTCGTTCGCGGAGCAGTTCCCGGGTTTTCGTGAGGCGAATCCGCTGCAGAAGAGCATTTCGGAGGATCTTCCGGGTCTGCTGTGGGGGCGGGAAGGGGTGGGGGGTTCGGGGTTGGTGCTGGTGACGGCGCCGACGGGGGACGGGAAGACGGAGGCGGCGTTGCACGCGGCGTCGGTGCTGGCGCGCGGGTCGGGGGCGTCGGGGTTGTTCGTGGGGTTGCCGACGATGGCGACGGCGGATGCGATGTTCGGTCGGGTCGGGGAGTTCGCCGACGCGAATGTGGTGGGTGAGCGGGCGCTGGTGCTGTTGCACAGCATGGCGTGGCTGGGCGTTGAGCGTGAGCACGGTGGCGGGGGGCCGGTGCTGGCCGACCGGGAGGCCGGGCGGTGGTTGCGGACGGGGCGGCGGGGGATCCTCGCGCCGTTGGGGGCGGGGACGGTCGACCAGGTGCTGGCCGGGGTGCTGCCGCTGCGGTACAACGTGCTGCGGTTGTTCGGCCTGTCGGGCAAGGTGCTGGTCGTCGACGAGGCGCACGCGTACGGGCCGTGGATGCACAGCCTGCTGGTGCGGCTTCTGGAGTGGCTGGGCGCGTTCGGCGCGCCGGTGGTGCTGCTGTCGGCGACGCTGACGGGCCGGGCGGCGTCGTCGCTGGTGAACGCCTACCGCCGGGGTGCGGGTTTCCTGGAGCCGGCGATGGTGGAGCCGTGCTACCCGGGGTGGCTGTTCGTGGACGCGGGCTCGGGGGAGGTGGCTGTGCCGCGGAAGGTCGGCAGCGGCCGGGAGCGGACGCTGCGGGTGGAGCGGCACCCGGTGCGGTGGGACGTGCGGGAGGATCCGGGGAAGCCGCCACCGGCCGGGGGTCGGCGGGCGGTGTTGCGGGAGCTGTTGGCGCCGGTGGTCGACGGCGGCGGGTGCGTGCTGGTGTGCTGCACGACGGTTGCCGAGGCGCAGGCGACGTACCGGGATCTGTGTGAGGCGCTGCCCGGGCTGGCGGCGCGTGAGGGGGGCTTGCGTCTGCTGCATTCGCGGTTTCCGGCGTTCGAGCGGCAGCGGATCACCACCGAGTGCGAGGCGGCCTACGGCAAGCCGAAGCGGGACCCGGAGGGCGGCGTGGTGCGGCCGGGTTCGGTGCTGGTCGCCACCCAGATCGTCGAGCAGTCCCTGGATCTGGACTTCGACCTGGTGGTGTCGGACCTGGCGCCGCTGGCGCAGTTGCTGCAGCGGGCGGGGCGGGGCAAGCGCCACGGCCGGAAGGTGCGGCCGGTGTGGAGCGGGGCGGTGGACGAGCCGCGGCTGGTGGTGCTGGAACCGCTCGGCGACGACGGTGCGGTGTGTGTGCCGCGTAGTTGGGGGACGGTGTACGACGCGTCGCTGCTGCGGCGCACCAGTGTGCTGATGGCGGAGCCGGGCAACGAGGCGATCGCGGTTCCGGGTGATGTGCAGCGCCTGGTGGACGCCGTGTACGCGGACGATTTCGGTGAGGGCCTGGAGGAAGCTGCGCGGCGTGAGCTGGCGCGGATGGATGCCGAGCGGGTGGCCTCGGCCGTGGCCGAGGGGCAGCTGGCCGAGTGGACGACGGTGTGTGCGCCGTTCGACGTGCGAGGCGACCTGTCCGTGCTCAGCGAGCGCCCGGTGGCCGAGGAACTGCTGACGACGCGCCTGGGCGCGGACAGCGGCCGTGCGGTGTGCGTCTACGTGCGGGCCGGCGGGGAGCCGGCGCTCGACGCCGACGGCAGGATCCCGCTGCCGGGCAACGGCGGCGGGATGCTGCGGCGTGAGGACGTCGAGCGGATCGTGCGGCACACAGTGCCGGTTCCCGGCCGGTGGCTGAATGGAAGGGGTGCCGAGCACGAGGTGCCGCGCTCATGGGGAAAGCGGCCGGTGCTGGCCGACCTGGTGCTGCTGCCGATGCGCCTGGACGGGCAGGGCCGGTGGCGGTGCCGGCTGGGAGAGAGGGAACTGGAGATATCGGAGGTGGGACTTTCCGAGATCTAGCCACCTCGTGTACGTACGTGTCGCTAGGTTGGGTGCACCGGATCCCCGGGGCCGTCGAACGGCCCGTCGGGGCAGGGGTGTTGCCCGATTCCGCCCGCCGTGGGCCGCCGGCCCGCGGCGCCGCCTGGGCGCGGCCGCCGCGTCGTCCTGTCCGTATCCGCCTCACCGGAGGCCTCTTTTGCCGTCCGCACCACCCGTTGGCTCCGCGCCACCACTCCTGCCAGCCCCGTCGGCACCAACCGGATCACCGGTCCCGCCGCGGCCCGTGTACAACCTGTTCGACGAGCCGTGGATCCCCGTCCGCTGGCGCGACGACGTGCCCACCGGCGACAACGAACCACCACGCCCTGGGGCGGTGGGTCTTCGCCTGCTGCTGCTCCACGCCCACGAGATCGAGCAGATCGCCGTGGCTCTCCCGCCGGCGCTGTCGGCGCTGTACCGCATCCTGTACGCGATCACCGCCCGCCTGACGGGCCTGGACGCGGCCTTGCCCCGCCCCGGCGACACCCGGGCCGAAGGCGAGGACTGGTCGGAGCGGCGGATCGCGCTCGCCGACGACGGGCGCTTCGACCCGGACGATGTCGAGAAGTTCGCGGCGGCGTGGCGGCACCGGTTCGACCTGTTCGACTCGCAGCGCCCGTTCCTGCAGGACCCCCGGCTCGCCGAGCAGTGCGACCCGCACAACACCGCCGGGGTGGACAAGCTGGTCACCACCCGCCCGTCGGGCAACAACCACGCCTGGTTCCGGCACGTCGACAGCACCGCGCCCGACCTGCCCTCCAGCGCGGAGGCCGTCCTTCACCTGCTGGTCTGGCACTACTACGGGCCGTCCGGCCGCTGCTCGAGCCGTACCGTCAACGGCACCAGCACGGCCAACAGCAAGGCCGGGCCGCTGCGCAGCACGCTGTCCTACCACCCGGAGGGCGAGTCGCTGTTCGTCACGCTGCTCGCGGGCCTTCCCGAACCCGGGGCCGCGGATCGCCGGGAGGAGGATCTGTGCCCGTGGGAGTGGGCGCAGCTTCCGGACCCGGGTGGTGTGCCGCCGGTCCTGGCGGGGCGGTGTTCGGAGCTGACGGCCCGTTCCCAGCACGCGGTGCTGCTGGTTCCCGACGGTGGTGGGCAGCGGGTGCGGGACGCGTTCATCACCTGGTCCTCTCTCCACAAGATCCCCCGGGACGGGGACCCCTACCTGATCTGGCAGACCAGCAAGGAGGGCAACGCCTACCCCCGCCCGGCCGACTCGGGGCGCGCCCTGTGGCGGGACCTGGACGCGCTGCTGCTCAAGGAGCCGGCCGGCGTCGCCCGGCCGCGCCGGCCCCGGGTGTTCTTCACCGCGGTCGAGGTCTCGGAGTACCTGCGGGTGCGGGCGCTGGGCTTCGAGCAGGACGGCCAGGCCAAGGACGTGCAGTTCGTGGACGCCACCACCCCGCCCGTCGTCGAGTTCGCCGAGGAGCGGGACGGGTCGCTCGCCGTCGAGGTCGGCCGGCTGCGGGCGCTGGGGGAGCGGTACGGCGTGCGGCTGGAACGGGCGGTGAAGAAGGCCTGGGCTGCGTTCACCGACGCCTCCAAGGTCCGCGACTGCGCGTGGGCGGCGGACGCCGCGGCCCGGTACTGGCCGGCCGCCGAGGAGGAGTTCTGGAGACGCCTGGGGGCCCGCGACTTCGAGGGTGCCGCCGCCGCGTTCCGCAGCGTCGCCGAACAGGCCTACGACACCGTCACCTACAAGGCTCTCGGTACCGCGCGCGGCGCCAAGGCCTGCACCACCGCCCGCCTCGAGCTGTACGGCGGGCCCGCCAGGAAGGCGGCCAAAGCCCCCGGCGGACAACGAAAGACCAGCGAGCGCTCCAGCAGGAGCACGGAGGACCAGTGACCGACACCACGACGATCCCCGCCCCCACCCCGCCGACGGAACCACCCACCGCCTCGAACCGCGCCGCCGTGCCCCCGCCCGGCCGCGCCCGCGCCTTCACCGCCTGGATCGACCGGCGCAGCCACGACGACCCCGGCGTCCGGTCGGCACTGCGCCGCGGGGTCGGCAAGCCGGTGGACAAGGCTCCGTTCATGCACCGCTACGTCGCGGCGTGGCTGAGCGAGGAACAGTTGCGCGACCGGGACGTGGAGCGCGCGCACTACACGGTGGCGGCACTGATCGCCGCACAGCGCCGCGACCAGTACGCGGCCGCCGCGGGCGGCACCGGACCCGCCGAGGCGGCCGGGAACGGCGAGACCGGTGCCGACAGCAAAGACGGCGAGGCCGACGGGGCCGGCGGGGGCAGTCCGCAGACAGACACGGCGGTCCGGCCGGGCCGCAGTCTGGGCCGGTCGCTGGCCGACGGCGTCGCCGCCGGGCTGCGCGAGGCGTCGGTGGAGACCAAGCTCAACCTGCTGACCCGCCAGAGCGTGGAGGGGCTGCACCGGCACCTGCCCGCCGCGGTGCGCCAACTGCGCGAGCGCGGCGTCGACGTGGACTGGGCGCAACTGCTGGTGGACCTGTGCCGGTGGCGACGGCATTCGGGCGCGGTGAAGCGGCGGTGGCTGCAGGACTACTACCGGGCGGTGCAGGCCGGTGAGGAACGGGCCGCGCGCGAGGCGGACAAGCGCGACAGCGAGACCACCGGCGCCGGCACGGACGCCGTGGGGGAGGCGAACGACCGGACCTGACCCCCTCGGGCGACGAGTGACGCCCGCCTCCCCGCTGCCACACCGAATTCCCACCACAGTCCAGGAGAAGAACAGTGCCCTCCCGTTCCGACGCCGCGTCCGCGCGTTTCCTCGACCTGCACGTCATCCAGGCCGTGCCGTTCGCCAACCTCAACCGCGACGACAACAACTCCGTCAAGACGCTGCGCTACGGCGACACCGACCGTACCCGAGTCAGCAGCCAGTCCTGGAAGCGCGCCATCCGCGAGTACTTCCAGGACGGCTTCGGAGAGCGGGCGCTGCGCACCCGCCGCATCGGCGCGCGCGTCACGCGCCTGCTGCAGGACGAGCACGGCTGGCCCGAGGACCTCGCGCAGCGCGCCGGCCAGCACACCGCGGCGGGCAGCAGCATCAAGTTCGAGACGTCCAAGGACACCCCGGTCGTGACCACCAACGCGATGGTCTACGTGCCCGAGAGCGCGGTCGCCGAACTCGCCGCACTCGCCGTCGAACACCGCGACGCGCTCGCCGCCGCCAAGAACATCAAGAAGAGCAGCGACAAGAGCGTGCTGCCCAAGGACCGCATCGACGCGATCCTGCGCACCCGCAACGGCGTGATCAACCTTTTCGGCCGGATGCTCGCCGAAGTCGACGACGCCGGCGTCGACGGCGCGGTCCAGGTCGCCCACGCCCTCACCACCCACGGCACCGACGTCGAACTCGACTACTTCTCCGCCGTCGACGACGTCACCTCCGCCTGGGGCGACACCACCGGCAGCGCCCACATGGGCACCGCCGAGTTCAGCGCCGGCGTCTTCTACCGCTACGCCACCGTCGACCTCGCCGACCTCGCCCGCAACCTCGGCGGCGACCCGGCCGCCGCCCGAGAGCTCGCGGGCGGCTTCGCCGAGGCGTTCCTGCTCTCCCTGCCCCGCGCGAAGAAGACCGCCACCGCCCCCCACACCATTCCCGACCTCGCCCACGTCGCCGTGCGCGCCGACCGCCCGCTGTCCTACGCCGCCGCGTTCGAGCAGCCCGTCCGCTCGCACGCCGACGGCGGCTACGCCCTCCCCTCCCGCGCCGCACTCGCCCGCTACGCCACGGCGGCGGACCGGCTGCTCGGCGGCCGCGGCCGGGTCTTCGCCGGCTGGGCGAGCCTGGAGGACAAGGACCTGACCGGGCTGGGCAAGCACGTCGAGTCCTTCCCCGCTCTCATCGACGCCGCCCTGGACGCGGTGTACGCGCGCGAGACGGTCGACGCGTGAACGCGTACCTGCCCGCCCCCCGCCCGGCCCCCGGCGGGCGGGGGCTGCTGCTGCACCTGGCCGGGCCGTTGCAGTCCTGGGGCGAGCGGAGCCAGTTCAACGAGCGCGACACCGCACCGTTCCCGACCCGCTCGGGTGTCATCGGCCTGCTCGCCGCCGCGCTTGGCCGCGAGCGCGGCGCGGACATCACCGACCTGGTCGGGCTGTCGCTGACCGTGCGCGTCGACCGGCCCGGCGTCCTGCTGCGCGACCTGCACACCGTCGGTGGCGGCCTGCCGCCCGGCGCGACGGTCACCACCGCTGACGGCAAGAAGCGGCCCGGAGCATCGTCCACGCTCCTGTCGCACCGCCACTACCTCGCCGACGCGGCGTTCACCGCGGCGATCACCGGCGACCCGGCCGTGCTCGCCACGTGCGCCGACGCCCTCGACGCGCCGAGGTGGCCGCCGTTCCTCGGCCGCCGTTCCTGCCCGCCCGAGGGCCCGCTGCTGCTCGGACTGTTCGACGACGCCACCCGGCACCTGATCGGCCTGCCGATCGCCCGCCGCCGACCCGCGAGCGCCGCGAACGTCGATGTCGTCTTCCACGGCGACCGCCCGCTCACCACCCTCAGCCACGGCGGCGACCCCGGTGAGGACGGGGCGCATCCGGCGGGCCAGGTGACCGACGAGCCGTCCACCTTCCACCCGCGCCACCGCGCCTACCGCGCCCGCCCCCGCTACCAGCGCACCCTCACCCTGCCCGCCGACCGGTGCGCCGGCCTCGGCACCGCCTACCTCACCGCCCTCAGCGACCACCTCGACCGTGCCGCCGACCGGCGCCGCCCCGAAAGCACCCGTCCATGAACCTGTGGCTGACCCGCATCGCCCCCGACCAGCGCAGCCGGGAAGCGCGCCGCGACGGCACCAACGCCGTCGATCTCCACCACCGCCTCATGGCGCTCTTCCCCGACCGCGCCGTGGAAACCGCCGCCCGGCAGAATCTCGGTGTCCTGTTCCGCACCGAACCGGCGGCCGACGGCGGCCACCAGATCCTCCTGCAGAGCAGCGTGCAGCCCGACCTGACACGGCTTCCCCCCGGCTACGGCCGTGGCGCCACCAAGTCCCTCGCCCCGCTCCTGGCCGCCATGCGCGAGGGACTCGCGGTGCGCTACCGCATCGCCGCCAACCCCATCCGCAAACCCGGACGCACCACCCGCGAGCTCTACAACCTGAGCGCCGTCGTCCCACTGCGCGGAGCCGCAGCCGACGACTGGTGGACCCGCCAGGCCGACGGCGCAGGCCTGCAACTCACAGCCCTGCGCTCCGAGCCCCTCGACGCCGCCCGCGGCACCCGCCGCAGCGACCAGCACCACATCAAACACGACCGCGTCCTCTTCGAGGGCATCGCCCGCATCACCGACCCCGAACTCCTACGCACCCGCCTGACCGCCGGAATCGGCAAGGGCAAGGCCTACGGCTGCGGCCTGCTCAGCCTCGCCCCCCACCGGGACGACCAGTGACCGCCCGCCAGCCCGACCCCAACGGCGCCCGCCGCAAACTGGCCGCACCCACCGTCGCGATGCTGCCCCGCATCGCCGACTCGCTGTCCTTCCTCTATCTCGACATCGTCCGCATCGTCCAGGACGACACCGGAGTATGCGCCGAGGTCACCAGCCCCCAGCGAGGCACTGAAACCGTCTACCTTCCGACCGCCGCACTCAGCTGTGTCCTCCTTGGCCCCGGCACCTCCATCACCGCCCGTGCCCTGAGCACCCTGGCCCGCCACGGCACCACCGTCGTCGCCACCGGGTCCGGCGGCGTGCGCTGCTACGCCGCCACCGTCCCCGACTCCCTCAGCACCATCTGGCTCGAACGCCAAGCCCGAGCCTGGGCCGACGGCACCACACGTCTGACTGTCGCCACCGCCATGTACGAACAACGCTTCGGACGCGGCACCGCCCCTCCCGGCAGCAGTCTCAACAAACTTCGCGGCCTCGAAGGCCAACGCATCAAGGCCCACTACCGCCTGCTCGCCCAGCAGTACCGAATCGGCCGCTTCCGCCGAAACTACGACCCCAACTCCTGGGACACCCAGGACCCCGTCAACCTCGCCCTCTCATCCGCCAACACCTGCCTCTACGGCATCGTCCACGCCGCGCTCCTCGCACTCGGCTGCTCACCGGCGCTCGGTTTCGTCCACAGTGGCAACCAGCAGGCTTTCGTCTACGACATCGCGGACCTCTACAAGGCCGAGCTCACCATCCCGCTCGCCTTCTCCCTCCACGCGTCTCCTCACCCGGAGGCCGAGGCCCGCCGCAGGTTCCGGGACGGACTGCGGCTCTTCCGACTGCTGCCACGGATCGTCACGGACATCCAGAGGCTGCTCGCGCCGGACCAGGACATCGAAACCCCGGACCCGGACGAGCAGCTCGTGGACCTGTGGGATCCGGTTGGCGGAGCGCTGCCCGGCGGTGTCAACTACGCCAACGGTGGGGACCTGTGAGTCGACTGCCAGACGTCGCACCCCCGAGGCGAGGTGCGGCATGGCCTCAATGATCGTCATCTCCGTCACAGCCGTACCCGATCACGTACGCGGTGCGCTGACCCGCTGGCTTCTGGAGGTCACGCCATACCTGTATATCGGAACGGTCTCCGCCAGGGTCCGACAGGAACTATGGAGCGCTGTCAGCAACTGCATCGGCACCGGAGCCGCAGCTCTGGCCTACCCAGAGGCCAACGAGCAGGGCTTCGTCCTGACGACTGCAGGAGAGCAGAGACGACACGCGTTCGACTTCGATGGCCTTACCTTGATCGCCGCCACAGCATTGAAAGATAGTCAAGGAATGGCAAAGTCGTAGGAATGGCGCAGGTCGCGAAGGGTGCTCCCCGCGCAGGCGGGGGTCAGCCGGCCGCGCCGATGCCGAGCCGGCCCTTCTTCACGTGCTCCCCGCGCAGGCGGGGGTCAGCCGCCGGGCCGCGTGCGTCCCGGGCCGCGAAAACCGTGCTCCCCGCGCAGGCGGGGGTCAGCCGAACGGATGACCCGATGGGCGCACTGACCACCTGTGCTCCCCGCGCAGGCGGGGGTCAGCCGAACGGATGACCCGATGGGCGCACTGACCACCTGTGCTCCCCGCGCAGGCGGGGGTCAGCCGATGTGGGCGGACGACGTGCCAGCCTGTCAGGCGGGCCTACCCGCCGACGTGCTGGGGTGATTCGACCGGCTGATGGTGCCGTGCTACTCGCCGGACCTGTGACGCCACACCTGGTACAGGCGCAGGACGTCGACAGCCCACGGCACGCGGAAGTCCTCGCCGTCCGCGGGCGCCGTGCGGCCTGCCCGCTCCAGGACCCGGGGCAGGAGTGGGTGCGGCTGCCCGGTGACCGTGGTGAGAAGCCCGGCGAGCAACGGCTCGTCGGGCGGGGTGTCCCTGTCGACGAGTGCCAGGAGGTCGGGCAGCTCGGCGTGGTCGAGGTGGGGAAGGGCGACTCCCGAATTGCGCAGCCGGGAGAGTGTGGTCGTGCTCCGGTTTCTGGCCTGCTGTTGGAGATGGCTCCGTACGGTGCGAGCAAGGGTGTGCAGGCGATCGTGGCTGTCCCGGGCCGGGGTGGGTGGGGCGGTGGTGTTCGACGTCGTCGGTCCTTCGGCCAGCGTGTGCTTCAGTTCGGCCAGGCGTCTGGTCCAGGTGCGCACGGCCTGCGCCTCGTAGCCCGGCAGAGTGCCGGCGGTTTCGGTGAGGCGGGTGAGTTCGGCGACGATCGCGCCGAGGTGTTCGGCGTCGAGGTCGTAGCCGTTTGTGGTCAGGTCGGTGAGTCGGGCGCGCAGCGCTGTCAGGGCTTCTCGCCGTTCACGTGCTCGGGGTGTCTGCGGCTCGAGCCAGGTCCGCTGCGGTGCGGTCTCGGGTCGTGGCGCACGCTTCTGGGTGGGGCGTTCGTTCGGTTCGTTGTCGTTGCCCAGGGCCTTCGTCGCGGTCTGGCCGTCGGCTGCGGGGGGTTTGGGCGGTGGTTGTGGGAAGTCGTCGCCCGGGTTGGCGGGTTCGGGCTGTGAGGCAGGCGGTTGGTCGGGGGTGTCCGGGTCGGTGAAGGCGGATGGGGGAGGGGCTTCCAGGAGTACGGCAGTGGGTGTCTCGATGGCGGGCTGGGCAAGTTCTGCCAAGCGGGCGCGGGCTGCGTGAAGGGTGTTGCGCTCACCCAGGTCCCGGGTCTTGGGCGTCAACTGCATCACTTTGTGCAGGGATGCGGACAGCTGCTGCGGTGTGCCTGTCCGGGTGAGCCGCTTGAGTTCGGAGAAGGCGGCCTTCTGTCGGTCGGCGGGGTCCACGCTGCGTAGCCAGGCCTTGGCGTCCGTTACGGCGGTGCGCAGGGCTGTGCGGGTGGCGCCCTCGGCTTGCAGGCACAGCTGGAAGGCGCGGTCGGTCAGTTCCTCCGCCTGTCCGGCGTTGCGCTGGCGGCATGCCTTGCGCAGGGCTTTGATGAGTTCGCGAGCCTCGGGTTCGAGTGCTGGTTCCTCTGGGCGGCGTCCGGTCTTGGCTGTCGGTTTTCTGTTCCGATGCCGGGCGAGGGTCGGTGTGATGAGCCCGTCGCGGGTCAGCGAGCAGTCGGCGAGGTCGAACCACTCCATGGGGCCAGCCGCTGTGCCGACCTGGGTTCCTACCTTGACGAGCCGCTCGGTGCCCGCCGCTTCACACCTGATTCGGTGAACGAAGCCCTGTTTGTGGAGTTGCGCGCCGGCAGGGTGATCCTCGGTCAGCAGGGTGCGCATCGGCGGTGTCTCGTCGGCGGGTCGGTCGTGCGTCCGGGCTGCGGAGGGCAGGTGGATCCACCAGCCGGCGCCGGTGGTCGGTTCGCTGAGCACGATCGTGCCGGTGCCGCCGGCCGGGACCTGTGCGGCGATGTCGACGCCGCGTCGGGCGAGCCAGCGGGCCATGCCCTGCTTGATGTAGAGGTGGTCGGCGCTGGAGACGCCCGTCGATGCGCGGCGGCACACCGTGGGCAGGCATCCGGGTTCCGGGTAGTGCGCGAAGTGACAGGCTCTGTCGATGTAGAGCTTGGTGGTGAGCTGTTTGCCGCAGCCCCCGAGCAGGACACCGCACCGGAAGGTGTCACCGTGGTGGGCGCGTCGGAAGGCGTCGACCTCGATCGCTTCCAGCGGTAGGGCGACGGGGGTGTCGCTGTGCTCGTCGCCGATCACGGCAGTCTGGATGCGCCGCCGGTCCCAACCTTGCTCCGCCAACATGTCTCCGTCCGGTCGCGGGTCATGCTTCCACCCCGTGGCCGTCGTGTCAGGCGATTCGGGTGGTGCGGTGGACAGCGGCCGCGGTACAGGATGCCGCGGACCGGCGCGACTTCCTGACCAGCACCACCGGTGAGCAGCGCGAGCACGACCACGGCGAGGCCATCGACCTCCCCATGGCCCAGGCCACCGCCCGCCAGGCCTGCAACCAGGGGCCTTCCATCAAGATCTCTCGCCGTCGTTACGGCCATTCGCGCGGCTGCCGCCTGCCACGCGCCACCGGATCTGCCAGGCCGAGGAGAGCGCGAAAGCACCACGATGAAGGAGCGGATTGCCCGGCCGCCGAACGTCACGGCCTGCACGCCGAGGTCGAGGCACGCGCGACCGACGGGTGGATCCGCACCGACGTCCTCGTCACCGGCGACGACGGCCGGCGGATCGGCTGGGAGGCCCAGTACTCACCGATCACCACCCACACCGTCCGCCGCCGCTCCCGCGCGACCGCCGAGCACGGGATCGTCCCGCTGTGGGTGACCGACACCGACCGCTCCGCCGTATTCGAGCGGGCGCCGTCCTGTCAGGCAGATCGCTCGCCACCGTAGTAGCCATGGCGCACCCGGAACCTCATGGGGCCGGTGCCGTCTGCCTGGATGTGCGCAATCAGCATCGACCGCAGCGGCTCGGGCAGGTCCTTGCCGTGTGCGGTGGTCCACTCGAATGAGCTGAAGAGCTGGGCCGCGCCGTCGAACTGGCCCGGGCTCGGCGTGCCGGTGGCAAGCGCCGCGACGATGAGGTCGGGGTCCTCGGCGAGCAGCAGCTGCTGGACTGCCAGGTCATACCACTTCAGGCCCCCGGTGGACTCCCTGGCGGGAACCCCGGCCCATGCCAGCAGGGCACGGATCCGCTCGATCCCGTCGGAATAGCCGTCGTGGACGAGCATGGCGAGCTGTGCCTCGGCGTCGCGAAGCCGATCTGACCAGGCTTCCAGGTCCCGCCCCGGCGGGTTGGAGACCGCCATGGCCGCGTGGTGCAGCCCGGCGGGCGCGGCCTGGAGCCAACGCAGTCGGCGCCGGTCCTCCTCGGCCTCTCGCACGGCCAGCTCTGCCTGAACATCTCGCGGCCCGGTCAGGCCTCGTTCCGCCAGCCACTCGGTGAGTGCTGGACCGTCCTGAAGGTCGCATCGCAGTCACCGATTCCTCGAAGACGGGATTGGTGGTGCAGCGTCCAACAGGCGATCGGCTTGCCCTCGACGTCGTGCACTGTGATCCTGGGCCAGCCGTTGCACAGGCATCGGTCGCCGGTACCGCCGTCCACAATGGACAGCACTCGGGCCAGCTCTGCAATCTCAGCACCGGTCACCACGATCCGCGCCACGCCGGTGGAGTCCGCCTCGTCGGGAGATCCTTCGGCGATCACGACGCGCCCGGCACGGTTCAGCACGTCGCGGAGGCGCGCTGTTGTCGGTGCGCCCTCATCCATGCCTGTCGTTCCCTCGTAGATCACGTCCGCGAGGATATCGGCGCCGGTCCGGTGGCAGCCTGCTGCTCGCTGCACGAGCGTCTGGACACCACCACACCGCGGCCGACTCGTCTTCCTCGTTTTCGCCGCCCTCGCCGAGTTCATCCGCGAGCTCATCGTCTCCGGCACCGGCGATGGGCAGGCGATGGCCTCCCTCGCCTCCCCCATCGGCGGCCAGCAGTGGACCCCGGCCAGCGATGTCTTCGCCCGGGTGCGCGCCGCCGGCGGCGACCGGTGACCGACCAGCCCGAACAGCCGGCGCCGCTGCACGTCTTCCTCTCCGATGCCGCCGAACACCTCCCCGCGCTCCCTCTTCCGCCACGGCCGCCGGGTGGTGGATGCGGGCCGAGCACAGAACGACCGGTGCGCGGCACCCTCGGAGGTGCCGCACCCCGGTCGTTCGGCAGCCCCGCCGCCCTACAGGGCGGCGGCGAGGGCGTCGGCGGTGCGCAGGGTGACGGCGGCCAGCTGGAGGGTGGGGTTGGAGGTGCCACCGGTGGGGAACACGGCGGAGCCGACGACCCAGACGCCCGGGTGGTCGTGGGACTGACCGGACGGTTCGACCACGGAGTCCGCCGCGGCGGTCCCCATCCGCATGGTGCCCATCAGGTGGCCGGAGCCTTTGTACGTCCCGGCCGGGGCGGCGGGGGCGATCTCCGTGGCGCCGACGGTGCCTTCGAGGTACTGCCAGATCCGGTGGGCGACGCTGTGGCCGTAGGTGAGCGCGGCCTTGGAGTAGGCGTCGACCCGGTAGGCGATCTTCGGGCGGGGCAGGCCGAGGACGTCGAGCTTGTCGGAGAGCGTGACCCGGTTGTCCGGGTCGGGCAGCTGCTCCGTGGAGTAGCTGAACCGCAGCATCCGGGTGACGCGGTGGTTGACGGCCTCCTGGAGCTTCGCGCCGGTCAGCAGGATCTTCCGGGCGGCCTTGTCCCACATGAGGGCGTCGAGCGCGGCCTCCGGTGACTGGGTACGGCCCCAGCCGTCGTTGCCGATCGTCATCCGGAAGCCCCCGGTGTCCTTGCGGAACAGGCCGTCCCGGAAGTTCTCGATGCCGAGCGTGCTCTGCGGACCGCGGAACGGGAAGACCGGCTCGGCGAGCAGGCCCACCACCTCGTCGGTGGGGTGGTCCATCAGGTTGCGGCCGACCTGGTCGCTGGTGTTCCGCAGGCCCGAGATCAGCCAGAGCCTGGGGATCTCGACCGCGTTGAGGGCCAGCACCAGCTGCCGGGTGGTGACGCTCTGCTCGGCGAGGTCGGCGGTGGTCCAGTCCTTGAACACGACGGTGGAGGAGCCGTCCTGCTGGGGCACCACCTTGGTCACCACGCACGCGGGTTTGAGGTCGACGCCGAGCGCGACCGCCTTGCCGACGTGGTGCCCGGCGTCGTACTTGGCCCCGGACGGGCAGATCGGCAGGCAGCTGGAGTTGCCCTGGCAGGAGCTGCGCCCCTGGTACTCCCGGGAGTTGCGGGCCTGCGGGGTCGTGATCGGGACCACGTCGACGTTGTCGATCGGCGGCATGCCGGCCAGCGCCTCGCGGACGACCAGGTCCCCGTAGCTCGGGGCGATGGCCGGCATCGGGAAGTCGGTGCTGCGCCGGGTCAGGGACGCCCACTCGGCGTCGTCGCCCGAGACGCCCAACTCCTGTTCGGCCCGGACGAGGTAGGGCTCCAACTCGTCGTAGTCGAAGGGCCAGTCCGCTCCGCGACCGTAGACGGTGTTCAGCCGGAAGTCGTTGGCGAGCCAGCGGGGGGTGTTGCCGCGCCAGGCCCAGGTGCTGCCGCCGGTCATGCGCTGGAAGCCGCTCTTGAACAGGTCGGTGGTTCCGCTCTGGTCGTAGTACTGGTTCATCACGACCGGATTGCCGACACCGTCCTGGGAGGGGGCGAAGCCGTCCTTGTTGTTCGGCAGATCGGCGTACGGCGTCGGGACGCCCTTGCCGGGGGAGAGCTGGTAGGCCTCGACGAACGCGGCGCGCTGCGTCTCGTCGAGGCCGTTGTTCCCGGCGTCCAGGATCAGGACGCGGGGCGCCGGGTTTTCGCGGCCTTCACGGTGCAGGCGGTGAGCGCCCCGGCGACGCCGGCGCCCACCACGACCAGGTCGAAATCGAAGTCCATGGGGTCGGTTCCTCGCTCGCTCAGGGGTGCTGGGTCCAGTGGCCGTACCCGCTGGGCTGGGGCGGCTGCGGTGCGGCGGAGCCCGGGTGGGCCTCGATCACGCTCCAGATCAGGCCGGAGCGCCACTGCGCGGAGGTGCCGGGGGGATCCGGCGTCTCGTCCGGGTGGGGGAACAGCCCGGTGTACCAGACCGTGATCACGGCGCGCGGTGAGCGCGAGCGCGGCGTCGGCGTCCAGGGCGTCCTGGAGGGCCTTGCCCGGGTCCGGCGCGCCCGTCGCGGTGGTCCAGGCGGTGAGCACGCGGGGGAGATCGGCGGGGTAGGCGGCGAGGACGCGTTGCTGGAAGGCGTCGGAGAGCCGGGCGTCGAGCGGGGCCGTACCGGTGAGGTGCTCGGAGAGGCCGCGGAAGTCGGCAGTGGGTGGCCTGGTGGGCGTCCTCCCGTTCACTTCTCGAGGAAGACGATGTCCTCGATGGCGGGGCGCAGCTTGACGGTGTTGCCGATGACGTCGACGACGTGCTGCAGGCCCTTGGTCGTGAACCTCGGGTCGGAGAAGAAGTACTCGTCGTCCTTGCCGGCCAGGAAGGCGGGGAAGGCGTCGAGGGAGGGGCCGAAGAGCCGCAGGTAGTCGGCCAGGCTGCGGAACAGCTTCGGCAGGATGACCAGTTGGTCGGTGAGGCTGCCCAGGTCCTCGATCACGGCGCCGGTGTGGGTGACGTCGTTGGCCCAGACGCTGTCGGGCGCCTTCGTGGCCCGTGCCTGTCGGGCGGTGGCGGCCATGTCGACGCGCAGTTCCTCCGGCAGGTTCGAGAAGAACGTCGGGTAGACCAGGCCACGGGACAGCAGTTCGTGGTTGGCGGTCTGGTGCACCATCGGGACGGTGACCATGACCGACGTTCCGCTCGCGGTGTCCGGGTCCGGCGTGCCCCTGCCGACGAACGCGACGCAGCGGCCGAATTTGTCGGCGCCGCTGGCGAGGATGTACCCGGATACGGTCTCCGGGGTGGCGGAGGTGACCTTCTCGTCCCCTCCCCGCTGGACGTCGGTGAAGCCCAGCCAGGCCAGCAGGACATTCCGGGCGGCGTGGGCGCCCAGGTCGAGCGGCTGGTGGGCGAACTCGGGGCCGACGCCCTGGTAGTGCGTCTCCAGGGCGTCGATCCCGTCCAGCCGCAAGCTGGCGCCGCCGTCCCTCACCTTGACCCCGCCGGGGACCTTGGACCAGAGGGTGGGGTCGTCGGGGAGGAAGCGGATGGTGTCGCCGTCCGGTTCGAAGCCCTTGATCAGGTAGCTGCCCTTGATGAGGATCATCGGCATGATGTCGCCTTCCGTAGTCGAGTTGCGACCCATTGTGAGGTGATTCGTCGGCAAACCACGGAAGTGTCCCGTCGGCGAGTTGGCAGGCGGGCGGCGCGCCCGAACCGGACCCGCTGCCGGTAGTCCCGCCCGTGCCGTCCACCGACCGGTGGACGGCAGGTTCGACCGGCCGGGCGTGACGGGCGCCGCCCCTGGCCGACCCGCCCCTGGCCGACCCGCTCCCGCCGTGGGCGGTCGTTCCGGAGAGCCGGCCGAAGTCGGCGGCCGAGGAATCGGTGCTGCCCGGCGGGCGAGGGGCTTTCGGGCAGAGTTCGCTGCCCTTTGGGGCACGGCCGTCCTTGCGGGGCGAGCCGGGTGGGATCCTGGGCCGTGAGTGTGCGGTGGCCACCGTGGCGACCCGGCCACGTCGTCGCCACCCGGGGTCAGGAGCGGCAGTGCGAGCACAGGAACGCGACGACCAACGGGCCGGACTGCAGGCGGCGCAGCGTACGGCTGCGCCCAGGCGGCCGGCGGCGGAGATTCCGGCGACCGGGCGGAGCCTGCTCGCGCTCCAGGGCTCGGTCGGGAACGCCGCCGTCGTGCAGATGATGCGCCGGGGCGGGGTGCTGCACGCCGGGCACCTCGCACAGGGGGATTCGGCACGGTTCGCGGTGCAGCGCTCCACCGTGTTCGAGGTTCTGCGGACCGGCGGTCGGCCGCTCGACGGTGCGACCCGCACCGAGATGGAGAACCGCTTCGGCGCCGACTTCTCCGACGTCCGGATCCATGACGACAGCGCCGCCAAGGCCTCCGCCGCCGAGGTCGGCGCCAGTGCCTACACCAGTGGCCACCATGTGGTGCTCGGTGACGGTGGCGGCGACAAGCACACCCTGGCCCACGAGTTGACGCACGTCATCCAGCAGCGCCGGGGTCCGGTCGCGGGCACGGACAACGGCGCGGGTCTGCGGGTGTCCGACCCCTCCGACCGCTTCGAACGCGAAGCCGAGGCCAACGCCCGGCGGGTGATGGCGGGGAGCGGGACGGCCACGGTGGCGCCGGCCTCGGCGGTGCCGGCCCCCGAACGGGGGAGCCGGCCCTCGGAGGCCCTGCCGATCGCCCGTCTGATGAGCGTGGAGGCCTTCAAACAGCGGAGCGCTGTGAAGAAGAGCATCCGTCCCAGTGCGCTGAAGAAGCTGGACGCGGCGCTGGAGCGGTTCCACGCGATTCCGGAACAGCAGTTCTCCGCCCGCTCGCAGCAACTGGAGACGATCGTCCAACTCTGCCTCAAGGCCCAGGGGGAGCTGAAGGACGGCCCGCGCAAGGACGCGACCTTCGATCTCATGAACGAGGCGGCCACCGAGAAGAACGGGATGGCCCTGGACGTCGCCGTCGAGACCGCCATGCGCCAGGCCCGGCAGGAGCAGCCCATCTACGACTGCCTGGAGCGCTACCAGCGGCGCGACGACGAGTCCGGCGGGTTCGTCCACCTCATGGAGGCGAACGACCTGCTCGCGAGGCACGCGGCGACGCCGGACGGCAAGGACCTCGGAGTTCTCAGCGCACTGGTCCAGGACCTCATGAGCCGGGCGGTCCACGCGCTGACCCCGGAGCAGAAGGCCTACCTCGTCCGCCGGGACCTGGCGCGGATCGAGGCGCTGCGCGACACGCTGACGGACGGCACCCTGAAGCGGATCCTGACCGAGGTGCTGACCGGCACGGACCAGGTCAACTTCGAGGCCGGTGGCGCGGGTGCCAAGCTCGGCGGGCCGGCGGGGCAGGCCTACACGGTCAAGCACGGGCTCACCCAGCCGGACGGGACCGTCGAGCGCACGGGGTCGCTGGTCCACGAGCTCACGCACGTCGCCACGCACCGGACGTACGGGAACTCGGCGGTCATGCTGATGCTCCCGCTGAGCATGAGCGAGGCGGAGGCCATCGCCCTGGCCAAGCACCGGACGGCCCGGATCGGCGAACTCGAAGCACTGCTCGCCCGGGAGAGCGCCACCATCGCGGAATCGCACACCGCGCTGATCAGGAACAAGCTGAACTACGCCAAGGGCGACAAGCTCTCGACGTACGTCGCCAACTTCAGGGCCAAACTGACGGCCGACGGCGACTACGAGCGGCTCTCGCAGCTGGCGAGCCGGATCCCGGAGGGCAGCAGCACGCTCGTCGAGTACGACACGGTGCTCAACCAGCTGCTGGTGATGATGCACGAGTGGGGCACGGGGCCGGAGTCGGCGTTCCGCAAGCGGGTGGAGGCGCTGGCCCAGGAGCGGTACGCGCACCGGCAGGCCGGTTCCACCGAGCCCGCCCCGGCCGCGACCGTCTGACCCGTCCGTCCGGCTCGACACCGTCACGTCCGTGCGGATCCGATGACTCCCCGGACGCCGATCGGTGCCGGGCCTCCGTCCGGGCGGCCCCCGTCGAAGAGCGGTCCCCCGGTGGGGCCTGTCCAGCCAACGGCTCTGTCCTGTAATCGGGACAGAGCCGATTACGGGACAGAGCCCAGGCAACGGTGTAACGCGTGTGATGTGCATTATCGGCGGCCGCCGAAAGCGATGTCGAAGGCTTGGAGTGCGGGCTTCCATCGCATGGTCCAGCGCTTGCGGCCTTGCCCGGTGGGGTCGAGGAGAGCGACGGTGCCCGCTCGGTCCTCTACTGCCAGGTCGCCAACCAGGGACAGCTCTACACAGCGGCCGCGCCCCGCGCGGACTTCCTCGCCGGGCACGCCCGCGCCGGCGGGCGGCTGAGCAGCGCCGCGCTGGGAATCCTGGAGGGGATCCTCAGCGCCAGGACCCCAGGGTCCACGGTCCTCGTCGGCGGCAGAGCGGTCGACACCGCCGCGTACTGCCGCGCCCGGATTCTGGACGCCGTCCCCGACATCCTGCGCACTGCCGAACCGGCCGACCTCGACCGGTTCGACGCCGTCTGCTTCCTCGTCCCCCAACTTGCCGACTGCGCACCTCAGATCCTCGACTTCCTGCACCGCCACGCCACCCACCCCACCCCGACGTCCGCAAGGTGGTCGTCGAAGCGTTGGAAGAAGCCGAAGAAGTCGTACGCGACGGCCACAACCCCTGACCACCTGTCGTACCGTCGGCGGCGCGGCGCGGTGTCGGTTCCTGCCGTCGGCCGGTCTCGGGTGCTTGTCGTGCGCTGAGGGCGCAGCCCTGTCGTTGAACCAAATGATGGGCCGTGCCCGGCGGGGCCGTCCCCGTGTTCCCCCGGGCGTCGCCTCGTCGGGCCGGCATGGACGAAACTGGGCATCGGCCCGCCGGTTCAGGTGCGGAAGTGCCGGGCGTAGGTGCGCCGGGTGATGGGCGATCCGGGCGCGAGGTCGGGCAGCGGGTCGGCGCCGCCCCACAGGGCGGCCAGGTCCTCGCCCAGCCGGCGGGCCTCGGCGGGCCAGTCGTCGCGGAGGTCGAGCGCGGGGCGGCGGGCACCGGGGTGCTCGCCGCCCGCAGGGCCAGCTCGGCCACGCGCGGCCAGCCCGCTGGGCGTGCTCCAGGACGGCGGTGCGCTGGGCGGGCGCGTGGTTCCACTCGGCGGTGGCCGGCCTCACGGCGTCGAAGTCCCCGGCCAGCAGCAGCGCGAGCAGTGCGGCCAGGACGTCCGGGTCGGCGAGGACCGGCACCGGCAGAGGCTCGGTGTCCTCCTCGTCCCACAGCGGGTAGCTCTGTTCGGCGACTGGTCTGGCTGCGCACCGGCGCAGCGGTGGCCACCTGCCGAGCGGGCACCATGACCCCGAGGAGCGGTCGGCGAGCAAGCTCCTTCGCCGCCACGACACCGTCGCACTCGCGCCGCTTCGGGCGGGCATCCCTCGCCCCGTACCCGGCGGTCCGGCGCTGTCCCGTGCCGTCCGTTGCTTCACGGGCTCACCATTCCCGGGACGATTCATCGAAGGTGTCGGGTTCGGTGATCCAGCCGGCGTTGAGGACGAGTCGTGAGGTGCGGTGGACGGCGAGGAAGCCGAACGGCCGGTCGAATCGGGCGCTGATTATGCGGGCGCGATAGCGGTACCGCGGCGGTAGCCCCGCGCCCGCCATGCTCAGGGCAGTGACGCTCGCGGAACGGAAGCCGCGGGCGCCGAACGTGGCAGTCACCGTCTGTGCGGCGGTCTCGACCGCCAACGGCTCGGCGCTGATGCCGGGGAAGTGACCTCGGGTTCCGTCCGTCGCCGTTCGGAGGCCGAACAGCTCAGGGTCCTCGAGCAGATCGTGGCGGGCGGTGACGGTGAAGGGCACGGTTTCCACCACCAGCTTCGATTCACCGTCGAGGCTGGAAACACGATCGACCGTCAGCCCGGGGCCCGGGGCGCCGTAGGGGAGTGATTCCGGTGATCTGCGGAAGAGAACGAGCGGGCCCGATCACGCGGTTGGCGTGGGGGGTCAGGCTTCTCACGGCGGCGTCGACAGAGGCTGGCCGGTCGACGTGGAGGAACGGGTCCCTGTTTCGCGACCTAGACCGGTACTGCGCCACTCGGTGAACCCAAGGCCCGAGCCTTTCGTGAGCCGTTCCGACGTCCGGGGCGAGGACGATCGGGCCCACCAGCGAGTACAGCGCGGCGGCTTCCGCAGCGGTCTCCGGGCCGTTCTGGAGTTTGGGCCCGAGGCGGCCGAGCGTCACGCGGCGGTGCTGGTAGTCGACCATAGAGGAGATAGTGGCGGCCGGGAGACTGTCGACTTCGGCGTCGGTCACGGTGAACCTGGCCATCGCGATGAGGTACTTCACGCCGGAGAACCACTCGGCGCTGGACACGGTCTGTCCGAGCAGTGTCATCGGCTGGTTGTTGGCAGCGCTGAGCATCAGCTCCTGCACGGCCAGGACCGTGTCGTCGGTCAGCCCGGTGACTGGGAGTTCGGCGACGGGATGCTGGCACAGGACCGACTGCGGGCCCCCGGCGCCGCGGGCGCGGTTCCCGCAGAGCCGTGGGTCGAGGACTCCATGGTTGGTCAGGAGGCCGCGCGGGATCTGCTGGTTGCCGCGCCGGAAGCGGATGTTGCACGACGGGCAGATGTCCAGGAGAAGGCAGCGATGCCGGGGGCACACGGCTGCTGACTCCAGACGCCACCACAGCGGCCACACGGTGTTCTCCGCGAGGCAGCGCGGGCAGCACCGCGAGGCGTACAGCTGGACCCACTGAGTGCTCCAGACCGTCCTCGGGGAAACCTCGCTCTCCTGCGTTACCGCGCTCATGTCGAGCAGGGTTCCGTCGTAGCGGGAGAGGTGCATGGCGTCGAGGACGGTGCCCGGAAGACCAGTAGACATCGCCAGTGCGGCGCGGCTGCGGTCGGTGAGGAGGACGCCGAAGAACGCCGGCCTGGTCATCGACGAAGCCCGTCTCATCTCCAACCCCATCGCGCGCGCGAGCTGCCCTGGGCCTATCCCCCAGAACGAAGGCAAGCCTTCCTATCCAGGATGGGAACGCTTCGCCAGGATGCGGCTCAATGACGACTGGGAGCCTCCTGACCCGAGACGGCTCTGCGATCTCTGGGGCTGACCGTAAAGGAGGGAAGCCGATTGGCGGAGTCGCCCCGTTCATATCTCACCCCTTCGATATCTTCCGAGCATGATATTGAATGGATGTTCCCATGTGTCATGTTCTTGGCGGTGCAAGAGAAATGGTTCACCGCGAATTCCGATGTTGGGTGCGAGATGATGCCCGAGCTGGACGATGGAAAAGAACATCGGGTGATTCAACGCTCCCGAGACGTAGCCTAGTCTCATGTTCCAGGAAAGCGTTGCCGAGTATCCGGACAGTCGGAACTCTCGCCAAGGGGTGGCGGTGGTTGTCAGCACGCGCTCAGGCCGGGTCCTAGTACAGCGGCCCGGGTCATCGTCGGCACGGCGGTGGTCGGTGCTGGCGACAGAGATGACCTATCCCGAGCGGGACACATTCCACACGGCGAATCGGCTGATCGACACCGGATGGCTTCACGGGATTGCCGTTGGAGACCTACGTGAGGTAGCTGGGATTCGGGGCTCCCGGGCGTCATCTCTTCGACCACGGTCTTCGCGGGAACCTGGAACCCAGCAGACACGCGGCTGCGGAGGGTTTCTGGCGAGGCCGTGTTCGTAGACCCCGAAGAACTCGATGATCTGGCTATCCCCGCAGGCCGTTCTCGTGCTGGCCACCTACTTCAAGAGCCTGAGCGCCAGGGACCCGACCAAGAGCCTGGCCTACCTGCTTCGACGGCCTCCGGAGTGGTGCCGTTGGCGGTCCGAGGAGGTGGCCGGTGAGCGGGGCGGGGCGCCGGTGGAGATGCCGCAGTACCCGATAAGGGAGATCCTCAACCTGCTGTTCTGCACGATCAAGGAGATCGAGCGGCCCTACCTGGTGTGACCGTGCCGACGCTGGCGGGGGCAGCGTCGGCACGGCCGCTGGCGGGGCTGTCAGACCAGGCCGAGGGCGAGGTGGGGGTAGCCGGCGTGGATGCGGTCGCCGAGCTTGATGTCGAGACCGGCGATGAAGGACTCGATCTTGGCCGTGGCCTCCTCGATGCTCTCGGCGTCGCCCTTGTACTCGAACTCGATGAAGTCGCCGAGGTCGCCCAGGTTGTCGAAGGCGACGGCGATTCCGTCGACCGACCACTCCTCGCGGGTCTTGTCGACCGTGGTGAGCTCGGTGAAGTCGAGGGAGTCCAGGATGTGCTGGGCGGCCGTCGCGTCGGAGACGGTGGTCTCGTACTCGTCGCAGTGGGTCTTGATCTTCTCCTCCAGCGGGTGCCACCGCTTGAAGTTCAGGGAGGCGCCACCGTCGTCCTCGATGCGGACCCGCAGCCACTCGGAGATCACGTCTCCGGCGAGGAAGTCCTTGTGGGGGGCGTTGTAGTAGTGGTCGACCTGACGGGTCGGCTGGCCGGCTTTTCCGCCCCGGGCAGCGAGCTGGTCCCTCAACTCCTGGGGGTCGCTGAGGAGCTTGAACTTCTGCTCGACCTCGGTGTACTTCACGGGTTCTTCTCCTGGGTGTCGGTCAGTGAGGTGATGGTCTCGCGGACGGAGGCCATGACGGTCTGGATCTGGTCGATCTCGTCGGCGGTGAGCGGTTCGCCCACCGCGGCGACGTTGGCGCTGATCTGCTGGGTGGTGCGGAAGCCGAGGAGTACGGCGGCGTCCTCGGAGCGCTGGAGGGCGTACTGGAGGGCCACGCGGGTCACGTCGGCCCGGGTGTAACCGAAGGTCTCCCCGAGGCGCCCGAGGCCGTGCTGGACGGCCCTGACGGCGGCCTGGCTGAACTTCGGGTCGTCGCGGCGGTGGTCGTCCGGAGGGAAGGTACGCGGCAGCTCGGCGCTGTGGGCACCGATCAGCAGCCCCTGTCCGAGTGCCTGCTTGATGAGGACACCGACGCCGCACTCGCCGGCCAGGTCGAAGATGTCGGTGTCCATGGGGTCGTACAGGGGGCTGAGCATGTTGTAGCGGACGGTCAGCACGTCGGGCTGGACGACGGCGAACCGCAGCATGAACGCGGACGCCTCCACGCAGCGCGGGTGGGTGACGTCCTCGGCCCACGCCTGGCAGAACTCGTGCGGGGCCCGCATGCCGACTGCTCCGATCCGGCCTTCGTCGCGCAGTTCCCGCAGCGTCCTCGCGGCTTCGGCGAGGTAGCGATGGTCGGCGCCGAAGTCGGAGCTGTGGAGGAAGTACAGGTCGAGGTAGTCGGTGCCGAGGTTGTCCAGGGTGGCGTCGAACTGCCGGAGGATCTGGCTTCGCTCGTACGGGTGGGCGGCGTCGCCTCGGATGTAGCCCACCTTGCTGGAGATGGTGAGCCGGTCGCGGTTGGACGTCTTCAGAAGCCTGCCGACCAAGCGCTCGGACCGGCCGTGGCCGTAGGCGTCCGCGGTGTCGTAGAGGGTGATGCCGAGGTCATGGGCACGGACGAGGGCGTTGTACGCCTCGTCCTCGTCCACGCCGGTCCAGCCGATGGGGACGCCGTCGTTGGCGGCGAGACCGCCGATGGTCCAGCATCCGGCGCCGATCGCCGAGATGTGGCCGAGGCCGGGGACGTTGCGCTTCTCCATGGTGGTCTCCTCAGGTTCCGCAGGGATCGGACGCGTTGATGGACCGCCACTCGGTGCTCTGGTCCCAGCGCAGGTACTCCTTGGCGAGGATGTCGGCGAAGTCCTTGGGGATGTTGCGCAGGACGTGCTCGATGCCGCCGGCCATCTTCTTGGAGAGGTCCCGGATCGCCTGGTCCAGCTCGGTACGCAGGCGGGTGTCGAGGGCGGCCTCCGCACCCGCTGTACCGAGCGCCAGCGGGGTCTGCTCGATCGCGTCGATCATGCGGCCGAAGACCTGGTAGGCGGCGTACTTGAGGACGATCCTGGCGGCCCGGACGATGCTGCGGGGCTCGCCGTCGAGCATCTTCTCCAGGGACTTGAAGGTGTAGTCCAGGGCGAAGTTCCGGTCGACCCAGAGCTGGGCCCACTGGCTGGCGACGCCGATGCGCCAGTCGGCGAACCGGGAGTCGACCCGGCCCATGGACGGCCGAACCTCGCCGGTTAGCCCGGCGGCCTGAGCCCGCTTGGTGTAAGCGGCGCCGATCAGGCACTCCATGCTGACGAGCATGTAGGAGATCCCGCTGTGCAGGGGCCTGCCGGAGGAGGCCCAGGCCACCCACTCAGGGTCCTGGACGCCTTCGACGATCTCCTGGACCGGCAGGCCGGGCATCGGCCGCAGGAGGAGGTCGGTGCGGCCCTGGTAGGCGTAGGTGGCTTTCAGCTCCTCGAACGTCATGAGCTGGTCGAAGCTGATGTAGGTGAACCTGGTGGGGACGCCGAGCGCCGACAGGGTGCGGATGGCGACGGCGTTCTGCTCGCCGATGGTCTCCTTGTTGAACCGCTCCAGGATCGAGTCGACCCCGGACTCGACGCCGAACAGGCAGCGGCGAAGGCCCTGCTGCACGAGGCGGCGCCACATGTCGGCGCGCTCGCGGTGCCAGGCGGAGTCCCGGTCGAGGCGGACGACCTGGTCGATGCGGCAGCTGGTCTCCCACGCGAAGCCCGCGTGGTGGAGGGTGGAGGCCATGCTCAGTGCGCGGGGCACCGCCCCTTCGTCGCGGCCGATGAATTCCTCGTCCACCATGTAGAGGGTCCGGGAGACGTGCGGGTACTGGTTGAAGACGTGGCTCATCTCCTCCAGCAGCCACGGGAAGGCTTCCGGGTGGCCGCCGTACCAGGTCCCCTTGTGGCCGCGGGGGCAGAACGAGCAGTAGTTCGTGCAGCCGCGCGAGCCCTCGGCCTGGGCGACGCCTTTGTGCTCGAAGGTGGCCGGCAGCAGGTCCAGCTCGGGGAAGATGTCGTCCTGCGAGCTGCTGACCGGCTTGGCGGTGCGGCGCCGTCCGATGGTCAGGGTGCCCTCGCCGCGTGCGGCCCCGTTGTAGCCGATGCCGTCGACCTGGTCCAGCCGGATGTCGCCGTGCCAGTGGGCGAGGAGGCCCTTGATCGTGGGCTCGCCCGCCCCTCGGGCGATCAGGAGCTTGGGGTAGCGCTCCAGGAGAAGGGCTTCGTTGCGGGCGGTGAGGCTGCCCCCGGCGACCACCATCGGCGGGGATTCAAGGGAGTAGGCGGCGTCCAGCAGCTCGATCATGAGGTCGTGCTGGCCGAAGGTCGCGCTGATCCCGAGGATGTCGGGCCGGTTCTCGGCCACCGCCATGGTGAGGCCGGTCAGCGTGGTGCCGAGCTGCATGTCGAGGAGGGAGACCTCTCCGGTGAGCGTGGACCGGGCGGCCCTGGCCACGTCGCTGATGCCGAGCGGGAAGCGGGGCAGCGGGAAGTACTCGGGGTGGTAGAGCGCGGCGAGCAGGACGTCCGGCTTGGTGAACCGGTAGACCGCGGCGTCGTCCAGGTCGGCCAGGGAGAGCCAGGAGTCCGGCGTGTCGATCTCGATGTGGCCGGTGAGCCACGCCGGCCAGTGGCGGGTGTCGTGGCTCTCGCCCGAGAGGTCGGCGACGACCCAGCGGCCGTCCTGCTGTTCGACCAGCACGAGCCGCCTGTCGAGGGTGCCGGCCACGAGGACGCGGCCGGTGTGGTCGCCGAGGTGTTCGGTGAGGTGGTTGCGGAGCTTGACCGGGTTCACGAGAAGCCGCTCGGTCTCGGCTGCGGCGACAGCCGGGGCCCCGGGCACGGCGAGCCGCAGGGCTTCGCGCAGGCGGCCGGTCTGCGGTCGTGTCGTCCGTTCGACGTGGGTGGTCACTGGTGCCTCTCTCCGGAATCGGCGGGATGAGGGTCACGGAGGCGTGACGGGTCGGCCCGGCACGGGGGACGGTCCGTACGGGCTGGGGCGGAAGGTGGGGGTGTCAGGCGGCCGAGAGGTTCCGCGCCTGGAGGATCGGGCGGACTTTGTTGACCAAGACGATCTGCCGCAGCAGGTTGCGGCGGGCCTGCTCGCGGGTCAGCGGCTGGAGGGCGACCTCGGCCCAGACCCACTTCGGCGCCTCGGTAGCCTGGACGCCGTGCCGGTTCGCCAGCGCGGCGATGAGCCACAGTCCGCGCCCGGACTGGTCGTCGGTCGCCGCGTGGCGGGCGGTCGGCAGGGTCAGGCTGTCGTCCTGGACGCCGACCATCACCGTCCGGGACCTGGTGTTCAGGTGGATGGTGAGGAGGATGGTGTCCGAGTTGGTGTGCTCGACGGCGTTCGTAACCAACTCGGAGGTGATGAGGTTCAGGTTGTCGTGAGCCTCTTCGCCTACGGTCGTCCAGCCCTGGAGTACGCCGTTGACCAGGTCCCTGCTCTTGGGGACGGACTCGTTGACGCGGGGCAGGGCGAACTGGCGAAATCGCACGCTCATGACGCAGCACCTCAGGTAGGGATCGGTGGCATGGCCGCGTTTAGACCTGGGAAGAGCCACCCAGCCAGGGTTTTCAGCCCCCGACGGCTGACTGACAGTCAACGCCTCGTCGCTGTCCGCGAATAGCTGCCAGTCCGTACGCCACTTGTGAGCCAGATGTAGGCCAGCTTGTAGTCCAGGGAAGGGGCGCCGTGTCGGGAGATGACTCCACCGGCGAGTTGATCAAAAGGGCGCGGATCGCAAGGGGCTGGTCTCAGGAGCGTCTTGCCGTTGAACTGGGAAAGATCGAGGGGAGGGGGGAGAAGGGTCCGGGGCGCGGGCAGGTCTACCGGTGGGAGAAGCAGGGCCGGGCGCCGAAGTACTGGTGGCCCTACATCTGCGAGGTGCTGGGCTTATCTGATGATGCGTCCGTGACGCAAGCTGACGTGCCCGAGGACGGCACGGGCGATACCGTGGCCTCAGTCCTCGCGCTGGGAAGGAGCGAAGTGATTCGCCGGGAATTCATGGCTGCCTCCAGCGGCTATGCGCTCGCGGCCCTTGGCCTGCCCGATCTCGACAGCATCACCCGCAGGGTGACGGCCAGTTCCGGGGCGACGGTCCGGGTCGGCCAGGGCGAAGTCCTCGCTGTCCGCCAGATGGTCAAGTCGCTCGGGGACGCCGCAGCGGAACTCGGCGGCGGTCACGCCCGGCACCTCGCGGTCCACTACCTTGTGGAGAATGTCGCCCCCTGGCTGGACGGGGCATGGTCGGAAGACACTGGACGGAAGCTCTTCGCCGGAACAGCCCAGCTGACCCACCTCATCGGGTGGATGGCCCAGGACGAGGGCAACCACGGCGTCGCCCAGAAGTACTACGCGCACTCGTACCGGCTGGCCGCGGAGGCCGGCGACGCCGAACTCGCCGCCACCGCGCTTCGTGGCCTCGCGGTGCAGGCCATCGACCTCGGCTATAGGGCCGCCGCCGTGCAGATAGCGGAGGAGTGCGTCGACCAGGCAAAGCGCCTGGACGACCCAAAGGCGCTCTCCTACTACGAGACCACCCTCGCCGACGCCGCAGCACAGGACGGCGACCGTGCCACGGCCACCACGTACCTCGCCGCATCCCAGCGACACATCGAACGGTCGTCACCGAAACCCGGCGACTCCTGGGCGAGCCATTTCAGCATCGGCCGCTGGGCCCACCACTCCGGCATGATCCTCGCCCGACTCGGCGACTACGACGCAGCTCAGGAACACCTCCAGGTCGCCCTCGACGTCCACGGACTCGACCGGCGCCGAAGCCACGCCATCGTCCTCGCAGATCTCGGCACCGTCCAGGTCCGCCAGGAGAACTACGAAGCCGCCTTCTCGACGTGGGGGAACTTCCTCGCGCTGGCCGAAGGCGTCCGGTCGGTGAAGGTGGACGACGCCGTGACCGACATGCGCGCCCGCCTTGCACGCATTCGGAGCATTCCTGGGGCGTCAGAGTTGCATGAGCGCGCCGCGAATTTCCTCGGTGCCCGCACGGCCTAGCGAGACGGTCGGCGGCGTCCGGCCGGCCGTGCTCGGCGGCCCGTCGCGCGATGTCCGCGCGGCGGGCCGGGTCGGTCAGCAGCGGGCCGATCGCGGCATGGAGGGTGTCCGGAGTGGCCCGGTCGAGCAGGGCGACCGCCGCACCGGCCTCCGCCAGGTGGCGGGCGTTGTGCTCCTGCTCGTTCCCGGCCGACGTCGCCAGTGGGATGAACACCGCGGCCCGCCCGAGCGCGGTCAGCTCGGCCAGCGTTCCCGCGTCGCTGCGGGAGACGACCACGTCCGCAAGGGCGAGGACGTCCGGCAGCTCTGGGCCGACGAAGCCGGTCACCAGGTACCGGGAGCGCAACTGTTCCGGCAGCGCCGCCGTCCGTTCCCGAAGCCGTTCCTCGTGGCTGGGCCCGCACTGGTGGACCACGTTGGCGTGGCCGAGCAGCCACGGCAGGATCCCGTCCACCAACTCGTTGATCTGCTGGGAGCCCTGCGCGCCGCCGGTGACGTACACGGTCGGCAGGGAGCGGTCGAAGCCCCACAGCCCGAGTGTCTGGATCGCTTCGTCGCCCTGGCCGGTCAGCACCTCCGGGCGGACCGGGTTGCCGGTCACCACGGCGGTGGCGTGGGCGGACTCGGGCAGGAACTGGAGTGTCGACTCGGAGGAGACCGCGACCCGGGTCGCCATCCGGGCCAGGGCCCGGTTGCCCAGGCCGAGGCGGACGGTCTGCTCGTGGACCACCAGCGGCCGGTGACACATCCGGGCGGCCATCCCGACCGGCACCGCGACGTAGCCGCCGGTGCCGAGCACCACGTCCGGGCCGAACTTGGCGACCGCGGAGCGGGCCTGCGCGACGCCCAGGGGCACGTGGCTCATGTCCTTGACGTTGGCCGGCGAGACCAGCTTGAGCGGGTTGGCGGAGTGCTGTAGGCGATTGACGGCGGGCGCCAGGCGTCGGGGCCCTTGTCGACCTTAGCCCTGTTCGAAGCCGCGGAGACCGCGAGCAACTGGGAGTGCTTCAAGTCGTTGGCGAAGGCGCGGCGCTTGTCCGTGGTCCAGGTGTCGGCGCCGAGTGGCAGGAGCCCTCCACGAAGCGGCGAGCGGATACCAGGTGGTCGATGTCGAGGGCCTTGGCGTCGGTGAACACCTTGTCGTCGTAGACGCTCACCCAGCCGCCGGCCACCGCCCGGCACTGGTCGTCCTGAACGACGTCCCGGCCGTCGCGCTGCAGGACGACCTCACGGGTGTCGCAGGTGCCGTACTGCTTGATCCAGTGCGGGAACTTCTCGCGCGAGTACCCGTCCATGGAGTGCGGGGCCTCGACGGCGAGTTCGTCGAGCTCGGCTCGGGCTTGGTCGGCCGGAGGCGGTTCGGGCAGCTGCCGGTGCTGGGCGGTGGCTGCGGAGGTGGCCGGCGGTATTGCGCCTGCCGCTGCTGGCGCGCCTGTGGAGGCCAGGACGAGGGCGAGCGCGGCAGAAGTGGTGGCGCCGCGACGCCACCAGGCAGAGGTGATCATGAGGCTGGGGCTACCGGCCGGGGACAGCCGACCGTCGTACCGTCACCCGGTGGTCGGCGCGCCGCCGCTCATGTCGACGTGGGCGGGCCGGGCGGCACCCCGGGCCTGGAGGTAGGCGGTCCAGTCGGTCGCGGCCCGGGAGTGCCATCGCGTGAGGGTGCTGAGGTCGAGGCCGAGCATGGGGGGCGAGGACGGCCGGGGGCATGTCCTGCGCGAGCTGCACGAGAGCGGCGGCCCGGGCGGCTGGGGATGCCGGGGGCGGTGGGGCGTCGCACGAGTGCGCCGCCGGGGTCGGTGAGAAGCGCGGACGGCAGCGGACCGTCCGGTGCGGTGGTCAGGCGTCGGCCGGGTCGCGTTGGGTGTCCTGCTTTTCGCCGCTCGCCGGGGCTGCTGCGGGGGAGGGGAAGGTGAGCTCTGCCATGCGGGCGGAGATGTCCTTCCGCCCCTTCAACGCGGCCTGTACGTCGCGCTTGGGAATCCCGGCGGTCTCCGCGAGCTCCTCGATGTCGCCGTCGAAGAGCGGTACGGCCTTCTCCAGTTCCCTCGCGAGCTCTCCCTGGGCCAGCTCGACCCGCTCCTTGGCCCGGTCGATCGCGGTGAGGGCGGAGGTCTGGCGGGTCTGTCGCTGCCGGAGGTCTTCGCGTTCCAGCTCCTGGCGCCGCTTCAGGGCCGCGCGCCGGTCGATCATCTGCTCGTTCCTGTGTGAGGTCATGGCGCGATCCTGGCGTCCCACCGTGCCCGAGTACAGCACCTTCGGGTGAGCCGCCCCGCGTTGTCGCCCGGCAGAAGGAATACGCGTTCCGGAGTTGCCCGATCACGAGCGGATCGGAAGGCGACGGAGAGACGACCAGGACGGGAGAGAGGTGATCGAGGAAGAGCAGCGGACACGGACGAGATGCCGAAGCGAGAGCGAACGGGCAACTAGCCTGATCAAGAACAGCACACCTCTTGCTATCCCCGTCGCTCCCGAAGGAGTGCGCCAGGTGCCCTGCTCCGTCGGCCGCCGGACCGGCCGGTACGTCACCGGTGCCCCGACGGGTCGCGACAGGCCCGGGGCCGGCCGGTGATCACCCTTCACCCGATCAGCGCGGGCAGCGGCATCGACTACCTGCTCTCCACCGTCGCCGGCGACGACGTGAGGACCGGTGCGCGGTCGCTGGCGGCCCACTGGGAGGGAGGCGGGGACACCCCGGGCGTGTGGCTCGGGGCGCAGGCGGCCGAGCTCGGCATCGCCGGCCGGCGGGTCACCCAGGAGGCCGCCGACGCCCTGTTCAAGGACGCCCTGAGCCCGGTCGACGGCAGCCCGCTCGGCCGGCGCTGGAGCCGTTACCCGAGCGCCGAGGAGCTGTACGAGAGGTACGCCGCCGCCGAGCCGCAGGCCACCGGGGAGCGGCTGCTCCAGTTGCGGGCGAAGGCGGAGAAGGAGGGCAACCGGACCGCCCGCTGCGGGTGGGAGATGGTGTTCTCCCCGGTGAAGAGCTTCAGCGTGCTGTGGGGGTGCGCCGACGACGAGGAGCGGGCCCGGCTGGAGGCCGTCGAGGGGCGCGCCTTCCGGCGGGTCTTCGAACGTGTCGAGCGCGAGGCCTGCATCACCCGGACCGGCCCGACGCCCGCCTCCCAGGTGCAGGTCCGTGCCAGGGGTTTCATCGCCTGCGTGTTCGTCCACCGCAGCAGCCGGGCGGGCGATCCGGCGTATCACCGGCACCTGGCGATCAGCAGCAAGGTGCGGGCGGAGGACGGTCGCTGGCTGGCCCTGGACGCGCGCCAGCTGCACCGGATCGCGGTCGCCCTCTCGGAGGCGTACACCGCGGAGCTGGAGCGCGAGATGCACGCCGAGTTCGGCATTCGCGCCGGGGTGCGCCAGGACAGCATCCGGCCCGCGAAGCGACCGGTGCGCGAGTTCCTCGGGGTGCCCCTGGGCGCGGTGCGCGGGTTCTCCCAGCGCCGCGAGGCCACCGAGCGGGCCCTGGCCCGGATGATCGCGCAGTTCACGGTCCGGGAGGGCCGCGCGCCCGAGCGCGCCGAGCAGTACAAGCTGGCCCAGGCCGCCACGCTCGAGTCCCGTCCGGCGAAGACCGCGACCACCGTCGACGGCGAGCGCCGGCAGTGGCGCCGCCGCGCCAAGGCGTACGGCATCAGGCGTCCCGACAGGCTGCTGCGGGCCGCCGCCCGTAGCTGCGCCGCCCACTCCGCGCCGGGCCCCGACCAGATGGTCGTTCCGAGGGCGATCGACGCGGTGCTCGCCGAGCTGGAGAGCCATCGCGCGACCTGGACGCGCGCCAACGTCGAGGCCGAGGCGTGCCGCCGGCTCACCGCGGTCGGCGCCCACCTGCGCGAGGACTATCACCGGCTCCTCGCCCGGGTCGTCGACGGCGTCCTCAGTCCCGTCCGGTGCGAGCTGCTGACTCCGCCCGACGCGGTGCCCCTGCCCGCCCGGTACGCCCGCTGCGACGACCGTCCGTCGCTGTTCGCCGAGATCGGCTCCCGGGTGTGGACCTCCCACGGCATCCGGGCCGCCGAGCGGATCCTCGTCGAGGCGTCCACGACCCCCGTGCCGGTGCACCGCCTGACGGCCGAGCAGGTCGACCGGGTCCTCGCGGCCGGGGAGAGCGGGCGGGGCTTCGCGCCCTCCGACGAGCAGCGCGAGGCGGTGCGCCGGATCTTCGGAGCGGACACCCGGGCCACGTGGGTGGTCGGCCCCGCCGGTACCGGCAAGACCACGATCATGCGCCTGGTGCGGGAGGTCGCGCAGGCCCATCGGATCCCCGTCATCGGGCTGGCCGGCGGCCAGGTCCAGGCCGACCTGCTCGCCGCCGAGGCGGGCATCCGGGCGGAGAACATCGCCAGGTGGCGGACCATGTCCGAGCGCTACGGGCGGGGCCTGCGTCACTGGACGCTGCAGCCCGGCACGATCGTCATCGTCGACGAGTCCGGCCAGGCCTCCACCCCCGATCTCGCCGCGCTGCTCGGCCAGGTCCGGCAGGCCGGCGGGCGGCTGCTGCCGATCGGCGACCCGCGCCAGCTCGGCTCGCCCGGAGCGGGCGGCGCGCTCGCCGACATCGAGGAGACCGTCCCCGACGCCGTCGTCCGCCTCACCGAGGTCCGCCGTTTCCGCGACCCGGGCGGCACGGTCCGCCAGTGGGAGGTCGACGCGGCCCGCCGGCTGTCCATCGGCGACGCCGCCGCCGCCTTCGACGCGTACGACCTGCGCGGGCGCATCCACTGCGGCCCGGCCGCCCCGGTCATGCGCCGGCTCTTCGAGGACTGGCGGCGGGACGTCGAGGACGGCCTGACCTCCGTCATGATCGCCGCCACCGGCGCCGCCGTCGCCGAGCTGTCCCGCCTCGCCCGCGAGGACCGCATCGCCCGCGGCCTGGTGGACGACCGGCGCACGGCCGACCTCGGCGCCCGCGGGCGCGCCGGCGCCGGCGACATCGTGGTCACCCGGGTGAACGACCGCCGCCTCGCCACCGCCGACCGGCGCCAGTGGGTCCGCAACGGCGACACCTGGACGGTCGAGGCCGTCGGCGCCGACCGCTCCCTGACCGTGCGCCACCAGCGGACCCGCCGCACCGTCACCCTGCCCCCGGCCTACGTCGCCGACGCCGTCGACCTCGGCTACGCGATCACCTCCGCACGCTGCCAGGGCGTCACCGTCGACGTCGGCCGCGCCCTGCTCGACACCGGCTGGAACCGCAACGGCGTCTACCCGGCCCTCACCCGCGGCCGCTACGGCAACCACGCCTACCTGATCACCCAGGAGCCCCCCGACGGGGACAGCGGCGAACCCGGCCACCCGCGCACCGCCCGCGAGATCTGGCACGCCGTCGTCGAGCGCGACGGCACCCGGCTCTCCGCGAGCGCCACCGCCCGCCGCCAGGAGGAGCAGGCCCAGTCCCTCGCGACCTCCACCAGCCGCCTCGTCCACGTCCTCGACGAACTCAACGCCGAGGCCGCGCAGCGGGCGATCGCCGCACTGCTCGGCGGCCGCGCCGCCTCCCGCCTGGCCGCCGCCGAGGCCTGGCCCGCCCTGCGCGCCCGCTGCGCGCGCCTGGCCGACGACGGCCACGACACCGACCGGCTCCTGCGCGCCGCCTGGGCGGACGAGCGGGGCAACGAGACCGACCACCGCACGGGCCGGCCGCTGCGCGACCTGGCCGCCATCGTGGTCGCCCGCCTCGACACCCTGGTCGAACACCGCGGTGAGCGCTTCCGCCTGCCCGAGGGCGCGCCCCGCCCCGCGACCGCCCCGACCTACTGGGCCCCGCCCTGCGCCCTGCCCGGCGCCGCGCTGCTGGAGGCGATGGGCCTGGTGCTGCCCCACGCCGACCCCGGCGACCGGCGCGTCACCCTCGCCCACGACCTCGCCGCGCACGCCACCGTCCGGGCGGAACGCCTCGCCGCCCGCGCCCGCGCGAACGCCCACACCGGGACCGGCTGGGCGGCCGCCTACGGGCCCGAACCCGCCGACGCCGACCGGGCCCGACCGTGGGCCGACCGGATCGCGGCCGCAGCTGCCTGGCGCGACCTGGCCGGCTTCCGCGCCACCCGGGCCACCGGTGACGCCCCCGCCGCCGCGCGCACCGAGCAGCGCGGCCTGTGGCGCGCCGCCCAGCTCCTGCCCGACGAGCGGCAGCACGCCGCCGAACTCGCCGCCACCGGCCCCACCTGGCTCGACGTGCTCGGCCCCGCACCAGCCCCGGCCCACCCCCACCGCGCGCTCTGGGACAGGGCGGCGGCGCTCGTCGCCGCCTACCGCGACCTGTGGGACCACGGACACGAGACGCGGGCGCTCGGCGACCGTCCCGAGGAGCCGATCCAGGCCGCTGACCACGACCTCGCCCAGCAGGCGATCACCGCCTGGCGCAACCGTCCGGCCCCGACCGTCGCCGACGAGGAGCAACGACGGCGGGCCGTCTCACGCGGACGGGCCGCCCGCGTCGAAGCGGCCGAGGCCGCCGACGCGCTGGCCGCCGTCCACGCGGCCCGGCGCCTGGCCGCCCGCGCCCGGCAACGGGCCGACGACGACCAGGTCCGCGCCGACGCCGCCCGCCGGACGGCCACCACCGACGACCAGCGCGCCCGCGCGGCCGCCCTGCAGACCCGGGCGGACACGCACACCGTCCTGGCCGGCCGGGCCGCCGACGCGCTCGCCGCCGCCGAACGGCGACTGGCCCGCACCGCCCCCAACGGCCTGCGGGCCAGGGCCGACGCCGCCCGCGGCCGGGCCGCCGAACGGCTTGGTGTCGGGCAGTCGGCCGACTGTCCCGACGGGCGGCGCCCTGTCCGGGCCGGCGTTCCCGCCTGGCGGGAACGCCCGTTCGGCGGCTGGTCGGACGCCGAACTCGACACGGCCCTGCGCAGCGCCCTCGACCACGCCGCGCGCCTGGACCGGGCCGTGGCCGACGCCGAGGACCGTGCCGCCCGCGCCGAGGCACGGATGCTCGCCGGCGGCCGCATCGACCAGCAGGTCCGGGCGCTCGTCGACCGCGTCACCGGCCACGGCCGACTGCTCGCGGCCGACGCCGCACTCGCCGACCTGGCCCGCCGCCGGGCCCGCCTGGCCGCCGAACTCGCCGCCGCCCACCCGTCCGGCCGTCCCGCGCTCCGGGACGGCGAGCGCGAAGACCTCGTCGAGCTGCAGCGCACCCGTCAGGCGGAGTTCGAGGCCCTGCTCCAGGCCGAGCACCACCACCGGATCGTCCGCGCCCAGGCGCTCGCCGACATCGGCGACCTCGCCGACGTCGACGCCGCACTCGAACTGTGGGCACGGATCGGCGGCCGCGCCGAGGCCTACCGCGACCACCTGCGCCGGATCGCGGACCAGGACGCCCGGCACCACCACCGCACCGCCCGCGAGTACCGCGACCGGGCCGGCCGCCTTCGCCTGCGGGTCGACGCCCTGCGCGACGAACAGCGGGCGCGTACGGCGATGCCGATCGACGAGCGCGGACGCGAGGTGGCCGAACGCCTGCCCGCCGTCCGGCGGCGCCGGGCCGAGAAGCGGGAGACCGTCGTGCGCCGGCAGGCCGGGCCGGGTGGTCCGGTGCACCGGTGCCGCGAACGCCTGCCCCACGACGGTGTCCCGCCCTCCTACCGGCCGTAGCGGTGCTTCCGGCCGGGGGAGGTGACCGGCCGGGACCTGCAGGTCCGCGTCCGCACCGAGCAGCAGACACCCGATCGGAAGGCCCGCTACGCGGTCCGCTCCGGTAGCGAGGGCATCATCGACGAGTTCGCCCACGGACACGGCATGCGCCGCTGGCGCTACCGAGGCCGGCCGAAAGCCCACCCGCAGCACGTACGCACAGCCATCGCCGTGCACATCGAACGGCCCAGCGGCCGGCCAGGCGGTGGCGAAGCCCCGTCACCGGGACCGCCGACCGCCTTCCGGACCTTCCTGGACGAGAACGGCGTACCCCGGCCGAAGTCCTGGCGGACCCTTGGTACTTGAGCCCGATCAACCAAGATCCTCGACAGGGTCGAACCAGGAGGGCTCACGCCTTCGGGACGGCTCACGCGTTCCACAGCTCGGCGAGCAGCGCCTGCACGAGGGGGTTCGAGCTCGTGGGATGCGCGCAGAAGTAGTTCGTGAACTGCACCGCGATGTTCTTCGCCTCCGTGCGGATCGCCGGGGGTCGTAACGCGCGTACTTGTAGACCCACATGACGTAGAGCGTCGCGCGAGCGAAGCCGCTGCCGGGTTCGAAGGTCGCGTCCATGCCGGGCGGCTCATGAGTATGGTCATCGACCACAGCACCATCTGCTCATGCACGGCGGGGCAGCGAATCGGTCTCGTCCTCGCGTGATCGCCAACGAAAGAGCAACCGATGCAACCGATTGTCCTATTCGACCTGGACGGCCTTCTGATCGACTCCGAGCCGATCTGGGACGCGGCAAAGCGTGAAGTGTTCGGTCCGCTTGGCCTGCACCTCACAACGGAGATGCAGGCGGCGACGCGCGGGCTGCGGCAAAGGGACATGGTGGCCTACTGGTTCGATCGGGCCACCATTCAAGCCGACCCCGACGACGTCGAGCAGCAGATCGTGGCCGCCGTGTGCCGTGGGCTGGAGGCAGTGGCGCTGAAACCCGGCGCCGAACACGCCGTCGCGGCGTGCGCGCGTGCATCGAGGGCGATGGCCGTCGTGTCATCTTCGCCGGAGTCGGTGATTCGGCATGCGCTCGCGAGCACCGGCCTTGACCGATCTTTCGATGCCGTGTTTTCGGCCGAAGACGACGAACACGGCAAACCCCACCCGGGCGCCTATCTCCGCGCGGCCGCCGCCCTCGGCGCGTCACCCGACGAATGCATTGTGATCGAGGACTCGCTCAACGGCGTCCTCGCCGGCGTGTCAGCCCGGATGACGGTCGTCGCCGTTCCCGAGGCCGCTGATCGCTGCGATCCTCGCTTTGCGATTGCCACGCTGGTACTGGAGTCCCTCAAGGATCTCGACACCTCTGTATTCGGCGCGTATGTGTCCGGGGGGAGCCGGGACGCCACGTGGGCATCGCGTGCTGCGGATCCTCGACCGTTCCGCGAACCAGATCGTGCAGTATGACGCCCTCGATCGTGGGTCCGGGCCTTCACGGGTGAAGGCCCGGACCCACCCCGGGACGGTTCACGCTCGCCGCCGGGCCAGCCGGCGGCTCATGAGTATCGTCATCGACCACAGCACCATCTGCTCATGCACGGCGGGCAGCGTGCGTTCCACCACCCAGCGTCCGGGCAGCACCACGAACCCCGAGGCGTCGTCGCTGCGCTTGACGATTCTCCAGAGCGAGCCCCAGTTGCTGCTTCGTCCAGCCGACCAGGCGACCCGCGTGGCCGCCGTTGGCCCACACCAGGACGATCCTGCGATAGCGGGCCCGGACACGTTCCAGCAGCGGCGTCCCGGTCCGTCACGTTCGCCGCGGTGACCATCACGGCCAGCAGCAGCCCCAGGCAGTCGACCACGATGTGCCGCTTGCGCCCCGGCACCGGCAGCCGACTTCCATCCCTGCATGCGGCACTGGTGGACCAGGTCCTGCAGCCAGTGCATGGACCAGTAGCCGTATTCACGGCGCTGCGAGCGTGCGAGCAGGCACCGCTGGAACTCTGCTCTCAGCAGTGGCGACAGGCCGCGCAAGCTCAGCTGACCAGGACGGAAAGCGGCTCTGGCGTTCTCGCACCAGGCCCGGAAGGCCGCTTCGTCGTCGTAGGCGAGCGGCACCGTCTTGCCTCGATCCGATCGGACGTGCCATCGCTTGATGGCGGGCCTGGCACCGCCGGGTCTGCCCGCCGATGTGTAGCGCAGGGCGTGACTGAAGCACAGGCCCAGCGGGTTGTGAGCCCACAGGTGGCAGACGGACGCGGCGCACCGGCCGAAGCTGTGGAACGGCTTCTCCAGCGCGCACCACACACCGAAGTCCGGGCTGTCGGCCGTGGCTTCGTTCACGTGAAGTAGCAGCGATTGGGCAGCACTTTGGGCAGCAGCTGGCGATCTTGAGTGCTGTGAATGTTCACCAGAGATGACGCCATCCCCCGGCGATGGGGATCGCCGGAGCACTCGCCAGTGCGCAGAAGCACAACTGGTCAACGTGCAGAGTGAGCCGGGGTCCTGATGGCTGCCCTTCGCTGTTCGAGATGATGGGGCTGTGAATCTCCGTTACTTCAATCAGACCGGCTGGATCGCGATCTTCAACGGAACCGAGACTGAGATCGGTCGCATGGTGCGTGTGGAGGGCTGGGACCAGGCCACCAGGGCGGCGCTGGTGGTCGACCGGCAGCGAGGAGCCCTTCGTCCGGTGACGGACTATGAGGACTTCTCCCATCTGGAGCCGGCCGACCAGGTCGTCGCCGCGGTGCCCGGCGGAGGATGGCGGGCTCACTGGACGGACCAGGGTCCCGGCGGAACCGCGCTGACCGAGCAGGTCCTCGCGTGGCTGATCACGTCGAACGGGCGGGCAACGGCTATCACGGTCGACGCGTACGGCCATGTCGAGGACGCCGACAGCGCAGACACCTTCATCCCACCGGGTGAGGAGCTTGGGCCGCCGAAGGGGCGGTGACGGTCCTCCGCCCGGAAGGTGGAGGACCGTCACCGCTGATGAGGATCCGCGACAACGGGCCCGGGATCGCTTCGGTTACTCCCGGTACCAGTCGTCTCCGCCGACGCGCAGCGAACGCCCGAGGTAGTCACGCAGGTTGTTGGCCACCCACCTACGGCTGTCGCTCTCGTGTTCCCAGACGAACACGTCCGGGCGCTGCGGCTTCTGCACGAAGGCGAACTGATCACCGCCCCCGTTGTCGCCGAAGAACATGAGGGCGTCGAAGGGCATGTAGAGCTGGGCGAAGGTCTCATCGGACCAGAAGCGGAGGTTCTGCTCGACGATCTGATCGATGGTCCAGACCGTGTCCACGTGAGCGTGGCCGAGCACCCCGTTGCTCTCCAGCAGCAGTTGTTCGAGGTCCGTTGGCAGAGCTCGCCCGAGCCGCCTCTCGGCCTCGACGATGTCGGACGCCGTGACCGGCTCCCGAAGCCCTGCATCAGGAAAGACTTCCTGCACCGACTGTCTCCACATGGCCGCGAGCTTAGCCAACGGCGACGTCGTTCCTGGTGGACAACCACAGCGCCCAAGATCACCAACTGCTGCCCATTCCGCTGACCAATCGCTGCTTCTTCAGGTGAACGAAGCCAACGGCCGGACCGGAAGACCGGAATCACCGACGGATCCGGGGCTGGGACACGAGCGAGCCGGGGGTCACAGGACCGGGGGACGCCCCGCCCGGGTCAGGCGCCACACCGTGGCCCACGAGATCGGCCGGCGCTCGCCGTGCCCGCCGCGCAGCCCCTCCCGCAGCCCGGCGAACCAGGTGCGCAACGCGGCGCGGTCGCGCCGCATGCGGATCGCCGTGATGACGATCCAGGACGTGATGTAGACCGGGACGAGCGGTACGGGCAGGCGACGGTAGGCGACCCAGGCCCGGTTGCGGGCGACCAGGCGCAGGTAGAGGGCGTGGCGGGCGGGGTTGCTGGCGGGGTGGTGGACGATGATCTCCGGGGCGTAGAAGCCGGTGCGGCCCTGGTCCCAGATCCTCATCGCGAGGTCGAAGCCCTCGTGGTACAGGAAGAAGCGGCCCGGCCAGTGCCCGGGCACGCTCGAAGTCCGCCCGGCGGATCAGCACGATGCCCTCGGCCATCGCGGTGACGGTGCCGGGCCGGCTCGGATCGCCGGCCCGCAGCCGGGGCACCCAGCGGCGCACGGTGACGCCGGTGTCGGGGTCGGCGATGCGCGGCTGGACATAGGCGGCCTCGGGGTGGCGGCGGGCCTGCTCGACGAGCCGGGCCAGGACATCGCGCTCGGGCAGGATGGCGTCGTTGTCGAAGAAGAAGAGGAACTCCGCCTCGTCGGGCCCGGCGAGGCTGTCGGCTCCGACGTTGCGGCCCTCGGGGATCCCGAGGTTCTCCGGCACGGTGACGACGGTGACGCCGTCAGGCACGTAGTCCGGTTCGCAGCCGTTGCCGACGATGACCGCGCGCAGGTCGACCCCCTCCTGGGCGAGGAGCGAGGCCATCGCCCGCGGGAACTCCTCGGGGCGATCGTTCATGGTGAGGACCACCGCGTCGACGGTGGGCTTCGGGCTGCTGGTCATACGTCTCCGGGGCATGGACGGCGGATCGGATGCGATGCTCGATCAGATCACACAGGTCGGTGGCCGCCTGCGCGGCGGTCCGGTGGGTGCCGTTGGGAACGACGGGCCGGCCGTGCCGGGAGGCGAGGCGGCGCAGGCGGGTGGCGATGTGGCTCGGTGAACTCGCCGTACTCCTGCGCGTCCCGGGTCAGGACCTCGCGCGGCCGAGCACCGCGTCCGGGCAGCCCGCGGCCACGGCCGGGGCGACCTGGGCGTGGACGATGGAGTGGTACTGCGATGCTGCTGCCAGGCTCAGGTGCTCCCAGCCGGCTTCGGTGGCAGTCGGCGAGCGGATGAGCTGATTGACGGCGCGCACCGGGGCGGCGTGCGCCCGGTCTCCGGTCGGCCGGGCGTGATCGAGGCGGCGGACGGGGTGCCCCGCGCTGCGCAGCACGGCAACCGGCTGTTCGGTGATGGCGCTCCTGCCGCTCCCGTCGGCGCCTTCGAGGACGGTGAGCAGGCCGGGCTGGTCGGGCTGGTCGGCCACGCTGCTCCTTCTTCGCGTCCTCGCGAGGCCCCACCCCAAGGCGCTGACCGCTCTCACGAAGCACTGCCGGCCGTCAGCGGCTGTGCGGAGAGCCGGACCGACGGAGCCACTGAAGAAGTGCCATCGCCCGGGGCGGGAAGTCGGCCCCGTCGGCTCCCCGCCCCGGGCGATGGGTGGCGGCTTTCGGTCCGCCGTGCCTGTCTACGGAAGGACGGCCCAGCGCTGGGTCTTGTTCGTGCTCCTCGCCTGCTGGACGGTCGCATTGGTGCTCGTGGTGCTGAGGGCGAGGCCGGTCGCCTGACAGGTGAAGGTCAGGGTGCCGCTGTCGTTCTGGGTGACCGTCCACTTCTGCTTCGGGTCCGCGGGGTCGAACGTCTGGGCGGCGACCTCGTTGTACTGCCCGAAGGACGTGAGGGCCCGCGGGGTGGGACAGCCGTCGGAGATCCGCACCGTGCCGTCCGCGTTGGCGTCCAGCTTCCAGCGCTGCTCGGGGACGGACGTGTCGTAGGCGGTCATGTCGGTCCGGGAGCTGGAGCCCACCCAGCACGGGTCCACCCGCCTCAGCGCGAGGTTGTTGCCGTTGGTGAGGCCGTGGTACTTGCCGTCGCCGACGACCGTCACAGCGTAGTGAATGGTGTGTCGGGCCGGTTGGTCGAGTGCCGTGCCCGTGGTGGCGAGCGGCGGGTTGGCGGCGGGCCGGACGTTCCTGTAGTACTCGGCGAAGCTGGCCGGGCTGTTCCCGGTCAACGCCTTGATGGTGCCCGCCCAGCCGCCGTCGACCTGCCGCCAGAGGTCGAGCAGCGAGCCGGTCACGTTTCCGGACACCTGGTCCCCGGTGTCCCAGCCGCCACCGTAGACGTAGGCGCTGCTGCTCCCGTCCGCCCAGACGTACCGGTTGTCGCCGAGCAGGTAGGCGGCGGTGGCGCTGGCGAAGCCCTCGACCCACGCGCAGGGGCGGGAGCTGGCCGCCCAGGCGAAGTTCGGGTTGCTGCAGATGCTGTTGGGCGGCATGGCGCCGTTGTAGAGACGCTCCATCAGGAAGTGGCCGCCCTCGTGCAGGACGACGTGCTCGGCGTCGGGGTCGGCGTCGGGGAGGTAGACCGTCTTGTCGAGGTACAGCGGCCCGTCGGTCGAACCGGGGTACCACTTGACGGTGAGCTCGGTGCAGGCCGAGTTGTTCGGCTCGTGCGTGCTCCAGCACAGGCTGACCGGGTTGATGCGGTTCCACCACAGCAGGTTGAGGGTGTCGAAGGCGTGCCAGGCCCGCGAGGTCTGGGCCGAGGGCTTCAGGACACCGAGGGAGGTGCTCGCGGAGACGTTCTCCCGGACCGGCGAGTCCAGGCTGTACGTGGTGCCGTTGGCGTCCGCGGTCCTCCACAGCCGGGAGCTCTCGGCGTCGAACCGCACCCACATGCTGCTCATGGTCGTCGTGGTGGTGGGGGTGTAGCAGAGGTTGTAGGAGCCGTCGAGGTACGAGGTGTAGTCGTAGGTCACGTTGACGTTGAGCCGGCGCGCGGGGTCGGTGGGCTTCTCGCGGCCCCACAGCTGGATGTTGGCGTTGCGGACGGGCCTGGTCCGGGTGGGCTTGGACGGGCCCTCCTCGGCCGACTGGTAGTCGAAGAGGAGCTGGCCGCTCAGACAGATCGGGTTCGCGGCGGCGGCCACGGCGGGGGGCGCCACGAGCGGGACGGCTGCCACGGCGGCGAGGAGTGCGGTGCCGAGCGTGGCGATGCGGGTCAGGCGCGTGCGCAGGGGTATGGCCATCGCGGTCCTTTCATGGGGCTTCGTCGGTGTCCGGTGCGAACTCCCGGCGTACACGGCGACGGCGGCGGGCGGGGCGTGGACAAGCGGACCGACGCCGTCGTGCGTAGGTGATCGTTCCGGTTAGCATGTCCATGATCGGCGTGCGGTCCGGCTCGCGGAAGGAGCGCGCGGGAGCATGCGCCAGGCGCACGGCCACAGCCGTCCCATCGTGTCGCTCGGGCAACCAGTTCTTGCTCTGTGCGGGCCGGGCCCTCGGGCACGTATTCGGGCATCATCAATGTGCACGATTCACCTTCGCGGCGGGTCATCCGGTAGACCGTGGTGCGCGACGCGAGCGCAATTGACGGATGCGGAGCGGGTGTTGATCGAGCCGTACGTGCCGATCGGCGAGTACGGCCCGTACCCGGAGCGGCTGCGGCAGCAGTTCGAGGGCGTGATTCGGCGATTCCGGACGGACGGACGGGCGGGCAGTGGCGGGAGATGCCTGCGCAAACGCCGTATCAAGGCGGTCATCCCGGAGAAGAGGGGCCAGAGCGCCAACCGGAAGAAGAAGGGCCGCCAGGGCGGCCGGCCTGTCAGCCACGACGTCGAGTTCTGCACAGAGCGCAACACCGTCGAGCGCCTGATGTGCGCCACGAGGCGCCTTGCTGCGTCCCCGGCTCAGTCGGGAGGAATTGGAGGGACATTCCTGGGCCTGATGGCTCACCTGGATCCGAAAGGTGATGGGGACCAGAGCATGCCGGACAATCAGTGACCGGGCTCGGTTGCCAGGGACGGTGCCGAGGTGGTGGCCGGGCGGCACAGCGCCAGGTCGGGATGCTCCTTCGGCATGTCGTCGGTCGTCGCACAGAGTGCTGTCGCGAGGGTGTCCACGTCGGTCGTCGCAAAACGATCTTGGATACCCTCGTTCTCGTCTCCGCAGGCACCCCTTGGACCACGCCACCAGGAGGAACCAGTGTCACACCCGCAACTGCTCACCCCCGCGGAGAGGCTCGCCGACGCGAAGAAGCTGTTGAGCCTCCCGCGTATCGTCGTGATCTGCGGCTCCACCCGCTTCATGACCGAGATGAACGAGGCCGATCTGCGGGAAACCAAAGCCGGCAGGATTGTCGTCAAACCGGCCTGTGACATGAAGTCGCCGCACGAACTCTGGTCCGATCCTGTCGAGGCCGAGGCGCTGAAGGTTCGACTCGACGATCTGCACCGGGCGAAGATCCGGCTCGCTGATGAGGTGCTCGTAGTCGGCGACTACATCGGAGACAGCACCCGAGCCGAAATCGCCTACGCCCGGTCGCTGGGCAAGCCCGTGCGGTTCACGCACCCCGAAGTCGACCCTGACGCCTGACCGCCCGCTGCCACCTCGACAACCAGGGCCGGCAGCCCGCCGCCTGACCGTCTCGCGGTGGCTTCGGCCGCCGCCCACCCCACCGCAGGCATCCCTTGGGCAGGCGTGCCTTGGCCGCGCTCTCGTGGTAGAACGCGTCGGTGGTCCAGGCCGGCAAGGGACAAGTGCACGAGAAGGACAGAGACAGAAGGGCGACTCAGGAGGGGGACGGCTCGATCTCCCCCGCAAAGACGATGACCTGGTCGATGAGGCTCCGCCGCAGATGGACGACGTCCGTTCCCGCAAGGCGGGGGCCTCCGTCCGGCGTGGTGAAGACCCACTGGTACCGGGCCCACTCGTCAGGCATGTCCACCGCCGAGCAGCGCGCCATCGTGCCGGTCCCCGCCGGGTGGCGCCGGATGTCCAGCACGAACTGCTCGACCGCCGCGATTCCTTCGCTGCGGCCCAACGGCCCCCAGAAGACCACGTCCGAGGTCAGGGCCTGGGAGAGCAGGGCAGTCACATAGCTGTCGTCCGAGGCGTTGAACGCGGAGATGAACGTGTCGATCGCGGAGCGTGCCGTCTCTTCCTGCATGTCCCAGTAATACCAGCCGTTGCGCGTGCGCTCGTCCCGTTCGCCGCCTTCCGATCACGGTGGACCGTCCCGGTCACAGCACTTGCTGATCGTCTCGGAATGACTTTCGAGGGCACCGGAGGCAGATGATGCTGCAGGCGAGGTCGAGTAGTCCTTGGTGGAGGTCGGCGCGTCGCTCGTAGCGGGTGCGGAGGCGCTTGAACTGGTGGAGCCAGTGTGATCGAGCGCACCGTGGCCCGGCTGAACGGATTCCGCCGACTCCACCGCCGCTACGAGGTCAAGGTCGACCACTTCGCCGCCTTCGCCGGCATCGCCGCAGCCGTCATCTGCTACCGCCGACACTCCAAATAAGATGTCTTCCAAGTTGATGTTCCTTGCAGGCCGATTGTGCCGGTGACCGTACGCAGCATGGGGGTTGGGATGGGCGCCGGAGTCGGAGGCAGGGAGAGCTGGTTGCTGGAGCCGCTGGTGGGGGTGGGGCCGCTGCGATTCGGGATGTCTCCCGAACAGGTGAACGTGGCGCTGGGCGAGGACGCTCCGGACGGCGTCCTCAGCGGCGGTCTGCGGTCGTGGAACCGGTACCGCCAGCACGGAGTGAGCGCGATCTTCGGACCGCGGGAGCAACTGGTGGCCGTGGGGATCAATGCGAATCGCGGGCCGCTGGTGCTGTTGGAGGGTGTGGTGCTGGTCGGCCGGGCGCCTTCCGAGGTGCGCGCGGACATCAGCCACCTGGCGCTGCGGCGCGGGGTGACGCAAGTGCCGAACGCCGAAGGGGAGCAGGACGTGCCGGCGTGGGGTGTCTCGGTGGGTGCGGTCCAGCAGTGGCTGCCGGATGCCGAGGGCTTCCAGCAGCGGCAGGATGCCATGATCACCGACCTGCTGGTGACCGCGCCCGGCCTGGCCGAGGACCCGTACGGCGACGTGAACGTGGCCAGTTGGCGCAGCAACTCCCGGCGCCCCGACCCCGAACCGGGGCCATGGACGGTACGGCCCGAGCGGGACCGGCCGCAGTGGGGGTGTGTGCCGCTGGAGCGGGTGGGGCCGCTTCGGTTCGAGATGACGCCGGAGCAGGTGTCGGCTGCCCTGGGCGGGGAGACGGCATCCTCGCACCGCACCTACCATCCCTTCCCCGCAGGCACCCCCTGGGCGGCCCAGGGCGACCCTGCGGAGGAGCGGCTGACCGAGGAACGGTTCGAGGCCGCCGGCGTCCGCGCGCACTACCGGGGGTGGGAGCAAGGCCGCGGCCCGCTCCTTGCCGCGGTCACCGCCCTTGGGCGATCCGGCCCCCAGGTCCTCCTCGACGGCATCCCGCTCGTCGGCCGGCCGGTCACCGCCGTCGAAGCCGACATCGGCAGGTACCTCACGGACAACGACCTCGGCCTGCGGTTTCCCGTCAGCGGGGACACGGAGATATACAGCCTCGGCGTGTGGGTGCGTGCCGCCCGTGTCGGTGACGCCGCCATCAGCGAGGCCCGGCTCGGGGCAGAGCAGTGGTACGAGGAGTGATCTGGCCTCCCTTGCTGATGGCCCTGGGAACGGCTCGAACCACGGCACGCTACGGCAGCCGCGTCCCAAGCGGCAGGGGCCGCGCACGCATCACTCTTGTCGAAGCGCTCGAAGCGCGGCATACAGCAAGACGTCTCGCTCGGCCCCTGCCAGAGCTGATCCAACTCCCAGCCCTCAACACCTATTAGGCCTGCAGCAACGGCCCGTGCCGCGCCTACCTGCGCAGGCGCGGCATCCGGCACACGATCCCGGAGAAGGCGGACAGTCAGGCCGCCCGCCTGCGCAAAGGCTCACGCGGCGGGTGCCCACCGGCCTTCGACGAGAAGCGGTAGCAAGAAGCGCAACACCGTCGAACGGGCCGTCAACAAGCCCAAGCACACCCGAGCGGTCGCAAACCGATACGACAAGCGCGGATACGTCCACCTCGGCACCGTCACCGCAGCCGCTCTCGTCATCCGGCTCCGCACATGATCGCCCGGACAGCTCCGCCCGGTACTCCGGTGAGAGTCCTCCATTGGGCCCCGCTCACCAGGTCACCGGCAGTGACCGCATCCCGTAGATGAACGACTCGGTACGGAACTCGCGCTCGCCGGCCGGCCGCAGCCCCGGCAGCCGGCGGAACAGCGTCTCCAGGGCGATCTGGAGTTCGGCGCGGGCCAGCGGCTGGCCCAGGCACTGGTGCACGCCGAAGCCGAACGCCAGGTGCCGCCGGGCGTCCCGGTACAGGTCCAGCTCGTCCGTCGCCCGATGGCCGGCGCCGCCGAACACCGCCTCGTCCCGGTTGGCGGTGGAGAGCATCGCCATCACGCCCTCCCCGGCCCGGACGGTGACGCCGCCCAGCTCCACGTCCTCCAGCGCCACCCGGGGCAGGCCGGTGTGCACGATGGTCAGCAGCCGCAACAGCTCCTCCACCGCGCCCGGCAGGGTGGCCGGGTCGGCCAGGCCGGGGATCTGCTCGGGGTGCTCCAGCAGCAGCGCGGTCGACAGCGCGATCATGTTCGCGGTCGTCTCGTGCCCGGCGACCAGCAGCAGCACGCCCATGGCGGCCGCGTCGTCCGGGGTCAGGTCGTCCCGCGCCGCGAGTCGGCTGAGGACGTCGTCCTCCGGCTGTGCGCGCTTGCGGGCCGTCAGGTCGCGCAGGTAGTCCAGGACCTCCTCCTGGGCCTCCCGGAGCTGCTCCACGGTGCTCTCCTGGTTGAGCATCGTGCGGCTCAGGCGCTGGAAGCGGTCGTGGTCCTCGTACGGCACGCCGAGCAGCAGGCAGATCACCAGCGACGGCACCGGCAGCGCGAAGTCGGTGACCAGGTCGGCCGTGGTCCGGCCCGCGGTCATCCGGTCCAGTGCCTCGTCCACGATCCGCTGGATCTCCGGGCGCAGCGCCTCCACCCGCTTGACCAGGAATTCCCCGGTGAGCATGCGGCGCTGGCGGGCGTGCTCGGGGTCGTCGAGCCGCAGGAAGTCCGGATTGTCGGTGATCAGCTCGCGAGCGCCGGCGACCAGCAGCGGGAAGGCCGGGTGGCGTATGTCGGCACTGAACCGGCGGTCGGACAGCACGGTGCGGACCTCGGCGATGCCGGTGACCAGCCAGCAGAGGTCGCCGTCGGGCAGCTCGGCCCTGGTCACCGGCCCGGTGGCGGCGGCCTCGGAGTACGCGGGCGGCGGGCCGAACGGGCAGCCGCCGGAGTGCCGGGCCGGCAGCGGGAGGACGGGGGTGGTGGGTGCGGTGGTCAAGGCGGGGGTCTCCTCACGTCGCGGGTGTTCTCGTGGGGTTCGGGGCCCGGGAAGGTTCCCGGCGGCCTGCGGGGCCGGCGGCGGGGTCCGTCAGGCCCCGGTCCGCGCGGGCTCGTCCCCGGTGACGGTGATCGCCCGGCCCGGGCAGAGCTCGGAGGCGAGCCTGACGTCGTCGAACTGCTCGGGCAGCAGGACGGTCTGACGGAGTCTCACGAGACTGTCCCGGTCGTCCTGGTCGAAGACCGCGGGGGCGTTCATCACGCACATGCCGGAGCTGCAGCAACGGTCCCGGTCGACGCTCACCTGCATGTCGGGCACCTTTCGCCAGGGCGGCGCCGGCTGCCCGGCGGCCGCCTCTCGTTGTCACGGTCAAACTAGCCGTCACCGGTCCGTTTACGGACGGGTACGGTGGCCGGACCGAGAACGGCTGATTCGGCCCCTGCGTGTGAACCCTCATTGCGGCACGATGCGTTTCAACCCGCGGTACTTCGCCGGACGGGTCGGCGGACCCGGCCGCGCGGACGGCCTCACAAGCCTTCGGCGGTGGCCAACTCCCGTACGGAGGACACCGTGTCGGCCTCGGCGGCGCTCCTGTCCGGCCGGTAGCGCACCACCCGGGCGAACCGCAGGGCCGGCCCGGCGGGGTAGCGGGGGCTGCGCTGGAGCCCGTCGAAGGCGACCTCGACGACCAGTTCCGGCCGGACCAGCACCGTCCGGGCGTCCCGCCCGGTCTCCCGGGCGAGCGTCCGGTCGGTCAGCCCCTTGAAGGTCTTGCCGAGCATCGCCCACGGGCCGAGCCCCGGCTCGCCGGCCGCCCGGCTGCCCGGGCGGCCGGGCGGTCGGCGAGGCCCTCGGACGGTCCCGAGGCGGTCTCACCACCAAGACATCTCATGTCGCTGGCGGTCAACTCGGGGGTGGCGGCGTCCGTTCGGGCGTGCCTGGAGTCGAGGCCCAGCGCGTCGGCGCCGTGGAACGCCTGGAGGGCGGCCGGGTAGTACTCGCGCAGGTGGGAGCGGAGTCTGCTGACCATCTGGGTCTTCTCCCAGACCGCGTCCTGGTGGGCACGGGCCAGGACCGCGACGGCCTGGACGAGTTCGCTGTTGGTGGGCAGTGGCCGGTGGGTGGCCATGTCGGTGCGGAGGATGTTGGCCAGGACGCGGGCGTCGGCGGCGTCCGACTTGGCCGGGGCGACGCTGCTGCGGTCGCGGTAGTGCGCGGCGGCCAGCGGGTTGATCGCGCAGACGTTGCGCCCGGTGGCCCGCAGGGCGGCGACCAGCAGGCCGCGCGGGGTCTCGATCGCCACTGGTATGGGCTCCTCGGGACTGTCGCCGTGGCGGGCCAGCCTGCTCCAGCAGGGCGGTACGCTCCGGGCCGCGGTGCTGGTGGACAAGCCGGATCAGCTCCAGGAAGGAGCGCTCGGCCTCGCCGAGGGCGACGTGCCCTGCCGCAAGGGTTCGGCGAGCCGCAGCGCCGCCGCCCGGTGCGCCGGCGTCGCCGGTGTGCCGGCCCCGGAGGGCAGCGTGATGCCGGCGGTGGCGGCCAGTCGGCCCGCGTGGACGGCGGCGGCCAGGGCGAGGGCGTCCAGGGAAGCGAGGTCGCCGGGCCGGAAGCGGTCGCAGGCGCGAGCGGCTTCGGCGAGAGCCCTCGCCCTCTCCGCGACGTGGTGGAAGGCCCGGGCTGCCACGGCGGGGCCGCCAGGGAGATCGACCGGGGGAAGGCTCCTCCAGGACGCCCTCAACGCGGCCACCCGGGGGTGCCGGGAGCCGTGCAGGTGGCCGCCCATCTCGGTCGCCGTCCACGCGCTGAGCGCGTCCGCGACCAGCATGGAGCCGCCGCTCGCGCCCTGCCCGGTCGCGTACGGGGCGTGCCGGACGGCGGGCGGGGGCGGCGTGAGGCCGGCGGCGGGCGCGACCCGGCGGGTGTGCTCGTCCGCGGCCCGCGTGACGGCGTCCAGCACCGCCACGTCGGCGCTGCGGAACCGGCGGGCGGCGCGGGCGGCGTCGGCCAGGGTGCCGGCCGCCCGCGCCAGCCGGGCGTAGGCGCGCGCCACCGACGCCGGTTCGACGCCGGGGCGTGGGATCCCCTGCCAGGCCCTGCGGAGCGCGGCGACGCGCGGGTGGGCGGAGCGCGCCAGCCGACGGCCCATCGGTGTGCCGGCCCAGGCCGCGAAGGCCGCGGCGACCCGGTCGGCCCCGTCGGCCAGCACCGCGCGCCGGTCGGCCCGCTCCGCCTCGGCCACCGCCGCGACCTCGGCGTCGAGCGCGGCCAGGCGCCGGGCGGTGGCACGGTCGACGGGACGCCCGAGGACCCGTGCGGCCAGCGTTCCGGCCCGCCGGGACAGGGTGCGCAGCGCGGTCCAGGCGGGCGTGCCGCCGTAGCCGCGGGTGGTGAGGTCGTGGGCGAGGTCGGCCGCGAGGCGGGCGACCGACCGGCAGGCCGCGGCGCAGATCCCCCGCAGGAGCCGGGTGGCCCGGTACTCGCCGTCGGCGAGCACGGTCTGCTGCCCGACGGCCTCCTTGACGGCGGCCCAGGCCCCGACGGCTGCCGCCTGGACCGACTGGACCTGTGCCCACTGGGGCAGCGCCAGCCACCACTCCGCGCGGGCCCGTACGGTCTCGATGGCGGAGGTGAGTTCGGCGAGGGCCTGCTCGGGCGGGAGCCCGGCGTGCGCCGCGTCGTCCGGGGCGGGCTCGTGCCGGACGTCCGGCGGGGCCGCGGTCAGCACACCGAGGCGCTCCCGCAGGAGCGCGGCCTGTTCCTGCGGCATGTCGGTGGTGAGCGCCAGCGCGTCGGACAGCCATCCGTCGTCGGAGGAACGGGACTTCGCGGCAGTGGCCCCGTCGTCCTCGGCCTCGGCCCGGGCCATGCCGTCGTCGTCGGGCCCCGCGTCCAGGCCGTGCAGGGCCGCCTCGGCCTCGGCCCGCTCGCGTTCGCGTTCCCACCGCTCGTTGTCGCGGACCTGGACGTCCCAGAGGTCGCCTTCCTTGACGAGCTGTTCGTAGAGCGAGGTCGGGGCGTTCGGTCCGGTCATCGCGCGGTAGGCGTCATGGGGCCGGAACGCCCCGCCGCTGGTCATGAGCTCCTCGGACTCCTCGCCGCGGTGGACCCAGAGCGACTCCTCCTCGGTTCCGCGCCGGTAGGCGCGCACGTAGGTGCTCTCGCCGACCCGTCGGGACTCGACGACCTCGTACGCCGGGTCGCCGAAGACGCTGTAGAGCGGCTCCGCGGGCGGCTGTCGAAGTGCGGCGCCCCGTTGCGCGGAGGCGGGCCCCCGGACGGTCCCGCCGGTCGTGGACGGTGGTGGGGCGGGGCCGTCGGCCGCGGCGTCCTGCGGCGTGAGCCGCTCCCGTGCATCTGTGTCGGGTTCGGCGGGCTCGGGTGGCATCAGGTCCTCCTCGGGGTCGGCCGGCTTCCACCGGACCTCGGCGGGTGGGCGGGGTGTCGTCGGATCCGGCGCACTACAGCGGCGGCTCGTCGGTGCTCAGCTCCGCCGCCAGGGCCGGGCTGGGGTGCTCGCGCTCGCGGGTGCCGAGGCCGCCGGGCTCCTCCAGCCACTGCCGCAGGGTCTCCTCGTCCGGCCCGCCCCAGGGCCGGGCGACCGGGTCGGCGTGCCTGTTGGCGCACTTCGCCCGGCGGGTGGTCGGGAGGAGGTTGTTCGCCGTGATCAGCCAGTCCGCCTCGGCGGTGTCGCGGCCAGGGCTGGGGCAGGTGTAGGAGCGGACCCATCCGATCTGCAGCGCGAGGAGGACCTCGATGACGTCCTCGTGCCGGTGCCAGCAGGCGGGCACCGAGGCGCGGGCCTCCGGGTTGACCTCCACCAGCCAGCGCAGCCAGTGCCCGAGCTCCTCCAGCCGGGAGCGCCGCTCCTGCGGCTCCATGTCGCGCAGGACGATCCGCGGCACGGGCGCGGGGTCGGGCTCGGGGACGTCCGTCCACGGATCGGCCGGGTACAGGCCGTCGGTCGGCTCGGTGCGGGTCTCGGACACGGGGTGCTCTCCTCAGGACTTGGTCAGCGGGACCGGGGGTGTCGTGGGTGAATGCTGCGGCCGCGGCGGGACCACCACCGGCGCGGGGCCCGCCGCGGCCGTCGGCTCGGGTTTCCCGGCCAGGAGCCCGATCAGGTCCGGGTCGGCGTACGTCCGACGCAGCTTCACCTGGACCGGGCGCTGGTTGCCGTAGACGGCGATCGCGGTGAAGTCGGGCAGTTCCCGCAGCACGTGGGTGGGCGCGAGGTCGGTCTCGACCAGCTGCTCGGAGGTGGACGCGCCGCCGCCTCCCCTGCTGGTCGACCTCCTCGTCACCAGGGCCCGGCCGAGGAGGTTGGTGAAGGCCCGCAGCGTCTCCGGGTCGGCGTTGCCGGGCAGCAGCATGCGCAGGCCGCTCGCGTTCATGACGGTGTTGGCGGCCTCGCGGCCGAGCACGCCGATCAGCTGGCTGAGGTCGTGCCACACGGTCAGGGCGACGATGCCGATGCCGCGTCCGACGGTCAGCAGTCTCGGCAGGGCCTTGTAGCGGAAGCAGTTGCCGGCCTCGTCGATGACGAGGCCGAGCGCGGGGTCGAGGGGGCGGCCGGTGCGCTGGTAGCGGGCCTGGGCGGCGTGCACGATGCTCGCGGTGATCGCGGTCAGCAGCGGCGCGAAGCGTTCGCCGTCGGCCTCGCTGGCGATCAGGCAGACGGTGCCGCACCGGTCGAGGACCTCCTCGGCGGTGAAGTCGCTGGCCGCGGCGGTGGCCCGGACCTCCTCGTCCGCGTAGACCTTGGTGATCACGCCGAGGGTGAACTTGATGCTCCCGACGCCGTCGGGGTGCAGGGCGAACGCGGCGGCGTAGTCGTCCGCGACATCGGGGTGGCCGCCGTCGACCAGGACCTCGCGGACCTCGTCCACGGCGTCCTCGGCGAGCGCGAGCCAGCGTCTGAACGTGGTGATGTCCCCGCCGGCGAGGTTGGCGGCCAGCAGCACGCCCTTGACGACGGCCTTGGCCTGGTCGACCCAGGGGCCGGACCGCGGATCGCCCGCGGTGGAGGCGGCGTCGGCCAGCCAGGTGGCCATCCGGTCGGCGGCCTTGGCGTCCGCGCAGTAGTCGACCGGCGACCAGCGGGCGGTCGGGCGGTCGGGCAGGCCGGCCGGGGCGACGACGTACACCGGTCCCAGGGCCGCCCGCCGCGCGTACACCACGTCGAGGTCGGCCGCCTTGACGGTGGTCATCACGCAGGGGCCGTACCACTCGGCGGCGATCGGCAGCACCAGTCCGGTGGTCTTGCTGCTGCCGGGCAGGCCGAACACGGTCGCGGAGATGTTCTCCTTGGCGGCGAGGATCCAGTTCCGGCGGGCCTTGCTGCGGCCGAAGGCCATGCGGTTGCGACGCCGGTCGGGTTCCTCCGGTACCCGGAGCCGGCGTTCGGTCGCCCGGCCGCCCCAGCGGGCGCCGTCCGCGCCGGGGTCGGTGCCGCGGCGCATCCACAGCCACGTCCCGCCCGCGACCGGGCTGGCCCAGATCAGTACCAGCAGCGGCCACCACAGCCAGCCCGGCGGTGCCGGGGCGAAGGCCGCGGCCGGCCCGCGCAGCGGCCAGGTGACGGCGGCGAGGCCGGCGCCGCCGACCAGGCGGCAGGAGTGCCCGGTGAGCAGGGCGGCGGCCCGGGCGGCGATCAGGCCGGAGGCCAGCAGCCACAGCACCGCGGTGCCGAGCACGGTCGCGGCCCAGGTCGGCTCGGAGCGCTGGTCGCTCGTCACAGGGCCATCCGCTCGTCCGTGTGGTACAGCTCCTTCTCCTTCTCGGTGAGGTGGAGCTGGACCGGGAAGGCGCCGGAGCGGCCGGGCATCCACAGGCCCCGGCCGGCGTGCGCGCGGCCCCAGCCGGAGATGAGCTCGACCTGCGGGTCGGTGAGGCCGACCGCGTCCCGGATCGGCCCCAGGGCCTTGGCGTCCTGAGCCATCGTGATCTTCGTGTCGAACGAGGAGACCATGTGCTGGGCGATCATCGCCGCCTCGCTCCCGGCCGCGCCGACCGCCTCGAAGTCGCTCAACCTGTGGGTGGCGGCGAGGTCGAAGACGCCGTCGGCCCGGTGCAGGCGCAGGTCGCTGTCCAGCTTGCGGATCACCGTGGCGCCGCCGACCTGGAGCGCCCGCCACAGCTCGTCCCTGACGACCAGGCGCTGGGGCCCGTCGGGCTGGTCGATCGCGGCCTGGGTCCAGCTGGAGATGCACATCATGATCATGGCGACGGTCTCGTCGCCGTAGGCGCGGGTGCGGGAGATGTCGATGCTGACCATCGGCGCCGACCAGTCGATGCGGCTGGGGGAGGTCTCCGCGGTGCTGAACAGGTCGCCGACGTGCCCGTCGAGCATGGTGGCCAGCGCGGCCCGGGACGCCCTGGTCGCCTCCCGGGTGGCCTGGATGTCCTCGCCCCGGATCCGCAGCTCGCGCGCCATCTCGGTGGTCGGGTCGCGCAGGGCGGCGTGCACGGCGCGCAGGGTCGGGGTGGCCAGGACGGTGGTGCCCCTCAGCTGGCCGGTGACCTCCTTGATCGCGGCGGAGATCGCCTCCGTCTCCTCCGGCGTCAGCGGGCGGCGCATCTGCAGCTCCAGCAGCGTGCACAGCAGGCTCAGGCGGCGCCGGTGGATCTCCGTGAGGCGCTCGCGCCACTCCACCGGGTCGGTGACGCGCTCCAGGCCGTCGCCGAGCGAGCCGGCGTCCAAGGGGTTGATGCGCCCGGGCAGCCCGGGGCCGAGCTCCAGCGGCTCGCACCCCAGCCAGCGGCACACCCGCCCGTACTCGCCCTTCACGTCACCGGCGATCAGGACCTTCACGCCGAACGCCGCCAGCCGTGTGGACAGGGCCTTGATGAGCGCGCTCTTCCCGGCTCCCATGGTGCCGGTGACCAGGACGGCGGGGTTGGAGACGATCTTGTGCTGGACCCACGCGCCCGGGTGCATGGAGAACTGCCGGCCGGTCAGGATGTCGTGGCCGATGTAGGCACCGACCGGAGGCAGGGCCGAGCCGCCCCCGAAGGGGTAGAGGCCGGAGACGTTGTGGGTGTCGCAGCGGTGGACCTCCGGGGCCGCGACCCGTACGGCCCTTCCGGCGTGGGGGCCGGGCCACCCCAGGAGCGGCGTCGGCGGTGCGGCGGCGGGGCGCCGCGGTGCCCGCCGTCCGCGCTGGGCGGGAACCGGCGCCGGCCCGGTCGTCAGGACGTCCGGCAGGCCGATCGAGGACAGGTCGGTGTCCCCGCGGCGCATCCAGTCGCTCAGGCGGCCCATCAGATCACCGCCCGCCGCTTGACCGGCAGACCCAGCCCGAGCGGCAGCGTCGCCGCGAAACCCGAGTCCTGCGCGGCGTAGAGCTCGCGCAGGCGAAGGCCGGAGGTGTACGCGTCGCGCTTCAGCCGGGCGGTCGCCAACGGCAGCTCCTCGGGCTCGTCGACCGTCACGGTGACCACGCCGCTGAAGCGCGCGATGCCGTGGCCAGCCGTGCGGGCGTGGTCCTGGTCCTGGGTGTCGACCAGCGCCTTGCGCTCGTCCAGGGACTCGATCCGCCCGCCCCGTGCGCGCACCCGGCGCTTGACGTCGGCCTTGGTGCGCTCGCGGCTCAGCGTGGCCCGGGCGGTGCGGGCACCGAGGCACTCGTAGGTGAGCGAGACACTCCGCCGGGCGTTGCCGGAGGGGCTCATCAGCGGGGTCAGCACGCTCGCGTACACCCGGCCCTCGGGCCAGCCGTAGACCTCGAAGCTCGCCGACACGCCGCTGTCGTGCCGGTAGCGGCTCCAGTGCTGCTCGGCCGCGGCGGGGCCGGCGGCCGACTCGTCCACCCCCGGCGGTGTGCCCGCCCACCCGGGTGCGCAGGCGGCCGCCGCGTGGGCGGCGAGCACGGGCACCTCGCCCGGGTCGTAGGCGGTGCGGATCACCTCGACGATCTGGCCGACGGTCAGCGTGGCGACGACCTGGAGGTCGGCGGCGGCGATCGCACCCTGCATCGCGAGCAGCTCGCGCACCAGGACGGCCGTCGCCCCCAGGGTGCCGCCGCCCGAGCTCCTGATGTCCTGGCGGACCCGGGACGCGGCCAGGGTGACGGTCAGGTAGGTGCGGCGGGTGGACGCCGCGGGCGCCGCCTCCGCGGCGAGAGCGGTGACCAGGTCGTGGGCTGCGGCGGGCGCACCCCGGTCGAGGTGGCCGGTCGTCCACGCCATCAGCGCGGTGCCGTCCTCGGGAGCGGACCGGTCGGTGACCGAGATCCGCACGATCGGCCCACCCTCGACGCAGTGCCCCCGGAGGAAACCGCCCCAGCCGGAGACCCGGGCGTTCACCCGGGCCGTGTCGGCGAGCGCGATCCCGGGGTAGCGCACCTCCATGATCGCCGAGTAGTGGCCCTGCAGCGGGTCGTGGACGACGCCGATCTCCCGGCCGGCCCCGGTGGGAACCGTCAGGAACTCCAGGCGGGCCAGCACGCCGGGCAGGTCCGTGCGCCGCGACCCGTCGGCTCGCCGGGGCGCGAACGCGCCGCTGAAGAACATCGTCTGCCTCCTGACGACAGCAATCTGGAATCGGACCGTGAGTACCGCCCACTCCGCCGCGGTCAGGCCGTACACCCGCAGGTAGACCGCCGCGAGCAGCAGCAGCGCGACCGGCACGGCGACGATCTCGCCCGCCCACGCGTGGGTGTAGACCGGCAGCATCGCGACCAGGCCCGCGCCGGCGACCGTCACCAGTCCGCTCAGGCTCAGCTCGCCCAGGTACGGGCTGCGCTCGCGCTGCCAGCCGCCGTACGTCGCCGGCTCCTCGGGGGACGTCACGGCCCCTCACCTCCTGATGGCGGGTCGGCCGGCAGGGGCGGGACCGGTGCCGGGGTCGGGTGGGCGGCGGCCGTCGGGCCGTTCGTCGGGCCGTTCGTCGGGCCGGGCTGCGGGGCAGCCGGCGGTGCGGGGGCGCCCGCCGCGCGCGCCAGGGGCGGTCGCGGCGTGCTGGCAGCCGGAAGAGGCGGGGCCGCAGTCGTGCCGGAGTGCGCGGCCGAAGACCGGGCGGCGGGGGCCGGACCGGTCGAGGCAGCGGCTGGGGCCCTTGCGGTGCCCGGCGACCCGGCGGGCGCGGATGCCTCGCCCGAACGGCTGGGCGGGAGGTTGACGGAACCGCCCATGTCGCGCCCGGAGCCGAGCCCGGCGTGCGCGGCCATCGCGTCCAGACCGCCGGAGGCCAGCTCGGTGCCCGCCTTCACGCCCTGGGCGGCCATCAGCCCGGCCATCACCGCGCGGCCCGCCGAGGAGCGTCGGCCGTCGTCCGCCCTGCGCCGGTCGGCGTCGTCCGACTCCACCGCCCTGGCCAGCGCCGGCCCCGGCGGTGCCGCGCCGCTCCCGGACGGAACCCCGCCGCCACGGCCCCAGATCGCCGAGGCCGCGGTGCCGCCGACCGCGCCGATGATGCCGCTCGCGACCGACCCGCCGCTGGAACCCCCGCCGGCGAACGGCATGAAGCGGGCGGTCACCGGCCAGGCGACGGCACCGACACCGACGACCAGCAGGCCCCCGACCACGCCCGTGACGGTGGTGGCCGCACCGACCATGCCCTGCCCGATCAGCAAGGTGATCACGACGACCGGCTTGATCATGACGATCGAGTACACGGCCTTGCGGGCGGTCGGCGCCCACTGTCGGGTGAACTCGCTGATCGCCCCGGCCGCCGACACCGGGAACGCCACGACGAGGAGGTCGAGGGCGTCGTGCCGGAAGATGAACTCGATCCACATCAGCCCGGCGACCAGCGATCCGACGACGCCCAGCACCAGCAGCCAACCGACTTCGGAGACGGTGTCCATCCCGGCGAACAGGCCGCTGACACGGGCGACGAACTGGTCGGTGGTCAGGCCGGAGGAGCGGATCATCCAGTTGGAGACGTCGTCGGCGGCCCAGATCAGGGTCTGGGTCACGGTGTACATGGCCGCGCAGCTCAGCCCCCACTCGACCAGGCCCGTGACCGCCGTGGCGATCCCCTTGCCCTCGTGCGAGACGCAGGTGCGGGTGACCTCCACGCACAGCAGGATCGTGGCGATGACGGCGGACAACTGGAGCATCAGGGCGAGGGTGTCCGAGATCCCGTCCGCGTCCAGGTCCACGACGGACCCCTCCAGCACCGTCTTGGCCATCTCCCCGAGCACCCACTTCGCCGCACTGGCGAAGGTGCGGGCGAGGCGGCTGGTCCCCTCATCGGCGATCGCGGCGCCGGGGTTCTTCAGGGCGGCGCCGAGGCCACCCTCAGGTTCGGTCCCACAGTGGGCGGCGCCGGGATTCTCCTTGCACCAGGTGGCCATCTCCTTGTCGGCGTTCTCGCAGTAGACCTCCATCCCGGGCAGGGGCAGGAGATCGGCGTCGCAGTACTTGTGCTTGAAGGTCGCGTACACGCAGGTCGAGAGCGGGTCGTCCCTCAGCCCGAGCGTCCGGCAGCCCTCCTTGTCCAGTGGCACGCAGCCACCGCGAGCGTCCATCTGCTCCGCCGGGGGCTTCGGTTGCAGACCGGCGGCGGTCAGCTTCTCGGGCTGCCCGACGGGCCGGGTGTGCGCGGGGCAGGGTGTTCCGGCGGTGGCTCCCGAGACGGGAACCGGTGGCGGCGCGGCGGCGAACGCGGCAACGGGCCCGGCCAGTGCGGCCAGGAGGAGCACCAACACCAGCACCGCGCGCCGCAGGCCACTAGTGCTGATAGGCAACGGGCCTCCAGCCGGCAGCGTCGGCTTGCGCGGTACCCGGCTGGGCCACGACCGGGGTCTCCCGCATCTTCTTCGAGGTGAGCCTCCAGTCGTCGCCGTCCCACACCACCGGGGCCGCGACAGCGAAGACACCAGTGCCGTGCTGGATGCCGCCGACGGTGGGTGTCTGGGTGGTCAGCAGCCACACGTCGACGGCGTCGGCGCTCACCGACTCGGTCTGGTAGGCGCGGACCTGGAAGGCGATGAAGTCCGAGCCGGTGCTGCCTCCGGCCTCGGGAAGGCCGAGCAGGCGTCGCCAGTCCCGGGCGTCCGCGATAGCCAGCGAGGTCAGCTTGAAGAACTCCTCGTCGTTATGGCGGGCCATCACCATCATCTGCCCGGGCACCGCGTCGGGGCTCAGCAGGTCGCGGGCCTCGGTGTAGTGGGCGGCCGCGGACACGGCACCGGCCATGGTGTGGGGGTAGCCGATCGGGATGCCCTTCTCGACCCGGGCGGGCGCGGGCAGCGGCACCGCCGCCACCACCGTGGACGGGCTCGCGGACGGCGGCGCGGCGGCGGCCGAGGCGCTGGCAGCAGTGCCGCCCCGCGGTTCGGGCTCGGCCTGCCAGACCAGGACGGCGACCGCGCCCGTGACGGCGGCCGCCGCCAGGGCCGCCCCGGTGACGAGCGTGCGCAGGGCCCGGCGTCGGCGGAACTCGACGGAGTCCACTCGTCAGCCCTTCAGGCTCGCGCCGAGCCAGACGATCGGCCACGCCAGTCCGATGATCACGGCCCCGCGGAAGCACTTCGGCATACCCGCCTTGCCCCGCGCACTGATCTCGGGTCGGTCGGACATGGACCCGAAGCTGTCCATCGCGGCGCACGCGCAGAGCGCGGCCACCACGAGAACCAGGCAGATGCCCATGGTCCAGTTGACGATCGTGGTGAGCGCGCTGCCGACCTCCCCGGACGGGATCTCCGGCTTGAAGCCCTTCCCGACGTCGTAGAACGACCCGTTCGGGGCGGTGGTGGGGTCATTGGCCGGCAGGGCGGTCAGCCGGGCTGCCAGCAGCGACATAGAGGTCGTCATGTGAGGGATCCTCCGAGGTGGCGGCCGTCCCGGCCGGGGCCCGCAGCGGGCCCCAGGACCTCTCGGCCGTGGTGATCAGGGTGTCGGCGAGCCCGGTGCCGGCCGCCTCGAACCGGCGGCTGAGCCGGTCGGTCCGCAGGGCGTGCGCCCGCCAGGCCGGGCAGTGCGGCACCCGCACCACCGCGCCGACCCGGGGTTCGAGCATGGTGGTGACCGCCCGGCACTGCCGCGGCATCCCGTTGGCCATGCCGACCAGCGCCAGCACGCACCGCTGAAGCGGAAGGGACGCGGCCTCGGCTGCGGCGATCGCGACGGCCGCCGCCTCCAGGCCCTCCCGCGACGTCGGCGCGCAGATCACCGGCACGGCCCCCTCCAGCAGCATCCACTGGGCGGTGCGTGAGTGGACCCCGGCGTCACCGAGGTCGTCCGCGACGGTCAGCGCCGTGTCCACCACGCTCACCTGCCAGCCGCCGGCCCCTGCCAGAGCCGGCCATGCCGACGGCGCCGAGGGCAGGGCGAGCGGCGGTTCCGACCATGGCCTGCGGTCGGTGAGCACCTGGACCCGGCCGTCCAGGCAGGACGAGGCGGCGGCGCGGACCTGACCGGTGCTCAGAGGCCGGTCGACGGGTACGGAGACGAGCCCGGCGCCGCCGGCCAGCGGCCAGCGGCGCCACGGAGACGACGCGGTCGACGCGCTGTCGAGCACCACCGTCGAGGCGAGCCGGGCCAGCCCGGCCGCGGCAAGCAGGGCCACGGTGCTCCGGCCGCTGCCGGCCGCCGCCCCCAGGACCGGGACGACGAGCCGGGCGCCGACGTGCAGCCCGGCCACGGGCGCGGACCTGCCCACCGATGTTCACTCCCTCCCACCTGACCGATGTTCAGCGATGCCAGTTCGATGCCAGTTCATGGCCATCACTGGCCGTAGCCGCACTGTCTAGCACAGTGACGACCAGCTCTGTTTACACTCGGCGATCGACTTGGAGCGGATCGTGACCAGGGGTGCGCCGGTGCCGTACGACACCACCGACTTCGGGGCCGGGGCCGGAATGCGGCCCTGTCCCCGCTGCCTCGACGGTCGGCCGGAGGTGATGCCGGCCGCCGAGGCAGCGGCCCACCTGCGGCGTCGCCGCCTGCGAGTCCTCGTCTCCGGCCGCTCCGGGCACCTGCCCGGTCGGCAGGTCGGCCGGCTCCGGCGGTGCGGCAGGCAGCGCCCGGAGCACACGTTCGCCACCGGCCGCGCCGGCCTGCCCGGCCGGTCCGTACCTGACACGCCGACGGGTGCCACACGATCGGGGGACCTGGACTGTGCCCAAACGGACGATCCTGCTGGCGGGCGGCGCGGTCGCCGCACCCGCCGGACTGCTCGCCCTGGTGCTGCTGGCGGCCGCCACCGACGTACCCGCCGCAGCGAGCGCCCCGGGGCGCGGACCGTACGGCAGCGCGCTTCGACCGGGCAGCGTCCCGACGCCGTACGGTCCGATGATCGAGCGCGCCGCCGGGGCCTGCGACCAGGGCCTGACCTCCCCCGGGCTCGCCGCCCAGCTCCACCGGGAGAGCGGCTTCGACCCCAACGCCCAGAGTCCGGCGGGCGCCCAGGGCATCGCCCAGTTCGTCCCGGACACGTGGCGCACCTGGGGCCGGGACGCCGACGGCAACGGGGTGAGCAGCCCGTTCGATCCGGCCGACGCGATCGACGCCCAGGGACGGATGATGTGCTCGCTGATCCGCCAGGCCCGCGACTCCGGCATCGCCGCCGACCCGTGGCAGCTCGCGCTCGCGGGCTACAACGCGGGCTGGCACGCCGTCCAAGCCGCGCACGGCATCCCGCCCTACCGGGAAACCCAGCAGTACGTCGCCGCCATCGTCGCCGAGGTCCCGGACTTCACCGCCCCCACGCCCGCCGGACCACCGGCCGACGCTGACGACGCCCTCCCACCGGGGTGGGACGTCCCGGCCGGCACCCACCCGCAGGCCGCCGCCGCCATTCACTGGGCCCTCGCCCAACGCGGCGGCTGGTACACCTTCGGCGGGGACTGCACCGACCCGCTCGGCACCGCCCCCTCCCGCCGCTGCGACTGCTCCAGCCTCGTCCAGCAGGCCTACGCCCGTGCCGGGATCCGGCTGAGCCGCTCGACGTTCACCCAGGTCGAGGAAGGGCAACCGGTCGACCCGGACAGCCTCCGGCCCGGCGACCTCGTCTTCACCACCGGAACGGACGGCGGTCCGGGCCGCCCCGGCCATGTCGCCCTCTACATCGGCGACGGCCGCCTCCTGGAGGCCCCCCGCACCGGCCTCCAGATCCGGACGGGCAGCTACCAGGCCTGGAGAGCAGCCGGCAGCGGCCCCAACCAGGTCGTCGCCGTCCGCCGGATCGTCACCTGATCCCCCGTCCGGGTGACCGGATCCACCCACAACCCCGGGTTATCCACAGGAACCCGCACCATCGGCCCCCGGGGACGGCCGGATCGGCCACCCTGACCGCCACGACAACAACCGACGAAGGAGTCCGCCATGACGACCGCCTGGTTCGACCGCATCGCCGCCCGCCTCGCCGAGCCCGGCATCCAGGGCCCGCTCTCGGCGGCCTGGTCCCTCGCCCACCAGACCGTGTTCTGGTCCCTGGCCGTCACCACCGACACCGGCGGCGACACCCTGGCCGCCTGCGGCACCCACAACCACGCCATCGAGCTCCGCGGCTTCCTGCCGGAGCCCGACGACGGCGACGACCCCGAAACCGACCTCACCTTCGCCGACGGTCCGCGGCTCGCCGAATTCCTGGAGCAGGCGGAGCTTCGGCTTTCGGCAGCGGCGGCCACCGCGGCGACGCCGGACGAGGTCTACACCGTCCTGGTTGCCGTCCGCCTCCTCGGGCACACCGCCGCCGCGGTGCGCACCACGCTCCGCCCGGCGCAGACCGCCCGGTGAGCGCCGAGTTCGGCGAGCTCGTCGTCCTCGCCGGCAGCTACCTCACCGACGCCGACTACCTGCCGATCGAGCGGAGCTCGGAACTCTACCGACGGACCGTCGGCCACCAGGTCGCGGACCTGCTGGACCTCCTCCTCGCCGTGGAGACCCGGTACGCCTGGGAACCGGTGGACACCCTGCCCGACCGGGCGTCCACCGGCCCCGGCCCGGCGACGGCACCGGACAGTGCCCGCCGGGCCCGGCTGCACGTGGCCCTGGCCGAAGCCGCCCGACAACTCAGAGCCGCCTACGGCAAGCCGCCGGCCCTCACGGCCCTCCAGGCCTTCCAGGCCCCCCGGTACGTTCTTCATGCCATCCAGGCCCTGCGCACCGGCCTGGACCTGCTCGCCACCCACACCGATCCCGACGGCCGACCCCTCACCCGGCACGGGCTCGCCCTGGAGAGCACGCAGCTGCGCACCGCCGTCCTGGTCAGGGTCCTCGCCCTCGCCGGAACGGTCGCGGACCTGGTGGGCCGCCTCGGTTCGGCCACGTCCAGCACGTCCTTCACCGAACGCATCCGCGCCCTCGACCGGGTCGTCGACCAGCTGGGAGTGGTGCAGCAGGAGGTCCGGACGCTCGCCGCCGACCCGGACGTCCGGCTCGGCGCCGCGGCGCTCGACACCGTACGGCCCCGCGCGCTGCTGCAGCCCGACCCGCCCCGCACCGCGGAAACCCCCGCACAGCTCGGCACCGGCGCCGCCGCCTCCGCCGACCGGCTCGCGGACATCAGCTGGCGCGCCGTACAGGCAGGTGACGACTCCCACGCGCACACCGCCTCCGCCATGGGCACCGCAGCCTCCAACGCCGTCGCCGTCTACCAGCTGACCCGGTTGCTGTTCACCCACGCCGCCACCCATGCTCCCGCCACCGTGTCCGCCCACCTCGCCTCCGTCCACGCCGCCGACACCGCCTGGGAAGCAGCCGAGCTCGCCTGGCGCCGCGTACGCGCCTGCTGGTTCCCCCTGCGCTCCGCTCCCGACAGCACCCTCTCCGCCGTCACCGCGGAGTCGCACGCCCTGGTCGACCGGGTGGGCCGGCTCCTCTACGCCGACCCGGCCTGGCGGCTGTCCCACGGCCACGGGGGACCGACCCGGCAGGCCTCCGACATCGCCGCGGCCCTGCCGGTGTGGTGCGACGCCCTGCGCCAGATCTCCGCCCGCCTCCAGCACCTCGCCGAGGACCACGCGGTCCTCGCCGAACGCCTCGCCGACACCCGACGGCTGATGATGCGAGCCTCCGGCCCCGGGCACAACCGGCTGCCGGCCCGGCCGCTGCCCGCCGACCGACGCGCCGAACTCGCCGAGGAGTACCGGTCCGCCGGCCGGGCGAGCGCGGCCGCCGAGACGGCCCTCGCCACCGTGGTCTCGGCACTCGGAACCGACCTCGCCGCCCAGCACCTCCACCACCGGCTCGCCTCCACCCCAGACGCCCAGGCCGCCGACCGCATCACCCTCAGGCGCTCAGCGGCCCGGCTCGCCGCCACCGGGCAGAACCCGCAACCGACCCGGCGTCCAAGGCGGAGCGGCCTGGGCCTGTGAACTATGGACCCGCCGGGCGGAATCCAAGAACGCGACGTGGCCGACACCGGTGACGATTCCTACGAGGTGCCTCCCCGCCAGTCGGCGTCGAAGCCTGGACCACCGGCAAGTGCTGTGCCTTCACCGACGACCCGATCCACAGTCGACTGCTCGCGGTCGAGCGGTGGGCCGACCTCGTATGTCCGCAGGAGCACGCAGTGGCGGTTTGTGGCGACGACTTCGGCGACGGCGGCATCGGGGAGCTGAAGGTCGTCCTACTCAGCCTCTCCGCCCCGGGCCCTGGCCGATGCGGTCACCGGCGAACCCGTCCCCTGCACCCATGCCTGATGACAGCCCGTACGATGCTGTCGAAGGTTCAGAGCTGGCTCGCCGGGGCGCAGCTGGGACATACAGCCGCTGAGGATTTGGCCCCGCACACGTGGGGCTCCGGATTCGAACTGAATGGATTGGCGCGCTCTGAGCTCAATCGCCGCAGGTCAGGAAGTGTCGGCCCCGCGCTCGCGGGGATAGCTCCTCGGTGTAGACGGTGATGTCGACGTCGTAGCCGTCGGCCCCGCGCTCGCGGGGATAGCTCCGCGGGTGGGCCCGGCTGGTCGAGGTTCTGCCGGTCGGCCCCGCGCTCGCGGGGATAGCTCCGGGGCTCCCAGGTGCCGGCCGATCGGCGCAGGGTCGGCCCCGCGCTCGCGGGGATAGCTCCAGCCCTTCGAGGGTCTTCGCTGACGTGGTCGGGTCGGCCCCGCGCTCGCGGGGATAGCTCCGGCTACCAGGGCATGGCGGCGGCCGCCGGAGCGTCGGCCCCGCGCTCGCGGGGATAGCTCCACGCTCGCGCTGATCGACTCGATCGAGTCGGCGTCGGCCCCGCGCTCGCGGGGATAGCTCCTCCACCAGCGAGAGGACCAACCGACCATGACCGTCGGCCCCGCGCTCGCGGGGATAGCTCCACCGTCAGCGCCCTGATGTGCGAGTCCTGGTGGTCGGCCCCGCGCTCGCGAGGATAGCTCCTGCCCGCAGCACGCCAGGACCTGGACCGCGCCGTCGGCCCCGCGCTCGCGGGGATAGCTCCAACGTCGACTGGGCGGTGTACTCGCAAGAGGGGTCGGCCCCGCGCTCGCGGGGATAGCTCCTATGCCACTCACCGCTACGGCGCCGGGTGGCCGTCGGCCCCGCGCTCGCGGGGATAGCTCCTGGCGCCTCGATTTCCGCCGGACCCGGCAGCTGTCGGCCCCGCGCTCGCGGGGATAGCTCCCAGATGCTGGCCGACGCCCCGGCGCTCGCGTCGTCGGCCCCGCGCTCGCGGGGATAGCTCCACCCCGGTCCGGCTCCGCATCACCGACGGGGAGTCGGCCCCGCGCTCGTGGGGATAGCTCCCGCACCGGCGATGAGAGCGGCTCCTGCCAGGAGTCGGCCCCGCGCTCGCGGGGATGGAAATCCACGATCCTGGGCGGGCGGGTCCTGCGCGCCCGCACCCCGACCGGGATCGAACAGGAAGTCTGGGCACTGCTGATCGCCTACCAGGCGCTACGGACCGCGATGACGGACGCAACCGACAGCGTCCCGGGCACCGCCGTCCGCCTCCCCCGGGCGAGCCGATCGCGGCTGGTCACCCAGGAGGAGGCGGACGGATCACGTCAGGTCAGACCGGGTCAGGCCGGTCCTCACACGCCCCGGTCAGCAGGTCACGACGGTCGACACGGTTGCGGTCGACGGCGACCAGCCGGGCTGCTCCACACTGAACGTGGCGCTCACCGTCGTGCCGCAGGGCACGGTGCCCGTGATGCCGCCGACCTCGGCCCCTCCGGCCGGGATCAGGACGGTCGGGGTGACGGTGGCGAACGGCGGGCTGGTGATGCCGGTGCTGGTCAGCCGGAAGGAGACCTGCTGGTCCTGCCAGGTCGGGCTGGTCGGCGTGGCGCGCCCGGACGCGTACACCTGGTTGCCGTTGACGGTGATACAGGCCCTGGTCGTGACGTAGTTCGGCGCGCCCGGGCTGCCGCAGACGGTGGTGCCCGCCGGTCCGGCCGGGGAACCGGTCGCGGCGGTGGCGGCGTAGGCGGTGGCGGCCTGGGCGCCGGTCAGCGCCGCCAGGGCGGCGGCACCGGCGAGCACGGCGGAGAAGCGGTTCATGGGGTTCCTCCCTCATTCGGTGCTCCCGGCGGACGCCGAGAGCACTGTGACATGTCACATCGCTCTTGTCGGGCAGTGTGGCAGGCCATCACGAACGGAGTACCGGATTCCCCCAGGAGGGCCGCGCCCTGTCCACAACCGGTCGCCGAATGGCCTGGATGGCCTGTCATGGGCCGAACGAACCGCCACCGGCCGCACAACTCCACGGGAGAACAGTTGAGTTGGCGAGAACCTCGGGAACCGACACCTCGGGAACCGCCCCGTCAGTCCAGGAAGAGTGCCGCGAGTCGGGGAAGGTGGCGCCGCATCGCGTCGTCGTCCTCCGGATCCCAGGTGCCACCACCCGGCCGGTCGGGACGCGTCATACCGTTGATCGCGGCCTCCACCGCCGCCCCGAGCGTGTCGGTCTCGCCCCGGACCTTCCGGTACGCGTCCGTGATCGGGAGGCTCAGCGCCTCGAAGCCGATCCAGCCGCCCTCGTCGCGGCTCATCCTGACGACCACCGGCAGATCGGCCAGGGAGTCGGGATCGGCCACCGCGCGGCTGAACGTCTCCCGTCCGAGCAGGGCCAGCCCGTCACGGAAGTCCATGAAACCATCGTCCGAGACGCTGCCCTCGATCAGGAAGGCGGCCCACTTCAGCGGATACCGCTCCGCGGCGTCGGTCACCTCGATGTGCTTCACATAGAAGTCGATGATGTCGTCCGGCTCCAGCGCCGCGAGTACGTCGACCAGCGCTCCGGGCAACGGGTCATCGGGCGGATCCCGGTCGTCGGCCCGGTCCCCGACCGCGGCGCGCGCCTGCCCGATGATGCCCCACCATGCGTCGATGTCCATGCCCGGGATCGTAGAAGCCCCCTCCGACAGGTCCCCGCCCACGGGCCACGGGCCGCAGACCACGGAGCACGGACCACCTGCCGAGCACCGGGGCCGTCACCTCGGCCCTACACCAACTCCCCCAGGGAGAAGGCGGGTCCGGTCTCCATGGATCGCCATCCCTGACCGAGCGCCGCGCGGACTCCCGCCTCGACGGCGGACGGCAAGACCGGAAACGCCGACGTGGCGGCCACGAGCACCGCGCTCCTCCGGCCGACCCGTTGGACCGCGAAATCCGAAACACCGTTGCTGCACGGGACACAGCACCGGACGCTGCCGATCACCCGCCACCGGTACACCACACCGTCGACGGTGATCAGACGCGAACCCTTCTTCACCAGCGACAACTTGTCCCCCTCGTCGGGAACCACAGTATCGACCGCAGTCCGCCACTGGCCCGGACCGCCCCAACTGATCCGGTCCACGGACGAGGCTGCGACCGGCCGCCTCGTTACGGTCTACCCGGCGGCCGGCCAGTTCGGGGTGATGTCGTAGGCGTACTCAACCTCCCCGAGCGTCTTGCCGTCGTCGTCCACGAAGGTCGACTTGGCGGTGTAGCTGCCCCGGGACAGCATCCCGCTCGGGGCCCCCTCCCAGCCATGCCGGGGAAGACGATGACACGGGACCAGCGCCGCCGGGGCGGCCGCCCTCCTGACCAACCGCCCGACCGGCTCTGGGGCGGGCGGTTGCTTGTCGGCAACGATCTCCGCGCCCAGCGGAAACCCGGTAGGCGTGGCGGCATGGCGCTGGCATCATCCCCACATGTACCTCACCTTGCACCCGGATGCGCACCGTGAGGGTGCGCTCCAGGCCCTCGAGCACGTTCACACGAAGGTCAGCAACCTGTACACCGGCTTCTCGGGCGACGCCGGGCAACTCGTGCTCGCCTACCTGGAGTGGGCGAACGACGCGTTCTCTCACCTGGAGGGGCGGATCAGCGAGGCGGACATCGACCGGCTGATCTTCACCCGCCGGTACGAGCACATGCTGGCCGGTGCGACCGAGTTGGGCGCCGCGCACATGGTGCGGTTCACCAACAGCCTCGTCAGGCTCGAACTGGGCGTGCGCAGCCGCGAACTCGCGCTCGCCGTGAACGCGCTCAAGGAAGCGATCGCGAACCGGCCTGCCGTAGCGCTCAACGCCGTCTTCGACACCAGCCTGTTCATCCACCACCCCGAGAAGCTGGATGCGATCGACTGGGTCGCTCTGACCGGGCTCTCCGAGGGCGCGGTCAACTTGATGATCCCGATGGTCGTCATTGATGAGCTCGACCGGACCAAGGACACCCACTCGAAGGGGGACGTGCGAGGCCGGGCCCGGGTCGCCTTGGCCGTCATAGACCGGTTGTTCCCGAAGGGCGATGAGACCTTCCCCGTCCTGCAGAAGGGAGGAGCCGGGGGCCTCGATGTGACCGTAGAGATCATGTTTGACCCGCCGCGGCACACCCGGCTCCCGATCGCCGACGACGAGATCGTGGATCGGACGCTCGCCCTGCGGCCGATGGTCGGTGATGCCCCCGTGACGCTCTTCACCTATGACACCGGCCAGTCGACCCGGGCCCGGTACGCCGGCCTCGACGCCCGGAAGCTCAGGCAGAGGGACTGAGGGGGTCGGCTGTCCACCGCTCCGGCTCACACGGCGAGCCGGTCTGTGCCGTTCTGTCCGGCCCAATCGGACAGGAAGGGCACAGGGATGACGACCCTCCACATGACCAGCGACGACTCCTGAGCCACGCGTCCGGAGTGGACGGCGCGTTCGCGATCGAGCTGACCGAGCAGGGGATGCGCCGGCTGGCCGGCGCGGTGAGGTAGCACGAGCAGGCGATGACTGAGCCGGGGCAGTGGGCGGTGTGGCTGCGCAACCTGCCCGGCGCCGAGCTAATCGAGGTCGCCCTCGGCCGGTGGGGCGGACGTTCTCGACGAGGCCGTGCGCCGCCCCCGGAACCTGGTCGCCAAGGCTGGGATGGGGGCGTGAACGCTGTCCAGCAGGACTCGCAGGCCGAGCGGTGCCTCCCGCAACCGGATTTCCCTACCCGCTCGGACACCTCAAGGCCGGGACGGTCCGCTGGTGGTGCCCGCTGCGCTGCGGCCGGCACCTCGACGGGTGGCCTCGGGCTGGAGACCGTCGGGCCGACCCGGCTGCCGATCGGCTTTTGGTACGGCGCCCCGGTTGGCCTGCGGCGGAGCCGCCTGGGGACGGAACCCAGCCGGCCCCGGGACGAATCCCAGCAGCCGTTGCCGAACGTCCCGCCGGCGTCGTCCGGCTCAGAGGGTGATCGGGCGCCACATGGAGACGTAGCGGGGGAGTCCGGGTACGGCTGCATGATCCCCATCTCGGTGCAGCCCCACCGTTCGTAGAGGGCCGGACCTTCGGGTGTTTCACGTCGACCAAGAGGTTGGAGCGTTCCTGGGTTCGGTGGGAGAGCAACTCTTCGTGGAGCGTGCGGGCGGTGGGTGCCGCGGTAGTCCGTACGGACCATCACCTCGCACAAAGCAAAGGTGCGGCGATCGTGCTCCTCCAGGTCCACGCCCGGCACGGTGCTGACGAGCCCGGTCCCACTGGTAGCCGGCGGTGCGGGCGAAGCCGTAGGCGTAGCCGACGGGCTGCCCGTCCACCTCCCCGAGGGTACAGCCCCAGCGGGAGGTGGCGGTGTGGCGGTGGAGGCGGTCGGTGAACCGCTCGACGGAGAGGAACGGATCGGTGGCGGCCTCGACCTTGTAGATCTCGGCGTAGAGGTCGAGCAGCAGCGGCTCGATGGCGGGCGGGTGCTCGGTGGCGTGGGTAGCTGACGGTCAGGGCCTTGGGCTGGGTGGCCACGGTGCTGCTCCTTCTGTGGTGGTGGTGTCGTCGTAGCGTTCATGAAGGCGGCCGCGTAAGGGGTCGTCACGCTTCCGGGACGGGCACCGTGCTGTTCCCCGGGCGTGATCTGGATGGTTACGCTCGGGCCATGAGTGACTTCCTCGTGGTGACGACGACCCATGACGACGAGACGAAGGCCCGCGCGCTGGCCGCGAAGGTGATCGGCGAGCGGCTGGCCGCGTGCGCGCAGGTCTACCCGGTCCGCTCGGTGTACTGGTGGGAGGGCGAGGTGCGGTCCGGCGACGAGTGGCGGATCGACTTCAAGACCCGTGCCGAGCTGGCCGGGCCGCTCAGCACGTTCATCGGTGAGCAGCACTCGTACGACGTGCCGGAGGTCGTCGCGGTGCCGGTCGTGGCCGGCGCCGAGAGCTACCTGAACTGGATCAGCGCTGAGACGTCGGCCGGCTGACCGAGCAGGGGATGCGCCGGCTGGCCGGCGCGGTGAGGCAGAGCACGAGCAGGCGATGACTGAGCCGGGCAGTGGGCGGTGTGGCTGCGCAACCTGCCCGACGCCGAGCTCGCCTCGGTCCCGGTGGGCGACGCGGGTGACCCGGACCAGCCCGAACACGCTGGCCAGCCAGCGCGCGAGACCCGTCTCCCGCCATGGCCGCACCCGCCCCTCCGGCCCCACCACGACCGGCCGGGCACCGGCACGGACCACTTCTTCCTCCCGCACCGCGTGCAGGTCCGGATGGTCCTGCAGCAGCTGCCGTAACAGCTCCCGCCCCGCCGGCCCTCACCGCCATGGTCGACACCGGCCTGGCCCGGTACGTCGCGGCCGCCACCAGCCGCAAGGCACCGCTCGCCCCGACCGCCGGCTACGGACCCGGTGCTGACGGCCAAGGCGGCGAGCAGCGCATCGACCACGCCTACGCCGACCCGCACACCGCCGAAGCGATCCTGGGGTTCGAGGTGCTGACCGGCCATGAGGACGTCTCCGACCACTGTCCCCTGCTCCTGACCGCCGACCTGGACGGTCTGCGTGCGGCCGCGGCCTCCGGATATGCACGGCGGCGCGCACAGACCGTGGCGAAGACCGCGTGGCGTGCGAACCTGCGTACGGCCCGGCACGCCGCCGAGGCCTCAGCTTGCTGAGCCGGGGGGCAAGGGCCTTCCCGCAGAACGACAGCCTGAACAGAGGGTGGTGGTCGGCACCCCAAGGGCTGTGCCGACCACCACCAGCTCCTACCGAGATTTGGGTCGGTTCGGCCGGTCGTTGCCCCGGTACAGCTGGGCGCCGGCGACGACGATCTGCCGGTCGGGGTCGGGGCGGGCATCGAGCTCGTCCGCGCTGCGGTAGCCAAGGACCGCGCTGGCGCGCGTCGTACCGCCGGTGTTCGCGCCCACCGTGTGGAAGAGGGTGCCGTCGAACAACAGGACACCGCCGGCAGGGACGGGCACGGGAACCGCTTGGTCGGCGAGGTCCGCCAACTCGGGATGCTCGTCCATCCACGTGCCGCCGCCGTCGGGCTGCGGGACGCCGACGTACGGAGCGCGGTGGGACCCGGGCACGATCCACGTGCATCCGGTCTCCACGGTGGCGTCCTCGAAGTACACGATGGCGGTCAGCAGGCCGCGGGTGGGCTGGAGGATGTCGCGGTGCAGCCGCACCTGGTGGGCGCCGGAGGCGTTCAGCGAGCCCTGATTGTGCCGGTTGAGGACGTAGACGACGTTGGGGCCGAGCAGCGAGGTGAGCGGCCCGAGGATGGCGGGGTGGACGATGAGGCGGTGCATCAGGGTGCGGTCGTGCTGGTAGAGCCGGTAGATCTTGGCCTGCCCGACGGGCAGGAGGGCGGCGCGGGCGCGGACCGTCCTGGCGACCTCGACCAACAGGTCGCGGGGCAGACCGGGGTCGGGCAGGCGCAGGTAGCCGAGGTCGCGGAAGTGGCGGGCCTGCTGCTCGGTCAGCGTGGACAGGGCGATGCCGGGCACGGTGCTGCTCTCCTCTCAGGCGCTGCGGCCGAAGGCGGCCAAGCGGTCGGGTGTGCCGAGGTCGGGGGCCGAGGTGCGGATGTCGAAGGCCCCGACAGGGTGGCCCTGGCTGATCGCCCAGGGCATGAACTGCCGGTACAGGTCCGCCTCGCCGGGGTGGGCCAGGCACCGGGCATACTCCTCGAACAGCGCCCGGAACGGGGCAGGGGTGAGGACGACGGCGCCCGTGCTCGTGGCCTGCCGCAGCCCGCTGCGGCTCCCGGTCGGCAGGGTGGCGTCCACGCCCTCCAGCCGTGGACGACGTGCCGGCCGTCGGGGTCGAGGAAGAGACGGCCCGCGTTCTGCGCGCAGCGGCCGGGCGCGGTGGTCACGGTCCACGTCACCGCTGCCGGGCGGGAGCGGTGCTCCGTGACGGCGGACGGAAGCAGGACGGTAGGGAAGAGGGTGTCGGCGGGCAGCACCACCGCGGCCGGGACATCGGACAGGTGGCCCAGGGCCGCGTAGGCCGCACCGGCGGTGCCGAGCGGGTGCTGCTCGCGGTGGATCGTCAGCTCCACCTGCCGGGCCGACGGGTGGGTGAGGGCGTAGGTCTCGACTGCGTCGGCACCGGTGGCGGGGTCGGTGCTGGTGAGCACGGCGATCCGGCGGAATCCGGCGACGGTGAGCCGGGTGAGCGCGTGGCCGAGCATCGGGGTGCGGCCGACGGAGGTGTCGATCGGCACCAGCACCTTCGGCGTGCCCTGGAGTTCGGCATCGGGCGCGGCACGCAGGCGGCTGCCCTTGCCGCCGGCCAGGACCAGGGCCACGGTCTGGGCGGGCAGGGAGACGAGTGCGCTGCTGTAGTACGGGGCGGTGTCGGTGGTGCTCCGATCGGTCACGGGGTCCTCCCGGGTGGCGGGTGGGTGAGGATGTGGTGCCGGCCCGCCCGTCTCGGGGACTACAGGAGGCTCAGCCCGTCCAGGGCGAGGTAGGCGGCGGCAGTGTCGGTCATCTCGCCCCGGCGGAGCACGCAGTCGCGGAACTCGGTCAGGGAAAGGGTGACGACGTCGATGAACTCGGTGCGCTCCGGCTGCGGTTCGGCGACCTTGACGCAGTCGGTGGCGACGAAGGCGAAGCGGCGTACGTCGGAGTAGGCATCGAGCCAGTAGGGTCCGACCTCTCGTACCTCGCCCTGGTAGCCGGTCTCCTCCAGCAACTCGCGGGCGATCGCGTCCGCTGCGGATTCCCCGGGTTCGATGTAGCCGCCCGGCAGTTCGTGCAGAACGCGGTCGGGGCCCGGACGGTACTGGCGGGCCAGGATGACCTGCCGGTCGGAAGTGAGAGCGAGTACGGCGCCGGCCGGGCGCTCGCATTTGAGGTAGAACTCCTCCTTCCGTCCGTCGGGCAGTTCGAACTCGACCCGGTCCACGGACCGGCCGAACTTGCTGAAGGCGGTGGTGCGGTCGATCTCGCGCCACGATGCAGTGGTGGTGTCGGTCGTCATGGCCAGGACTGTACGGCCCCTGGTCGGTGCGGCGCGGCCGTTCGACCACCGCTCCTCGGCCGGTGCCTGGTGGCGGGTGGAACATCTCCAGGAGACCACCGGATCGGGTGACAACAGCAGAGCAGATCGGTAGGCAGTCTGCGGCAGCCCCAGCACGCTGAGCTCGCTGCCCGGGCCGGAGGTTGAAGGCGGGGCATTGTGACGAACACGCTGTTCAGACGCGCACGGCTCACTCGGGGCCTGACTCAGCGTCAAGTCGCGGAGCAGGTCAAGCGCACTGGTTGAAGCGGACACCGGGCGGGAGTCACCGTTTGACGCCGGCTATGTCTCACGCATAGAACGTGGCCTCATCACCTGGCCGCACAAGCACTACCGGCAGGCCCTCTGCACTGTGCTGGGCGCGGAAAACGCGGCCGAGCTGGGCCTGACCGCCAAGCAGCTCCACCACGAGGAGGTGAGCACCTCGAACCGCCGAGACGTCCTGGCCACCGCCCTCACCGTCCTGCTGCCACCTACCCCGCCCCTCACGCGCCTGCGCATGGGCGACATCCGCGCCATCACCGAGCGTACCGGCCTCCTGGAGCACTGGGACCGGGCCTCGGGCGGGCGCGCAGTGCGCGACTTCGCGCTGCGCGAGCTGCACGCCGCAGTCAGCCTCACCGAGGCGTCGACCAGCCCGGCCGTACGCCGTGCACTGCTCGGTGCGATCGCGCGCCTGGCGAACCTGACTGCCTGGGCGTCGTTCGATGCCGGTCTGTTCGACGAGGCCCGCTCACTGTTCCAGGTCGGTCTGACCGCCGGTCGCGACCACGGCGACACCGGACTGCTGTGCCACCTCGCCACCAACGCCGTCCGCCAGGAGATCCACCTGCGCCACCCCGGGCAAGCCCTCAAGCTGGCAGGCGAGGTGGGCGGGCGCCTGCCCGCAGCGGTGCGGGCGATGCTCTGCGCCGTCTCGGCCCAGATCCACGCCCTGAACGGCGACGAACGCCAAGTGGCCCGCCACCTGGTCGCAGCCGAGCACGCCTATGACCGGGTCACCGACCTCGCATCCGGACCGGCCTGGACCTCCACGATCACCGCAGCCAAGATCGGCAGCGACACCGGATTCGCCCTCTACCTGCTGTCCGCCACCACCGGCCGCGACAACCCGCAGGTTGTCGCCGACCTACGCCGGGCTGCCGAAGCCAGCACCGTCCAGGCCCAGACCCGGGTGCGGGCGATGGCCACCGCCCGCCTGGCCACCGCGCTCGCAACCACCGTCGGCTCAGCCCGCTTGACCTCCGCCCTCACCGACATGCGCCACGCATCCCGCACGCAGGCCGCTCGGTAGTCGAAGCACCTCCGGAAACCGGCCGGCCCCGCCCCCCAGGGAGCACGATCTGTGCGTTTGACCAGGTCAAGAGTGTTTTACCGGGCCCGTTATTATCGTGACGTTCCAATCGGACCCACTTGGAGTGCCGGTAAGAACCGTGTCACCAGCCGCAAATGGCGTGACCGGAGCGAGCAGGGCCATGCGGCAGGATCGTCTGCATGACACCGGAGATGGCCGTCAGGGCTACCGACGCGCTCGCCACGGCTGCTGGCGAGCATCTCGGTCGACGGGGCCTGGGCCAAGAGGGGCAGATGCGGCGCCGCCGGTGGCAGAGGAACCGGTTGTAGCCGGGTTCGTATGTGTGGGGCGGCGTGCGAGATACGTGCCAGAGTTGAAGGGCAACTGGGCCGCATTCGCCGAGGCGACGGCCTCAGCCGAAGCGCCCCGGCGTCGCGGCCGCAAGAGCGGGTGAGCGGGCCCGCCGCAGGCGGCTGACGGAGGCTTGGCGGCGGCGCGGTCTCCGGCCTCGGCTCCGGGACTCGCGAGAAGATCGAATGGGCTCAGGGTCGCTCTTGCACCTCCATACCGTCGTACGTCCCGCCGACGCACTTGCCGAGCCCGGGTTCGATCTGGAAAACCTGCCCGCCCCCGTCCATGCATGCTTGCGGGTAGATCCAAGCCTCCGCGTTGGCGAATCCCGCGCTTCCGAGCGTGAGAGCAACGGTCGTGGCGCACAAGGCGACCGCTGTGAGGGCACGACGCATGGGGACATCCTCGGGTCGAATCGATTGGGCAACCAACCAATTGGATCCTCGCTCTGTGCCCTGCCGCGGCATTCCTCCGATCATGGGCGCGTCGTGCTTTCCGGCCAGCAGGTGACCGGCGAGCTCCAGCCCACCGGTCACGGTCAGAGCGAAGCCGAGGTTCTGCTGTCGGGTCATCGTGGGCCTTCCCTCGGCCGGTGTCCGGGCGTGGGGGCCGGTTGAGCGCTGACGCGACCGGAGCAGTTCGGGACCTGTGGCACGAGGCGGGTGCGCCACTCGCCGGACGTACTCGTCCGTCCCGCCAGCCGGACGGCACGGCAGTGGTCAGCTCGTGCGGCGCCGACGGAGGCGGTGCTCTCCAGGAATCTCCGGACCATGGGCACGTCGGACTGCGGAGCGAACCTCGAACGCAGATCGGCGAGCGTGGATGAACTCCGGGCCGAGGTGACGCCGCCCATGTGTTCCACCGCCCGGTGAGCGGCACCGGGGCCGTAGCCGGCCGTCGGTGCGAGTGCCGCACCGCCGACCTTGCGGGCCAGGTCGACGACCCGGCGGCGGTGAGAGCCCTCGTCCGTGCGGTGGTCCGGCACCCGACCGACGCCGTGCCCGTAGTGGGTGCGGTTGTGGAAGTGTGCCCGGTCGGCGATGGTGGCGACATCGAGTTCCTCTCCCAGTGCCGGCTCGTTGAAGTCACCGCAGGCCAGGGCCCGGCCGTGGGCAGTGAGTACCCGGCTGAACCACTCGGATTCGATCATCCGCAGCGTCGGGCCGTAGAAGGTGGCGTGGTGGCCAACGAGGACGATGCGGCCCGGGGCCCGCTGGCCGTTCTCCCCAGGACACCGAGTTCGACGTTCACCATCGGGATGCGAAGGGCGCGGCTGTGCTCGGTGATGTGCTCGCGCCTGACGAAGAAGGGCCGTCGCGCCGTACCAGGACGGCGTTGCGGTGCGGGGTGACCGGGGTGTCGGCGATCTTCTTGGCAATGTCGAACGCCTCGCGCGTGGCCAGGCGTTCGGCGGCCGTGCCGTAGACCCGCCCCACGTGGAGGACCGAGAGTGCCCGGCTCGCCTCCGGGGTGGCGAGTCGCACCGTCACCCGCGGGGGCAGGGAGAGGCCTGAGATCTGCTCGACCATCGGCGCCGCTGCGCTGAGGGCATCACTGAGGCTGTCGGCCAGGTGGTCTCCGTCGGAGCCGGCGTCGTTGAGGATTTCTAAGGAGGTCATGATCGTTTCTGGTGAGTAGGGGGCCGGCGGCGGGTGGTTCCACGGTCGACGGCCTGGGCAGGAAGGGGGGTGCTGTGTTCTACGCGGGGGCGAGGACGAGGGCGTGGAGGTCCCAGGCGACGTGCGCTGCCACCAGCGGGAGCAGGCGTCGTTGGTCCCAGTACAGGGCGACGGCGGCGACCGCGAAGACGGCGCTTGCCAGGCCGGGCGCGCCCAGGTAGGCGTGCAGGGCGATCCGGCCGGCAGCAGCGGCTGCCAGCAGGACCGGCACGGGTACGCGTAGCTGCCGGCCGATGGTGACGAGCGCTCCCGTGAGCACGAGTTCCTCGATGAGGGGCAGCGCCAGGCTCATCGCCGCGAGCGCGATGGCGGGCACGTGATCGTGAGCGTCGAACCCGGCCGTCGGGGCGGGGACGGGGTAGTACTGGGCGATCAGATCGGCCACCGCGGCCGCCGCACGGAGGGCGAGGAGGTAGCACAGGGCGGACAGGATCGCGAGGCCGGCTGCGCGCCAGGTCGGCCGGGTGAAGCGGACCGGTGCTCCGACCCGGTGCATCAGCTCGGCGGCGAGCAGGGCGAGGATGAGCGGGTTGAGCAGCAGGCGGAGCAGGTCGCCGGCCAGGCTGCCGTCCTCGGCGGCGACGGTGAGTCGGCAGAGGGCGAGCACGGCGGCGGTGAGGACGACGGGGTCGCGCCAGGCCTCGGTGCCGCCCCGGGTCAGGCGCAGCCGGATGGTGCAGGCGGCGGCGGCCAGGACGCCGGCGCATTCGGTCCAGGCGAACGGGCCCGCACCTATTCGGTGGTCGGCGAGGTGGCAGGCGAGTTCGGCGATCTGTGCGGCGTAGGCGGTGGTGGCGAGGGTGCCCCATAGCAGCAGCCAGCGCAGTGTCGCGGGCCCGGTGCGGGTGTGGGGTGGGGTGGTCGTGGCGGTCATGGTCTCTCAGCGGTCGGTGGATCTCGGTGATGAAGCGATGCGGTTCAGGTGACCGGGTGTCCGTCGGCCAGGAGCACGGGGGCACTGGGGTCGGCGAGGCGTCGCAGCGCTGCCTGGATGCGGCCGGAGGGAATGCGGCTCGGATCGGTGAACCGCATCCCGTCGTGGACTTCGCCCGGCTTCGGGAGCTCCTGGCAGGAGATCTGCTCGTCGCGGAGGGTGCCGCCGTCGAAGACCAGCCAGTACGCCTCGGCCGTGGTCTCGGTGGTGGGCGTGGTGTCCACCACGAGCAGCCGCAGGGCGTCGACATCCAGGGAGGCGTCGCGCCGGGCGGCGTGCCGGGCGGCATCGTGCGGCGCCTGGTCTCTGATGGCGCGCCAGGTCGGCACGTCCCAGCCCCGGTTGTCGTCAGCGTTGGTCGTCACCTGGAAGACGCCGCCGGACGCGTTGCGGATGATGACCTGGGCGTAGACGCAGCGGCCGGGCGGGTACAACGGGTCGAGCTTGGAGTACGGCAGGAGCATGCGGGTCGGGTCCGATCGGTCGCAGGGGTGGGAGGGTGCTGTTCAGGGGCGGGGCGGGGCGGGGCGGCAGGCAGTCGATGACGTCGTCCTCGGCGAGGCACGAGTACGTGGTGCGGTGCTCGTCGTCGGTCAGCGGGCGCGAGAGCGGCGGCGTCTCGCTGTCGGCGGACTCCCGACAGGCGAAGAGCGCCGGGACCAGGTCGGCGGCGGCGTGCGCGTCGGCGGCGTGGGGGCCGCGCAGCATGAGGAGGTTGGTGCGGGGCAGCATCGCGGCCTGGCGTACGAGGGTGGGCGCCAGGGTGTAGGAGCTGCCCGGGAGCTCGGTGGTGGTGACGGCCCGGCGCAGGTCGCGGGTGGTGAAGGGGCCGTCGGTGCGGCCGTCGGTGCGCAGCGAGACGGTGTGGAGGTAGCCGCCGGCCAGGACCCGGACGGTGTGCGGGTGGGCGTGGTTGTGCGGGACGCGCTGGTTGGCGGGGTGGTGGCGGGTGTTGAGGCGGATCTCGAAGCCGCGGTCGTCCGCGGCGGCCAGGACCAGGCGGTCTTCGAGCAGGGTGGTGCGGGAGGCCTCGTACCGTTCGGGGGCCAGGACGGTGGTGGTGGTGAGGTAGGACAGCAGGGCGCGGTCGGCGGCGAGGCGGTGCAGGGCGCCGGCCTGGGCGTGGAGGCGCGGCAGGTCGGCGCCGCGCAGGTCGGGGATGTCCTCCGGCAACGCGCCGCCGGGTCGGTCGTCGTCGCGGCGCGGCGCGGTGAGGCGGTATCGGGCGGTGGCGGTGGCGGCCCGGTAGTCGGCTGCGCTCAGCGGCAGCAGGTCGGGGTCGGTGGGCGGGAGGTGGGTGAGGACGAGTTGCACGCTGTCCGGGGCGCCGGTGAGCAGGGTCGTGGCGCCGGCGTGGAGGAGGCACAGCTGGCCGGGGTGCAGGGTGCGCAGGTACTGGGGGGTCTGCCGGTCGATGTCGTCCTGGTCGCGGTAGAGGGCCAGGTGCAGGGTGTCGGCCAGCGGGAGGATCGCGGTGGTGCGCCCGGTGGGCCGGGGCGCGGCGGCGGTGCCGTCGGGCAGGCGCAGGTACCAGGCCGGGTGGCTGTCGCGGGGGGCGGCGAGCAGGAGCAGGGTGTGGCCGGGGCCGGTGTGGGAGCCGGCCGCGAGTGCGCGCGGGTCGGCCTGGTCGAGCAGGCGCTGTACCGCGTCGACGGTGGGGGTGAGCCAGTCGTCGCCGACCAGGCGGTGGGGGTCGGCGAGCGGGCTGCTGGGGTCGTGGGTGAGGAGGTCGGCGGCCGGCAGCGGGATGACGCCGGCCGGGGCGCTCGGCGGGAGCGGGGTGGGCATGGTGGTCGTGTCCTCGTGGGGGTCAGAGGGTGGTGGGCGGCCGGGGGGAGTTCCAGGGCCTGGCCTCGGGAGGGACCAAGGGGCGCTCGGCGCGCAGCTCGGGGGTGGTGGTGGCCACGAGGGCGTGGGCCCGGTGGCGGGCGGCAAGTTCGGCCTGCCGCTCGAAGCCGGCGGCCAGCCGGCTCTGGCTCTGCTCCAGCCGGTCCTGGCGTTCTTCCACGGCGGCCAGGCGGTCGTTGACGACCTGGGCGCTGCGCAGGACGACCCCGAGGTCGGTGAGGTTCGCCATCGCCCTGGCCCGCATGTCGGCCAGGTCGGGGGGCAGCTGCGAGGTGCTGCCGCGGGCGTCGGCCAGGGTCTCGGCGGTCAGCGCCGCCACCAGGTCCAGGGCCTCCTGCGCCTCGAAGCGGGCGGCCCGCAGCTCGGTCATCCCGTCGTCCAGCCTGGCCAGCGCATCGGCGAGTTCCTGACGGGCCCGGCGGTGCTCGGTACGCCAGACGGCCGCGGCCGCGACGTCCTCGGCCCAGCGTGCGGCCGCTTCCCGGGCCTCCTGGCGCGGGCCCGTGGCCAGCTCCTGCTGCTGGCGGCTCAGCACGCATGCCGGCCGCGAGCACCCGTGGTGACGGCGCGGCAGTTCCCCCAGGCCGAACAGCATGGTGATCATGGCCGGGATCCGTTGCACTCCGAGGAGCTCGCCCACCTCGCGTACGGCGTCGCGGACCACTGCGGGGCCGCGCCCGGTGATCTCGGCGATCTCGCGCGGCATGAGCCCCGCGGAGATGTGGGCGAACACTCGGACCTGGGTGGAGTCCAGACGGCCCGGCGGACGGTCGGGCCCCACCGCCGGCACGATGCCGGCCCGCACACCGATCGCAGCAAGGTGAGCCGCATTGCGGGCACCGGTGATACTCCGCAGCCGCTTGAGCTCGTAGCAGACGACCCCCGTGCTGCAACCCATCCGCAGGGCGACCGCCGGGATCGTCCTGCCGGCGGCGGTGAGCACCAGAACGTCGCGCTGCTCCCGGGTCAGGACGATCCGGCCCCCGCAGGTGGGGCACGGCTCGCCGCGGACCACGGACTCCCGGTCCCACGGACCGGCGTAGGGCCGGATCACGCCGCCCCCTTCGACGCGCAGATCGGGCAGTTCGGCGAGCCGTCCAGGGCGCCGGGCACGCCGTGCAGGCGGAAGACGGCCGCGGGGTTGCCACGGGTGCCGGCCCGGTGCCGGATGTCGGCCAGGTACGTGGTGACCGTGGCCGGTGTCACCCCGAAGTAGCCGGCGATTTCCTGGCTGGTCCAGCCCTGGGCCCGGAGCTGGAAGTGGGCCAGAGGCGTTTTCGGGAGCGGCCTTGCCGGTTCCGTCCGCGGGGGCAGCAGGATCTTCGCGCGGCAGGCCACGTCCACCATCTGCTCCCGGGTGCTCGCCCGGAGCCGCTCCTGCAGGGAGTGCAGGCTCCTGCGCACCACGGTGGGCGTCAGCCTCTCTGCGTTCCGGCGCCCGGGCATCGCGTTGACGGCGGCCGCGATCTCGATCGCGTTCAGGTCGGTGACCAGGTGTCTCAGCACCAGGGCCTCGTGTCCGGGGATCTCCTCGGCGACGTAGTGGCCGCACCGCATGACCGCGGGCTCGTGGACCGCCGGCAGCAGGGGCCCGCTCGGGCGGGAGGTCGTCATCGCGGCCCCCAGTTCCAGGGGGCCGGGTGGGCGCCGCGCAGGCACGCAACGCGGTGCGCGGCCTCCGCGCGGGCCCGCTGGTCGAGGTGGGCACTGCGGACTGCGTCCATCACCGCGGTGAGGACCACGACGTCGCGCACGACCTGGTAGCCGGACCACGCCCCGATGTAGGGGTAGGCCTGCTGCTCCATGTCGTAGGCCAAGTAGGTGTCGGCGTAGGTCCGGTGGTCCTGGCGGAGGCCGGTGAGCAGTTCGGAGCGCCAGCGGGCGGCGACCAGGTCCCACTCCCTGTGGCCGCGCGTCAGCGGGCGGCGCAGCAGGGTCCCGGCGTGGACGCCGTCGTCGTGGACCGGGACCATGCCGAGGGTGCCGAAAACGACGGTGTCCGGGGTCGGCCAGTCGAGGTAGTCCCACTCCTCGTGCAGTTGGATGGTGCGCTCGCGCAGGAAACGGCGGGCGGCCGCGTTCAGCGGGGCGTCGTCCAGACCGTCCAGCAGCCCGGCGAACGGGTCGTGCTCGCGCAGCCACGGCGCCGTCCGGGGGTCGATCCGGTGGGTGAGGGCGGTCACCCACCCGGACAGGGATGTGTCGGGGCTCCGCTGCCCCGGGTCCGGCCAGAACGTCACCGTCTGTCCCGCGGTGTCCGCTCGGACGTCGCCGTACCGGGGTGCGGTGGCGAGGACCTCGTGCTGCCGCAGGAATCGCGCGCCCCTGATCAGGGCCCAGGCCTCGTCCGGGTCGGGGTGCACCATGGCCAAGGTGCGCGAGGCGGGCAGCAGCCACAGGTGGTTCGGGCTGTCGCTGACCAGCTCGGCCTGCCGGGCGTCGATCCCGCTGGCCGCACAGGCCTGCGTCAGGGCCTCGTAGGAGGCCGCGACGTCCGTTCTGCGGGCCGGGCTGGTGGTCTTGAGCAGAGTTCGGGTGCGGGTTCCGACGCTCACAGCAGTCCTCGATACGAAGTTCGGTGGAAGAAGGGGGGCGGTCCGGGACGGCCAACGGGCCGTCCCGGACCGGCCGGCCCCGTGCCGGGTGGCACGTGCCGGGACGGACGGGCGGAGTGCAGTCCCTCCGCTCTCCGCTCGTCCGGTTCGCCCGGGCCGGGGCGCACGGGGGTGGCGCCCTGGGCCCGGGCTGCCCGCCTCTCCCCAGGGGCGGGTGCTGGTGGGTGCGCGGGCCCGGCGCAGCTCCCCAGCGGCCGGGCCCGCACACCGGGCGACGCCGTCTTCGGGGGGACGGCACCACCTGGGTTCGCGGGGCCGCCCTGGACAGGCTGGGCCCCGCGGGTGTCCGGGCCGGCCTCCCCGAGAGCAACGGGAGGCGGGCGCGGACCGCGGTGAGCGTGCGCGCACGGGGGCGCTGCTCTTCCGCTGTCCACCCCGGCAGATCAAGCCGGGGCAGGCGTTCCGGAGTCCGGTGCCGCCCACGCGGGAAGGCATGCGGCGGGCAGCACCGGAGGTCTACAAGGAGACGGTCACGCCGGTATTCGGTCGAGCGCCGGCTGCCCGGGCAGCATGCCGACGGCCGGCCGCGGCCTGGACTCCCGCAGCGCGGTGCCCGCGCGCAGCACCGCGATCTGCAGGCCGACCTGCTCGGCAAGGGCGGCCGTCGACCGCGCGGACGCGGGCAACGTGACCTCCGCCCAGACCGCCTTACCGCCCTCGGGAAGGGGATCGACGCCGAACCGCGACGCGAGCCGGTTGACCAGCCGCAGGCCGCGGCCGCAGGTCGCCTCGTCGTCCACCGGCCGGTGCTCCGGCCGCCCGGGCCCCGGATCGGTCACCGACACCCGCAGCACTCCTGCGACGTACTCCAGGGAAGCGGTCAACGTCACGTCCGGCCGGTCGCCACCGCAGCCGTGCACGACGGCGTTGGTGCCGAGCTCGCTCAACACCACCAGCACGTCGTCCCGCACGGAGTCCTGCTGCCGGCCCGCAAGACCCAGCAACGGCAGAGCCTCGACCACCCAGCTCCGGAGGTCCCGGATCCGCGCTCGTTCGGCGGAGAACCGCGTGGTGATGGTGCGTGGTCTCGGCTCCATGAAGAGGCCTCACTCGCTCGGGTGATCGAAGGAAATGGCTGTGTGCGGGTTTCCCAGGGGTTCCGTACCGGGGATGACCAGGAGGGTCAGCACGTTGGGGCCCGCCCGTCGTTGCTGACGTTCATTCAACTGGGCCACGTGAACGGCGGGAACCGGTCATGCTGGAGAGCAGTGTGAACGCCGTGAACGCTCGTATACGGAGTGATGATGGGTGCCAAGACTCCGAACACCGGCCTGGCCTCGCTGCTCGAACAGGCTCAATGGACCAAGACGCAGCTTGCCCAGGCCGTGAACCGTGCCGGCCGGGAAATCCAGCTGGACCTCAGGTACGACCACTCGGCAGTGTCCCACTGGGTCAAGGGCACCCAGCCCGCCAACGGGGTTCAGCCAGTCATCTGTGCAGTTCTCAGCAGCAGGCTCGGTCGGACTGTAACGTCAGCAGAGGCGGGCTTCTCCCGCCCCAACGACGATCTGCTGCACCCGAGTTCGGGTGACGTCGTAGACAAGATCGTGAACATCGGGAGGGCCGACATGGACCCATCACGGCGTAACGTGTTGAAGAGCGGTCTCTACGCGGCGGCTCTGGGCGTACCAGGGTTTGCCGACCTGGGCGACCGCATCAATGCCGCCACGCCGCTGACCGGCCGCACGGTTCGGGTTGGGGAGAGTGAGGTCAAGACCGTCCGCCGGATGACCGAGCGGATCGCCGAGATCCTGGACGAACTCGGCGCCGGCCACGCCCGTCCGATGGCCGCAGCGTTTCTGACGAACACCGTCGGCACCTACCTGCGCGCGGACGCCACCCCCGAGATCCGGGCCGACATGCTGACCGCTGCTGCGGATCTGGTCTACCTCATGGGGTGGATGGCGATGTACGAGATCGAACACGGTCTCGGGCAGAGCTACTACCACCGTGCCCTGGAGCTGGCGAGGGCCGCCGAGGACCACGTCACGTACTGCCGGACTCTGCGCGGCATGGCTCTGCAGGCCGCCAACCTGAAGTACGGCCGCAAGGCCCTGAACCTCGCGGACGCAGCTGCGGAGGCCGCACCGAAGGTGGGCCCCCGCTTGGCGGCCTTTCTCTCCGGACAACAGGCACACGGTGCCGCTCTCATGAAGGACCGGACACTGGCGTTCGCACGCCTTCAGCAGACGGAGAAGTCGCTGTCGAAGGCGGAGGGCCGGAACGACCACGTTGGTGGGTACGACATCGCCGCCTACCACTTCCACGTCTCCAGCGTCCTGTACGCCCTCGGGGACGTGCCGGGGTCGATCACGGCCATGCAACAGTCCCAACGGCTGCGCCCCCCGACGGAGAAGCAGGGGCGGGCGCATGCCAACGGTGTCCTGGCACAACGGCAGTTGGAGGTTGGGCACGTCGAACGGGCGACCGCGACGTGGCACGACTTCCTGGACGACTACGAGACCCTGTCGTCGGCCCGGGCCGACGACCACTTCCACCAGATGATGGCCGGGATCCGGCCTCACACCGGCAACGCTCGTGTCCGTGCGCTGGACGAGCGCGCCCGCACGCTGGTCGCGATGAAGTCCTGACGGTGGCGTTGGTGTCCGATGGCACTCTGGTCCGCACCGGCCTCCAGGGAAGTGTTCACCGGTAGGCCGTCGCTCGTGCGGGTGACAAGGTTGCTGGCTGCCGGTGCGAACGGCCCGCGTCGTGGGGTACTGGGTGGATGCGTACCAGCAGGACGGCCGCCGTCGCGGCTCTGCTCGCCCTCGCACAGCTGCACCAGGCAGAGGCCGAACAGGCCCGCGCGACCGCCCTCACCGTTCGACCGCTCATGGGCGACGACGAGCTACCGCTACGTTTGCGAAGCCTGCTGGGCGACTTCCACCGCGCCTTGATCACTATGGCACCGGACAGCACAACCACGCGAGAGTGGACCGACCGCATTCGCCGTCCGAGGGAGAGCCTGTGATAACGATCAGTCACCACCATGGAGGAGATCTCCCGACAGAGTTGTCCGACCTGCTGATCGCCGTACACGCGGACGCGTATGCCGACCAGGCCGATGATCCTTTCGTTCAGAGGTTTCCCTGGTTCGTGAAGCACTGGATCGCACGGCCGGGCTTTCACTGCGTGGTCGCATACGACGGAGAAGAGCCGGTCGGATTCGCCTACGGCGGGCCACTCGCACAAGGGCGGGAATGGTGGCGGGGCCACCTCGACCCCGAACCTGCCGATGTCAGCACCTTCGCGGTATCGGAGGTCATGGTACGGCCGCGCTGGCGCAAGCAGGGCATCTCCGAGCAGCTCCACCTGGAACTCCTTGCCTCCAAATCACAAGCCTTGGCCACACTGCTCGTTGACACCACACACCCCCGAGTCCAGGCACTCTACGAGTCCTGGGGCTACCGAAAAGTGGGAGAGCAGCAGCCGTTCGAGGACGCTCCGCTGTACGCCGTCATGGTCCGACCGATCTGATCGTCACCACGACGCCCTGACGGTGGCCGGCCCGCTGCACAGCGGGCCGGCCCCCGTCAGGGCGTCGCTCATGCGGGTGAAAGGGCGGCAAGCGGTGAGCGCGTGAATGTCCAGCACCTGCTCGACGCACTCGACATCCAGGAGAACGCCGCCCAGGCCCTGGTCGACGACCTCCGCACGCGGTTCGGGGAACTGCAGAACCGGCTGCTGAAGGCGACGACCCGTCTCGAACACCTCGCGATCACCCGTAAGACCGTCACCGTTCTCGCCGACCGCCTCCCGACCCGGACGATCGGCCGGATCGCCGACTGGGTCACCGAGGCCCCGTACCCGAGATAACGCTTGCGTCACGACCGGAGATCGCGTGCAGCAGTCGCGAGTCGGGCTCCGTCAGGTTGAGCGGGGGAGCCAAGGGGGCTTCGGGGGAGGCGAAGATGCTCAAGAGTCACGAGCCGAGTGACCATGCGAACTGCTGACGTCCCTGCCTTCACGGCATTCGTGCATGCACGGTCGTCGGCCCTCTTCAGGACCGCACTGTTGCTCACCGGCGAGCGTCATGTGGCCGACGATCTGGTGCAGTCCACGCTGGAGCAGGTCTGTCGGCACTGGCGCAGGATTCGCTCCGCCGACTCACCGGAGGCCTATGCGCGCCGGATCCTGGTGAACCTCGCCAACGACCGCTGGCGCAAACTACGTGGACGTGCGGAAGTACCCCTGGACGACGGTATCGGGGACGGGTACGTCGATCCGTACAAAGGTCTCGTGGTCCGCGACGAGTTGATGCGTGAGCTGCAGTCCCTGCCGATCGGCATGCGCACCGTACTGGTGCTGCGGTACTTCGAGGATCTCGACGACGCGGAGATCGGCCACTTGATGAACATCTCGGCCGGCTCGGTCCGATCCCAGGTGGCCAGGGGCCTGTCGAAACTCCGGTCGACCGTCGATGCACAGGCACTGCACACACGTTCGGGAGGGGCGGCATGAAGGACTACGACCTGGAGGAGGAGCTGGCCGCGGCCATGCGCGACCGTTCACGGCAGGAACCGTCGCGCGGCTACGACGTCGATGAGCTCATCGGGTCGGTGCGGCGGCGCCGCCGGCGCCTGCAGACGGGTGCGGCGGCGGCCGTGGTGATCGTGGCCCTGGGCGCTGGCTTCGTGTCTCAAGCGGATCATGACCGTGCCCCGGTACCCGTACGGGCATCGACCGCGTCGGGTGCCGATATGCCTGCTTCACCCCCGCCCATCGAGCGGTCCTCGCCCACGGCTGCGGCACCGGCTTCGACACCGGCCCACCCTGCCGACCCGGCCCGGACGACGAACACCCTGTTCCTCTCTGCCCTGCGCTACCAGAATCCGGCCACCCGCTCCGAGGTGGATCCGGCAGAGGTGGCAGCGTTGTTCGCCGACGAGTCCACGTACCAACGGATCTGGGGGGCCGACTCCCGCGGTGTGACCTGCGGTGCCTTGGTCGACGGCGTGCTGGCGTCGGGTGAGGTCCTGCTGTACCAGGGGATTGAACGGCTCGACCGGACCCCTTCCCTGGACTTCGACGGGGCCACGGGGAAGGTGACCGACCTGACCTGCACAACGGTCGCCGGAGCCAGCAAGGGGGGCGACCCCACGGTTTCCGGCTTTTACGGCGGGCTGGTGGCGGCCACCAGGTCCGGTGACTCCACGGCAATGGCGAGGCTCGAGAAGCAGTTCGTGACCGAATACCTTCGATCCGACCGCGGCCAGGGCCCGACCGCCGGCACCTGCTCCTTCACCACACCCCCCTTCTGGCTTGCCGACAACCCCTCGTCCGGAACTCTCACCCACGGATGGACCGTGAACCTCGGCGGCCGGCACGACTTCCCGATCGAGATCGACGAGACAGCGAAGATCGCCAGATCTTGCGGCGGGTGAGCCGCACCGGCCGCCGCTGAGGCGGACGACACCGGACCGAGCACGCACGGCGGCACGTCCGGAACCCCTGCACGCCCTTACAGGCCCATAGGCGATGTCCGCGTGCCCGGACGTCGGAAAGCGAGTACGGGTATGAAGCATCGGACAGCCTTCGTCATACCCGTACTCATGGGCGCCGCCATGGTGGCCCACGTCCTGTTCCCGACCTCGGGTCCGGTCGAGGGCGCCCCTCCTGACCCACTGCCGACGTCAACCCCGTCAGCGCCAGGCGCGCCTTCCGGGCAAGAACTTGCCGTCGCGGGTACGACAACGCCGGAGCAGGCCGTGCGCCTCGCGCTCGACGGGCTCGGGGCGCACCACGGCCGGTACGCTCTCGCCGTCGAGGACCTCACCTCGAGCCGCTCGGCCACCTACGGTTCGTCCACCGAGACCTTCACCTCCGCGAGCATCATCAAAGTCGACATTTTAGCCGCCCTGCTGCTGCAGACGCAGGACCGCGGAGGCCGACTCAGTTCTGCTCAGCGACAGCTGGCCTCCGACATGATCCGCGTCAGCGACAACGACGCGGCACAGAAGCTCTGGATCGACATCGGCAGACGCCAAGGTCTGGACGCGGCCAACGCCCGATTCGGACTCACCCCGGCACACGCCGGCCAAAGGGGAGCCTGGGGACTGACCCGGACCACGGCCCGTGACCAGATCTCCCTCCTGAAGGCCGTGTTCACGCAGGACTCCCCCTTGAACGCCGAATCCCGGTCGTACGTGCGGGCCCTCATGAGCGCCATCATTGACGGACAGAACTGGGGCGTCGGCGCAGCGGGAGCGCCCGGCGACCTGCCGGTACTGAAGAACGGCTGGCTCCCGGGCGGGGTACCTCAGCTATGGGCCGTCAACAGCGTGGGCATCGTCGAACGTGCGGGACACACCTTGCTCGTCGTCGTGCTCACCGACGGTCAGCCCACGCGGGAGACCGGCATCGAACTCATCGAGCAGGTCGCGGCGACCTCGGTCGGGGCACTGGTGCGCGCGCCCTGAAAACCCCCAACCGACGATGCCCCTGCCCGGCAGACAGCGGACTGCTTCGCACATTTCGATCACGCCCGGGCGTCAGAGGGCGTTTGATCGCAGACGGATCGCCCTTTATGTCCTAGTAGGTTCCTCGCCAGGTTGGTGTGGTCTCGTCCGTCATGCGCTTGGCGGGGTGGTCGATCGAGGCGATGTGGATCACGGCTTCGCCCACACTCCCAGCCAGCTCGGCAATGGCCGCCACCGGGCCGGTAGGGGCTGATGACCTCGAAGGGCGCCCCTTGCGCTCTCTCTGGGAGACGGGCCGCATGAAATCACTGTACGACCGACATCGGCGAAGGGCTCGGCCGGCGGTTCCGCGGGTCAGAGGGCAAGTGCAGTGCGGTCGAACCGTCCACAGCGTGCGCAAATTGGTGTCACCCGATCATCCACACGGGCGCCGCCAGAGCTGCGCGGATACGTTTCACCTATGGCACTGCACGCACGAATGGATTCTCCTCCGTCGCACACCGCACCGCAGGAGGCCGGTCACGACGGACTGATCAAGGTCCGGGGTGCCGACGAGCACAATCTGCGCCACGTCGATGTGGACGTGCCGCGCGACCAGGTGGTGGCCTTCACCGGGGTGTCGGGGTCGGGCAAGTCGTCGCTGGCGTTCGCCACCATCTACGCCGAGGCCCAGCAGCGCTACCTCGAGTCCGTCGCGCCGTACGCCCGCAGGCTGATCGACCAGGGATCGGCGCCCAGGGTCGGCGCGATCACCGGTCTGCCGCCGGCCGTCGCCCTGCGCCAGCAGCACAGCGGGGGCAGCACGCGCTCGACGGTGGGGACCGTCAGCCGGGTCTCGAACGTGCTGCGCATGCTGTACTCCCGAGCCGGCACCTACCCGGCGGGCCGGACTCCCGAGGATCTGGCCGGGACGTTCCCCCGGGACGCCGCGCCGCTGGACTCGGACAGTTTCTCGCCGAACACGGCGGTGGGCGCGTGCCGGACGTGTTCCGGTCTGGGGCGCCTGCACACCGTCGACGACGGCAAGCTCGTCGGTGACGACTCCCTGAGCATCCGGGAGGGCGCGATCGCCGCGTGGCCGGGCGCCTGGCAGGGCAAGAACTACCGCGACATCCTCGCCGAGCTGGGCGTGGACATCGACGTACCCTTCCGTACCCTGCCCGCGGCCCGCCGCGAGTGGCTGCTGACGACCGACGAGCAGCCGACGGTCACCGTGCACCCGATCCGCGACGCACACCGCATCGCACGCTCCTACCAGGGCACCTACATGAGCCCCCGCAAGTGGGTGCTGCACACCTTCGCCACCTCCAAAGCAGCGCACCTGCGGGCCAAGGCCGTCTCCTTCATGACCCAGGAGATCTGCCCGACCTGCCACGGCAAGCGGCTCAACCCGGAGGCCCTGGAGGTGACCATCGCCGGGCAGGACATCTCCGTCGCCACCTCGATGCCGCTGACCCAGCTCTCGGCCTTCCTGGAGACCGCGCGCGACCACCCCGACACCCTGGCCCTGCCCGCCGAACGCAGGCAGGCCGCGCACGCCCTGATCAGTGGCCTCCAGGACCAGCTCGGCACACTGATCGACCTGGGCCTGGGCTACCTCGCGACCGGACGCGCGACCTCGACCCTCTCCAGCGGCGAACTCCAGCGCCTGCACATGGCCACCCAGCTCCGCAGCGGCCTGTTCGGCGTGTTGTACGTCCTGGACGAGCCCTCCGCCGGACTGCACGCCGCCGACACCGAGCTGCTGCTCACCGCGCTGCGACGGCTCAGAGGAGCCGGGAACAGCGTCTTCGTCGTGGAACACAACGCCCAGGTCCTCGCCTCGGCCGACTGGATCGTCGACATGGGTCCCGGTGCGGGCCGCCACGGCGGGCGGGTCCTGTACGACGGCCCCGCCGGGCAGCTCGACCAGGCAGAGGAATCGGTGACAGCCCGGTACCTCACGCCAAGCGCGCCCACGGTGCCCGGCCCCGAGAAGCCCCGGCAACCGGACGGCTGGCTGAGCCTCACCGGAGTCACCGGCCACAACCTCCATGACGTGGACGCGAGTTTCCCGCTCGGCACGCTGACCGCGGTCACCGGCGTCTCCGGGTCCGGGAAGTCGACCCTCGTACGGCGTGCCCTCGCGGAGACGGTCCGCGACCACCTGCACGCCGATGAGACCGCGCAGGACATCGCCCGTAGGCCCGCGTCGGTGGAGACCGTCGACGAGGAGGAGGCCGGGGTGCCGGTCTGGGACCTGGAGGAGGACCGCGTGACGGTACGGGCCAGCTCCGGGCTCGAGGACATCGACCGGCTGGCGGTCGTGGACCAGAAGCCCATCGGGCGCACACCGCGTTCGAACCTCGCCACCTACACCGGCCTGTTCGACAGCGTCCGCAAGCTGTTCGCCGCCCAGCCGGCCGCGAAGGAACTCGGCTACACCGCGAGCCGGTTCTCCTTCAACGTGACACAGGGGCGCTGCCCGCACTGCCTGGGCGACGGAGTCGTCAGCATCGAACTCCTCTTCCTGCCCACAGAGACCTCCCCCTGCCCGGTCTGCAAGGGCGCCCGCTACAACCCCGGCACGCTCATGGTGCGTTACCGCGACAGAACCATCGCCGACGTGCTGGCGATGAGCGTGGACGAGGCCCTCGAGTTCCTCCAGGACGTGCAACCCGCCGCCCGCATCCTCGAGTTCCTCTCCGACATCGGCCTGGGCTATCTCACGCTGGGCCAGAGCGCCACGACGCTGTCCGGCGGGGAAGCCCAGCGCATCAAGCTGGTGAGCGAGCTGCACCGCGCGCCGCGCGGCCACACCCTGTACCTCCTCGACGAACCCACCAGCGGGCTGCACCCCGCCGACATCGACCTCCTCGTCGGGCAGCTGCAGCACTTGGTGGACGCCGGGAACACGGTCGTCGTGGTGGAACACGACCTGCGCACCGTCGCCGCCGCGGACTGGGTCCTGGACCTCGGACCGGGGGCGGGCGACGACGGCGGCCGCATCGTCGCCGAAGGCCACCCTGCGGACATCGTGCGAGAGTACGACACTTTGACCGCCTCCCACCTGGGCCGTCATCTGTCGGCACGGACGAGTACCTGAGCCCTTGCCGATCTGATGAGAAGCGATTCCCAGTTCGAAGGCAAGGTCACGTTTTCCCAGGTCCGGCGTGTGAGCCAACACTCCGTGAGCCCGGATCGTCGCCGGGCCCAACTCCGAGGGTCTCGCCACTCTCCGCCGGCACCTGCCATTGGCGATGCGTTCCACGGCCCGGCCGTGTCGCCCAAGCCGGTACGGCCGGGGCGCTCACCCCGGATCGCGAGGGCGGAGGGCGCCGGATCCGTTCCGCCTCGACGGGCGGCCGCCCTCGGCCTCCACCCGTGCTGCTCAGGCCCGTCCGCGCCTCGTTCTCCCGCGTCATCCCGCGGGGGTCTCCGGGAGTGCGGCGCAAACGGTGCCCCGGTCGTCGACGACGGCGCACGCACGGGCGTCGGCGGGGCGGGCGGCGCGGACCATCTTGCTGTGGGCGTCGTGGCCGGACTGCTGGCGGTACTCCTCCTGCTCGGGCGGGGTGCCGAAGACCTGGACGCGGTCGCCGGGAGAGCCTCCGCTCATCTTGGCCCACGCGGCGTGGCAGGAGGGGCTGTAGCGCAGTTCGATCAGTACGCCGAAGTCGCGGTCGGCCGCGGCGGTGGCGGCGTCGCGGTCGCAGACGGTGCCGACCGGGTCGACGTGCAGGCAGGACGCCCCGTCGCAGGAGAAGGCCGCCGTGGGCGCGGGCACCGCCTGCCGGGCGGGCGTGGACGCGGCGTCCGTACCGCTGCGGTCGCCGGCGCCGATTCCCGGGCCCGCCGCGAAGTAGAGGATCGCGCAGGCGGCCGCCACGGCCGCGCCCCCGGTGGCCCACACCGCCCGGTGCCGTCGTTCGCCACCGGGCTCCTGACCTGCTGTCGGCCCGGGGCCGGGCAGGGGAGCCCCCGGTGCGGTCGCCGCCGCAGGCTCGGGTACCGGCTCCGGTACCGGAGAGTCGTCCGCTCCGCCGTCGATCGCCGCCCTGAGCTCGAGAGCGCGGACGAGTTCGCCGTCGGCGACCGCGTAGTACGCGGCCAGGGAGCGGAGCGCCGCTTCCGGTGCCGGGTACCTGCCGTCGGGGTTCTCGTAGCGGGAGAGGGTCGTCTGGGCGATCGCGGTGCGCCGGGACACGGTCACCTGGGTGGGGTTTCCGGCCTCCTGACGCCACCTCCGCAGCGTCCGGGCCAGTTCGGCGCGGGCCGCGGCGGCCGTCTGCCGGTCCGGTTCCTCTGCTTCCTGCGGCGGCCGGCTGTGCGTCATCGGCTCGTTTCCTCTTCCTTCGGCTGCGCATAAGACCAGTTCAGCGCCGTGCGGAGGCTCTGCGCATATGCATGGGTAACCAGGAGTTCACACAGCGTAGGAGTTCGGCGGTCGGGCGTGCAACGGTGGTGATCAGCCGGAGGACGCACCCCGGCGAAACCCATCCCCTTCCGCACCCCGGACGTGTCGCACGTCCATCCGGGTCGGTGGGAGCGCATCCAAGGAGAGATCATGCACATGGCAGAATCGCGCCTGCTCACCGCCCTCGCGGGCCGCGCCGGAAGGACCGCCGCCGTCGCCCTCGTGGCCGCCGGGACGTTCGGCGGCCTCGGCACCGCCACCGCGGCCGCCGCCCTCCCGGACGGTGTGCACGCCGTCCGGGACGCGACCGCCGCCGAGCCCGCCACCGCGGCCGCCACCGCCGCCGAGCCCGCCACCGCGGCCCGCTCCGCGCTGCGCGAGCGGATCGTCTCCATCGCCCGCGACCAGATCACCCCGGCCGGCCAGAAGCCCGAGAAGACCGGCGCGTGCGACAAGTACTTCGCCTACGCCGAAGGGGAGGCCAAGAAGAGTAGGTGCGCGAAGACCTCCTGGTGCGCCGCGTTCGTCGACTGGACCTGGCACCGGGCCGGTGTGAGGCCCGCGCCGACCACCCTGCTCGGGCGCGGTGTCGGCAAGTGGGGCCAGGAGCACCACCTGTTCCACAACCGCCTGCCCGCGCGCGGCGAGCGCCCCTACGCCCCCGCGCCCGGCGACCTCGTCGTCTACGGTTCGCCCGCCTACGCCACCGGTGGCCACGTCGGGGTCGTCGTCGCCGTCAACCACGACGGAACCATCGACACCGTCGAGGGCAACTTCGGGGACAAGGTGACGCACCGCCACTTCAAGCCCGCCGAGGCCCGCGCCGGCAAGCACGGGATCTCCGGCTACGTCAGCGTCCCCGGCGCCTGACCGTCCCGCCTCCACGAGCGCCGGGGCCCCGGGCGGATCACCGTCCGGGCCCCGGCCGCACGCTGCCCTCTCTGCCCTCTGCCCGCGACGGTGCACGGCACACCTGTCGAGGTGCGGGTGCCCCGCCTCGGGAGTGCGGTCGAGGAGCTGCGCCCGGTGCCGGCCCCCGTCCTCTCCGGATCGGTCACGTCCGCGCCCGTCCGGCCGGCTCTGCCGCAGCTGATGCTGCGGGTCTCGACGCAGGCCGCGAACTTCTGTTCATGAATGGAGCAGGCATTCCACGGAGTGGATGTCGACGTCCCCGGTCCGCCGGAACCGGGGTCACGGGGCCGAGCGGGCATGGAAGGCTGACGGCAACTACGGACCAAGAGAGAATTCATGACGCTCAGTCAGATCGAGTGGATGATGCTGGAGACGGTTGCCGCCCTGGGGTCGGGCACCTGGATGGCAGGCGACCGGCTCCTGGAGGCCCACTCCGGCGGGTCGGGTACGGTCCGCAGGCTCGCGCGTGCCGGGCTGTTCGAGCTCACACCTGCCGACCTGCCCGAAACCCTGCCCAGTGGCAAGGACTGTTCGGCCTGGGCGACCCGGCTCACCCCCCTCGGGCACGATGCCCTGCGGTACCGGGCCCGCCACGAGGACCCGGCTGTGGAGGCCCGGCCCGGCCCGGAGCGGGCCCCCGTGCCGGGTGTCGCGCTCGAACTGCGCGGTGCCGACATCGAGCTCCTGCGCCAGGCCCTCGCCGATGCCAAGGCCGGCGTCCTCACGGGCGTGGACTCGGCGGCGCTGGACACCGTGCTCGCCACGGCACTGCCGGTCCCGGGCTCCCGCCGTCACACGGTGCGCGCCACCGAGACCGAGCTGACGGCGATCGTACGCGTGTTGTACCTGGAGTCCCTGTACCGCGACGCCTCGGGTTACAACCGCCTCCTGCGTTTCTCCCGCCAGGCCGGTCTCCTGCGCCCGGAGCAGGTGTAGCGGGGCGGACGGTCCCGGCCGGCGGTGATCGGTTTCGGGACGGCGGGAGGCCGCTCGCCTCCGGGCCCGGACAGGCCCAGCCGGGTGGGAAGAGCGCGCTCCCGCGGGCCGATCGGCCGGACCGGAAGCGATCCGGCACGATGGCCGCAGCGGAGCCGCCGGCACGTGCTCCCTCACCACGCTGTCGAGCAGCGCCGAACTCACCGGAGTCGGTCCGTGCGGTCGGCTCATCGACGGGACCGCAGTCGTCCTGACGGGACTCAGCGGGTCGTAGGAGAGACTGCGCCCCCTGGCCGCCCGCAGGTGAGTACTCCGCTGTCCGGAACCACTGCGAGTTCTGGTGCCAGACCGTGCCCCTGCTGGTCGGCCGAGAGGCCTGACTGCTGATGGGATGGCGTGCCCACCGGGCAGATTGGGCGTGAGCACTGGATCCATTGGCGCACCGGCTATGTCCGACACCGCGGGAGCAGGCTGCTCCGTACCCCTGCGCCTCCCCACAGGGGTATCCGCCGAGGCGCGGAGCGGCAGTGTCCGCCTGTCACAGTGGCGCTGCCCGCTCCTGCATCCGGCCGGCGCGGGCAACTGCCCAGGGGTTCTGCTTCCGGACCCGGATCCGGCGGAAGTAGCGGCGCATCGCGGCGGAGTCCTTGCGCCAGTCGCCCATCTCGGCGATCTGGTCCTCGGGGACATCGGCCTCGCGCAGTGCGGAGGCCCCGCCGGCCCGGAGGCCGTGCGCGGTGACGGCCTTCACGGTGTCCTCGTGCAGCAGCGCGTTGTAGCCGGACTCGACGCGCTGCTGTTCCGAGAGGTCGGCCACACTTCGGTACGCGTTCCGGGCACGGGCCTTGACGACCGCGTTGACGGCGTCGCCGGACAGGTACGAGAGTTCCACCCACTCCTCGACGGCGATCTCGTGGTCGGCCTTCGGCTGCCCGTCAGGGTGCCTCGGCCGGGTCTGCGGGGTGAGCCGGACCTGGAGCTGACCGGCCTTGTTGAGCGCGCGGAACAGGGCCCGGTCGAGCGGCATGCGGACGGTGCGGGCGTACTCCAGCCAGGCGCGCAGGCGGCGCGCCGGGCACAGGTGCGGGGCGTCGTCGCGGGCCGGGATCCAGGCCTCGAAGACCGAACCGTCCTTGCGGGTCTTGCGGGCGACGAGCCGGACGGCGATGCCGTCGGTGTGCAGTTCGGCGTGGACGGGCACCAGGCGGGCCAGCTCGATCCGGCGGCTGAGCAGGTGCCAGCCCATCGTGAGCATGGCGGCGTCGCGTCGACCGATGCCCTGGCGGTGGTCCCGGTCGCAGTCGGCGACCATCTCCTCCAGGTCGGCTTCGAGGATCGCGGGTGACTGCTTCTCGGTCTTGGTCGCCGACCACTTCCTGCGGAAGGCGGCGATCATCTTGCCGGTCTGGATGGTCCCGGGCCGGGTGTTCCCGGGAGTCTCCCGCTCCTGCCAGGTGACCACGGTGCTGTGGTAGTCGGAGACCGTGTTGGGGTCGTAGACGTCGCTGAGGATCATCCACCCGACGTACTCGATCAGCGTCGCCGTGGTGCAGGGCAGTGCGACCCGGCCGCGCTCGGCACACCAGCGTTCGAAGACCCGAATCCGGGCCCGGTGGTTGCGTTCGGTGTTGGGCACCCTCGATTCGCTGAGGAGCCGCGCGATCTCCTCACTGATGACGAAGTCCCCGGCCGCGTACTGCGGCGCCGTGAACGCGGCCGGCAGCGGCCGACCTGCCACCAGCACGGTGTCACGGTCGAATCCGCTGACGTCGATCCCGTGCCTGCCGGTGCGGGCAGCAGGCACTGGCCGGCCATCGACGTCGACGAACTCGCCTTCCATGATGTCGAGTTCGGTACTCATGGCTGACCGCCGTGGAGGCGGGGCCGCCGCCCTGCGAGCTGCGCGGACCCGGCGGAATCGGCCGTGCGACCCTGGGGCACGGCCAGGGCGTCGCCGAGCCGGGCCACTTCGGTGACGCTGTGCCGGTACGTGCGGAAGACGCCGGCGGGCCCGCCGGGCGTGGGTACGGTACTCAACTCGACTCTCCTGCACGCATGGGGTGCTGACGAGAGGAAGCCTCCCACAGCAGTTGCCTCGTATATTGCCAGATATACGAGGCTAACGACCGTTAACGCAGGACGGGAAGTCAGGCGGGGGTGTAGAGGCCGTCAGGGGCGCTGAACCAGTGATGCGCCGCCCCTGCGGCTGGTCGTTAGATTTCTAACGCTGCGGGTGAGGCATGCGGCGACCACGTACTCACATGAGTAGGACCCCGAGGCCGATCCGGGTCGCCGGCCGGGCGGAGCGGCCCCGGGGCCAACTGGTCCCTCGCCCAGACGTCGGGCCGCGAGGGAGGAGGTGTCCCGCACGGGATACCTCACTTCCCGGGCTCTCTCGTCGTCGGGAAACCGCCCGCTGAAGACCTCGATCCTTTTCGGCGTCGTGGTAGATTTAGTCTTGGGTCATCGAAAGAATCTGAAGCATCCGATTGCATTCTGAACTTCAATGAGGTGTCTTCAAAGTTGAAGTCAGGGATTGGATCGAATGTGTTGGTCAATGACTCGGATTCCATTATCAGGTCTTCGGGATTGTTACCGATTCGGGCCTGATGATTTTGACTTCCGAAGGATGATTCCTTCGGGGGCATGGTGGAGCCGCCCGGCTCTCCTCGCGACGGAAGCAACCGGGCGGCCGCGGACCGCGCACAGCGCGGCGGACCATCACCACATGTGCGGCCCGGGTGGCACCCCGGGCCGCACTGCCGCACTCAGAGCCGGCGGAAGATCTCCGCCGCCAGCCTGAGCGCTTCGATGACAATCGCGCCCACCATCTGCACGCGGCGTTCCCGCTGGTCGTCCGGCTTCTCCCGCTCCGGCTCGCCGCCGGCGTTCGGGTCCTTCGGCTCTCCAGTCATGGAACGCTGCTCCCCTCCACGATGGGTGCATGGGCTGCGCCCGGGCCCCCGGGTTCGGGAGAACCCAAGATCATGCGGAGGGGCCGAGGGAATATCCCTCGGAATGGCAGTGATGCGGCCGATTCTATAGCCAACTGACGTGGCATCAAAACTTGAGAGTATTGGGTGCGCTTATTCGTGCACTATCAATTGCCTGACCTGCGGTTCTCTGAAATGCCACCAGATGGCATCCGTCACAGGGCGGCGTCGTTCAGGGGATCTGCCCGACTTGATTCCGGTTCAGGTGGCGGACGTGACTGTGGCGTTCGCGGACGAGGCGTGAGCGGAGGCAGGCATGGCCTCCAGGTGATCATGAGGTGTCGAAGCCCTGATCACCACGACGGAGGACCGTGTCTGCCCGCTCCTCATCGCCCATCCCCGCCGACCTGGACCAGCTTGCCGCCACCCGGCCTGCCGAGCCCGGGGAACGCCCGCAGCTGCTGGGCCGCCTCGCGGCGGTACCCGATCCGCGCCGGGCCAAGGGCCGCCGCCACCCCCTCGCCTTCGTCCTCGCGCTCGCCGCGTGCGCGGTGCTGGCCGGCGCGAAGTCCCTGGCCGCGATTGCGGAGTGGGCCGCCGACGCGCCGCCCGCCGTGCTGGTCGCTCTCGGCGCCGCCCGCCGGGAGCCATCCGGTCCCACCGCCCCGGCCGAGGTCACCGTGCGCCGGGTCCTGCGGCGCGTCGACGGCGAGGTCCTCGACGCGGCGATCGGCACCTGGCTCGCCGCCCGCGACCCTGGCCGCCCGCGACCGGGCCAGGGCAGGGCAGCCCCGCGCCGCCGCTCACTGGCCGTGGACGGCAAGACTGTGCGCGGTGCCCGCCGCGCCGACGGCACCCAGGTCCACCTGCTCGCCGCGATGACCGGAGCCGGCCTGGTCACCGCCCGGCGCGAGGTCGACTCCAAGACCGACGAGATCACCGTCTTCCGGCCGATGCTCGCCCCACTCGACCTGGCCGACACCGTGGTCACCTTCGACGCCCTGCACTCGCAGACCGCCCACGCCCGCTTCCCGGTGGAGGACGAGAAGGCCCACTGCATCGCCGTGATCAAGGGGAATCAGCCGCTGCTGCACCAGCACCTGAAGCAGCTGCCCTGGCGGGACGTGCCGCTGCTGGACAAGACCCGCGCCACCGCACACGGCCGCGACGGGATCCGCCGCGTCAAGACCGCCACCGTCACCTGTGGCCTCGACTTCCCCCACGCCGCCCAGGCCGTGCAGATCGTGCGCCGCCGCCGGATCGTCACCACCGGCAAGGTCACCCTGGAACGCGTCCACGCAGTCACCGACCTGACGGCGGAGCAGGCCGACGCCCCCGAGATCGCGCACCACGTCCGCGAACACCGGGGCATCGAGAACAAGATCCACCACATCCGCGACACCACCTTCGCCGAGGACGCTCCCCCAGCCTTCGGCCGGGAGGTGCCCCCACGCGCGTGCGCACCGGAACCGCATGCCGGACCATGGCCGCACTGCGCAACCTCGCCATCGGCGCCCTCCGCCTCACCGGCTACGACAACATCGCCGCCGGCCTGCGCAAACACGGCCGAGACTCCACCCGGCCACTCGACACCCTCGGCATCACGTGATCAAACCGGACAGACCCTCTGACGACGCCGCCCTGGGGCGGACGCGACCGCCGGGAGAGTGCACATGATCGACGCGGGAACGGCCGCGGGGGCCGGGGGCGGTGGAGTCTGCTCAGGAAGTCACTGCGGGAACGAGGTGGTCGAGTCCCTGCGCACTGCTCGTCGCGGCCTCGATCGAGCGCGGCAGCATGATGCTCTCGTAGGCGCGGACGGCGTCGTCGATGCTGGGTTCGGTGACGAGGGCGTGGGCGAGGTCGGAGCCGTCGAGCATCGCGAGATTGGCGCCCAGCCCGACCGGGGGCATCAGGTGCGCGGCATCGCCGAGCAGCGTGACGCCGGCAACGTGCTGCCAGGTGTGCGGGGCGGGCAGGACGAACAGGGGCCGGTTGATGAACCCGCTGTCGCTGTTGCGCAGGATGTAGCGCAGGCTCTCGTCCCAGTCGTCGAACATCCTCAGCAGGTGCGCGCGTACGGCCCGCTGGTCGCCGGGGTCGATACCGGCGGCCATGTGCCAGTCCTGCGGCGTGCGGAGCGCGATGTAGGCGCGGATGTGGCCGTTGCTGTTGCGCTGGGCGACCAGGGACCTGCCGGCGCCCTTCGCCAGCATCGATCCGTTGCCGACCAGCCGCGCGAGGTCGGGATGGCGGGTGTCGCAGTGGTCGAATCCGGTCTCGACGAAGGTGACGCCGGTGTAGCGGGGTGCGGGGTGCGACAGGGCCGGGCGGACGCGCGACCAGGCGCCGTCGGCGCCGACCACCAGGTCGAAGTCCTCGGCGGCGCCGTCAGCGAAGAGCAGCCGGCAGGTGCCGTCCGCGAGCGGGGTGACCCTGCTGACGGCGCGGTCCCACCGCACCGTGCCCTCGGTGAGTGAGTCCAGGAGCAGTTCGCGCAGTTGGCCACGGTCGATCTCCGGCCGGCCGCCGGCGGCGGAAGGCCCCTGATGCGCCAGGAGGGCGGCGTCGGTGAAGTCGAGCACGCGCCACTCCTCTCCTTCGGGGCGGGCAAGGGCGTGGAACGGGTCGAGGAGCCCCGCCGCCCGCAGGGCGGTCTGGCCGGTGTCGGCGTGCAGGTCGAGGGTGCCGCCCTGCGGGCGGGCGTCGGCGGAGGCCTCGCGTTCGAAGACGGTGGCGGAGCGGCCGTGTTGCTGCAGGACTCGGGCGCAGGCGAGGCCGCCCAGGCCGGCGCCGACGATCGCGATGCGGGGATCACGAGCAGAGTTCATGGGAGTGTCCCTCGGGAGGTGGGTGAGCCGCCGGGAGGCCCGGCATCATCAAGAAAGCACACTCACAAAATAAGTGCAATGACTAAACTTTCGAAGTCGCTGCATCTTGGGATATCATGGGCGAGTGACCGAACCGACCGGGCGCCGCGAGCGCAAGAAGGCCCAGACACGCCGGTCCCTGGCCGACGCCGCACTCGAACTCTTCCTCGACCGCGGCTACGACCAGGTCGGCGTCAAGGACGTCGCCGACGCCGCGGACGTCTCGGTAACCACCCTGTTCAAGCACTTCCCCAGCAAGGAAGCCCTGGTCTTCGACCAGGACGACGACCTTGAAGCAGCGCTCGTCGCCGCCGTGCGCGACCGCACCCCGGGCCAGTCGATCCCCCAGGCGCTGCGCGAGCACATCCTGCTGAAACAGACCCAGTTCGCCGTCCACACCACGGACCCGCGGTTCGCCGACTTCACGCGCATGGTGCAGGAGACCCCCGCGCTGCGCGACTACGCCCACCGCATGTGGACGCGCCACGAAGCGGCCCTGGCGCGAGCCATTACCGAGGCTGCCGGTGCCCCCGAGGACGACATCAGCTGCGCCGCACTGGCCCGTTTCGCCCTTGAGGCCCGCGGCCTCATCCTGCGGCACGCCGAGCCGAACCGCGCCGCCGACGAGGCCTTCGCATTGCTCGAACACGGCTGGGCGGCCTCCCACCCGGGCAGCTGACCCGCTCTGCGCGGAGCCCTGGTGTGCGTGGACGCGTTGCGCGCCTCACAGGTTCAACCTGAGTAACTACGCTGCCACGCAAGCCACCTGAACCGGCATCCAGCCGGACAAAACCTCGGAACGACACCGCCCTGGCATCCGTCAGGTGCATACTGCCCGTGAGCGTCCTGGGGCGTCGGGCCAGTTCGGCGCGGTCGCCAAGGGGCAGCCGGCACCGACAGGTCTGCGCCTGAGTCCCATCGGGCCCGGAGGGAGGCGCCGGACGAGTCGATCAGCGCTGTCTCTGCGTCATGAGGGCGAGTCTAGAGGTGTCGACGCCACGCATCCGAGGCCGCCCGCAGACGGCTTGACCTGCGGGCCTTCGTGCCGCAACCGCTGCACTCTGCGGCAGTCCAGTGCTGGCCTCCAGTGGGCAGGCGCAGTTCACTCGCACAGGTGAATCCAGCTCGCGACGCAACGCCCCGGTTCCGGCGGAGCGGCCCGGGCGCGGATGTGAGTGTCGTGGCTCCCGCCTATCAGCCTGATTCTCCGGATCGGCAGCGTTGCGGTAGACGGCTCGATCGGTGTCGACGTGCTGAAGGATGCCGTCCGATGCGAGGTCGCGCAGGATCTGCCGGGCGCGCTTCTCGTCGACAGCGTGGCCGGCCTCGTGCCGGGAGGGCAGTGGGAGGAGCGCCGGACGCCCGGTACGTTCACCCTGCCCGCGCACGTGGCGTTCTTCTCCGGCTTCCTGCCGAAGCTCCCGCAGCCGCATCAGCCCCCGCGGCTGTGGGAGTGCCGGCCGCCGGCGTTCAAGACGGTCGACCCGCGCACGTTCGTCTTCGACGCGCCGAACCTCCTCGTCGGGCTCGGCCGGCACGGCTACCGCACGGTGTGCATCGGCGGCGTCACGTACTTCTCCCGGGAGACGCCGCTCGGGTCCGTCCTGCCGGACATGTTCGACGAGGACTTCTGGCGGCCGGAGTTCTGCTCGCCGGAGCCGGACTCGACCCGCCCTCATGCCTCGGACCCCGGAGCCCCGCTTGCTCGCTCCTTTCATGCCTCAAACGAGAACCAACCGGGGAAACGAGAGCATGGGCGGGGAAACCGGGGATCCTCGCTGATGCTCGACCTTCCGGCGGTGAGAGTGGTGGCCACCGCCGTTGTTCTGGACGGGGAACGGGGCGAGGCGGTCGTCGACCCCTACCGCGAGATCACCGCCCCCGCGTGGACGGCGGCCGGAGTCCGGCACTGACCCGCCGACAGCAAGCCGGGCGAGCCCCCGGCCGTCGCCGGTGTCGGCTCGATGTGGGGCAGCCGCACCCGCGCGGACCCTCGGGCACTCACACCTACCAGCGTGCCGCCGTCCCAGCCCGGACCGGCGCCGGGTACGCCCGGCCGGCCGATAGCCGCCGTCCCTGCCCGTCAGCACGGACAACGGCAACCGTCGCCGCGTCGGGACGCCGCACCACAGCGGCCCGTCGCCGGTCAGTTGTCCAAGCTCAGCCGGACCTCCGCCGAGCTGGCGTGAGCGAACGTGAAGTCGAAGTGCTCGACCGTGCCCATGCCGTCGGCGAACGCGCTGCGCACCTCGCCGCTGGAACTGTGGATGTGGAGTGCGGCGAAGTCGCCGTCGGGGCGGGTGTCCTTGACCCAGCCGTACACGCGGAGGTTTCCGTTGCTGCAGGCCAGACGGTATTCGGCTTCGGCACCAGGGATGCTGGTGACCTTGTGGGCTCCGCAGGCCGCAGCGCCGGCACCGGCCGCGCCGGCGAGGACGAGACCGGATGAGGCGAGGAGCAAAGAGCTTGCGGCGGCGAGGGTGCGGTGTGAACGCGGCAAGATACGGATCCCTTCTCAGCAGTACGGGCCGGGTGGTCGGCCGGCCCCGTCAGTCGGAACCGTACGCATCGCGCCTCACCGTCCTCGGGGACCGCTGCTCGTAACCACCCGAAGGTGTGCTGACTGCGGGTAGGACGCTGACCCTCCCGCCGGGCCGCCGCCCACCGCCCCGGCGTTCCCCTCTTCGCCGCCGACGCTCCAACCCCCGTGTCGTGAAACGCAAGATGTCGAACTTCGGCCTCAAACGAGCCGCCCACGCGCGCTGGCCACAGCCCACCCGCCACCCAGCCGAAGCGGTCGCCATCGCACGGCACTACAAGACCGCCCCGAGCAACCCGCGACGGCGGTCAACGAGACGATCGCCGCGTTCGTCCTGGGTGGCACTGCGCCCGGGCCGCGGGTGGGGTGGGCACGGTGCGGTCCTGGTCGACCGAGACCGGGTTCCTGCTGCCGGGTGGCGAGCGCAAGGTGCGTCCGGAGAGGGTGTGGCAGGCCGCGGAGATCGGGGTTCCGGTGCTGATGGTCGAGGTCGACCGCTCCACCATGGCTCCGGCCGACATGGCCGCGAAGTCCCCCGGTGCCGCGAGCTGTTCCGCGGCAAGGTCCGCGACAACGACCTGGCCCGCTCCGACCGGGAGCCGGCCGACCGGATGGTGCACTGGTGGCTTCGTACCTGGCCCGGGCACACCCGTGTCGGGTACCCGCCGGTCGCCCCGGTCGTCACCGACGCCGGTCCGGTGGACCTGGCCAACCGTCAGCAGGCGGTGGCGGACCTGGCGCGCGACGCCTGGGGCGGCGGCTGGTGGACCGTCCCCACCCACGACGCGGACGGGGACGGCTGTCGCGAGTACGACGACGCGGTGCCGGTCATCGCCACCACTCTGGAGCTGCTGGCCGAGTACGGCCCGCTTGGGCCGGTGTGGTGGCGCTACGGCGGCCCCGGCCGGCACTCCCTGCTCGATGCGCTCGACAACCCGGACAACCGTGCCGCCTACGACCGGCGCCAGAAGAGGGAGAAGAAGGCCCGCCAGGACCACTGCGACCTGATGTGGACCCTGGCCTGCGCCGACCGTGGCCAGGTCCCGAAGGAGGAGAGCACCTGGGAGTACGGCCCGGACGGCAACGAGCAGTGGACCCGCCGCCCCGGCGGCCGCTGCTGGACCTGCCACCAGGAACACACGCAGGGCCTGGAACGGGAGGCCGAAGAACAGCTGGAGGCGGCCCGGGGGGGCGAACGCCGCGTTGCGCCGGTGCTGGCCGTCCCGGGGCTTTGTCGGCGGGTCGGAGGGCTCGCCGCTGGTACTCGATGAGTAGGCCGGCCCGGACCGGCTGGAGTGACCGGAATGAACGCCCCGGGCCTGCGTACTTGGCCACCGCGGGGATGTTCCTGCTATCGTGACGCCCCTACAATTTGAACGTGTTCAATATTGGGGGGGCGAGTGGATACGTCGGGCGTGTGTCGGCCGGTGCCGCGGGCGGCACGGGTTCTGGTGGTACTGGCGATGCTGTGCGCGGCACCAGCACTGGTCTGGGTGGCCGCCAGCGGCGGGACCTTCATCAACGGTCCGCTGGTGCTCGGTTCACTGGTAACACCCGCACCCCTTTTCGCGCGGGACGCGGACAGCTTTCGGGCAGCTTGCCGGATCACCGGCTGGGGGGTGCTCGCGTTCTCGGCTGTCGGCTTCCTCTTCGGCCTCTTCATGCTGGCGCCGGTGGGCATCGTTCTGCTCGCCGCGGCAAGCCGGTCGCGTCCTGGGTCCCGCCGCGTCCCGCTGCTGGTCGGCACCCTGGTGTCGGTGGTGACCCTCGGCCTTGCCGGCAGGGCGTTCGGCCCGTTGCTGATCGGCCCGTACTTCAGGGAGCCGGACGCTTTCCTCGCCACCGTCGGCGAGGGCAGTTCACTCCTTGGCCCGTCGCTTCCGGCGGAGCTCCTGGTCGACGGCTCAGGCCTCGGCCACGGTGCCACAAGCGTCAGTGTGGGGGAGACCGGCGGAGTACCGGGCGGCAGGCTCACCGTCGTCTTCGCCCCTCACACTCCCGCCGCCGATCTGGCCGTCCTGCGGCAGAGGATCGCCGGCCTGCCGGGCGTCAGCGATGTCAGGCTCTGCAGCCCACCGGCCCACAACTGCCGCTGACCGGGAACCGGACCCGCCGCCCGGGTGGCCGCTGCCGCTTGCCTGCGCGCCGGCGGGCCACTTCGGGCCGACGCCGTGCGTTCCACGCGGCCACATGGTGGGCCGATGCCCGTGCACCGTCCTCGAATGTCGTCGCGACCCATCCGCTGCGCAGTTCCTCGGCGAACTCCTCGACCGTGACCAGGCCCCAGCAGTCGATGAGCCCGTCGGCGTAGATGAGCAGATCGGTGAGGAAGTAGTTGCCGCCGTTACGGATGAACACGTGCCACCACGTACCAAGGATGCGTTCGCCGTCCGCGTGCCTGAAAGTGCGTCGAGATCCTGACATGCCCGCCACCGTAGAGGCCGCAGTTCGCGCTCCTCCTGCGGGTCCGGCTGCGGGTCGAGCAGCGGACCCTTCGCCGTACCCGCCCCGCTGCACAAGGCACTCCATGCGGCGGGGCCTGATTCGGGAGATGCAGCACCAGCGCGTCCTGCGGGCCACGATCGAGCAGCACGCCCGGTACCGGCCGGGCTCCCGGCCGGCGCGGGATCCACGGTGCCGGCGGGGGCCCCTTCAACTGGCACCGCAAGGGCGGCGCGCTGCTGCTCGGCGCCGAGGTCCACGGCGAACCGGGCCCCTCGGAGCCTGGACCGAGGACGACGACCAGGAGGAGCCCGGCGGGCCCAGGGACGAGGACCGCACCGTGTGCTGCCGAGAGCCCCGCCCGGGGCCGCCGACACCCGGGGCGCCCCGACGGCGCCACTGAGGCGCGTGTCTGGCCCGGTCCCGGTAGCGGCACTGTCGGCAGGACATGCCAGGCTGCGTCCGATCTACCTGCCGAAATACCACCCGGGGAGGGGTGCATGGCCGCAGACTTCTACTACGCCGAGAACGAGAACAGCGAACGCGTCGACGACCCGTCCGAAGCCGCCATACGCACGCTACTCAACGGGCTCGACACCGCGGAGAACACATTCGTTGTCCTCCAGGACAGCGAGGACGAGTCGTCCTGGTACGCCTCGGTCGCGCTGGAGGACGAGGGCGGCTACGAGATCGTCCTGCGTGATCCGTCCTGCAGGGAACACGTCGTGACCACGGAGACCAGCGCCGAGCAGATCGCGCGAGACCTCGTCCTGTGGATCGCCCGACGCGACTTCCGGGGACGGACAGGGCGCCACACTGCCCCGCGGCCTGACGTCGCCGGACTCGCGCAACTCGCCGGTCTGGACCCAGCGGCTGCTGAGCCGCTGCTTCCGTGGGACCTGGCCCAGGACATCGCCGGAATCCAGCTCCCCGCCGATTACCGAGCATTCGTCGATCTCTTCGGCCCCGGCGAGCTACGGGGAGAACTCGGCATCGTGACTCCGCGGCCACTGCCCGGCGAACCCATCAGCGTCGACGCTCTCTCCCGCAAGGTCAACTGGCTCACCAGCGATACCGGAGCCGCATTCAAGCAGATGCGGGAGGACTCGTTCGATCTCTGCCCGTACCCCGTCTACCCCGAGCCCGGCGGGCTGTTGTACTGGGCGAGCAACTACAACGGAGATTACTGCTTCTGGCTCACCGAAGGAGACAACCCGGACCGCTGGCCCGTCATGGTGTGGCTGCGAGGCGAGTTCCCCGACGGCTGGCACCACTACGACATGGGCATGGCCCGGTTCCTCCTGCTGGCGCTCTCAGGCGAGGACGCCACCCTGGACGATCTCGGGCTCGCGACCTCGACCTCGCCGGTATGGGTTCCAGACCACGATGTCGACGCCACGCAGCAGTAGCCCGGAGGACAGGATCTTCAAACCCTCAGCCACTGCTCAGCAGACCGTCACATCGGTTACAGAGAGCTACTTGTCACTTCGCCGTAGCTATGCGAGTGCAGGGCCGAGTCAATGGGCTCGGCCCGTGGTGCGGGTGCAGGCGGGCGCCGGCAGCGTGGCGACCCGGCCGGTCGATGTCGGAGGACTTGTCCGCATGGGCCCGGGGCTTCTGCGCAACCCACGCGGGTGACAGCTCGCTGTCCTGAGAGCTCACGGAAGGGGGAGCCTGCCCCATCACGCGGGCAAGTGCCACCGCCGCGGGACGGCCGGTACACGACGCCGACCGGACACCCACCCGAAGCCCCAGGTCGAGCTCGTTCGGAAATAACAGGTAGTGGTGGAATCCACACGCCAGGTCAGCGGATGACCGCCGGTGGAAGTTCGGTCCGCCGTCCCAGGTCTCCAGCCGCGTCACCCGACTGGACCGGATCCTCCGCGAACACCGGGTTTTCCACCGGAATCCCGGCAGGGCCAGGACAGTGACCGCTCTGCGGGCAGCCTGACCTCCACGCACCCGCACGAAGAGCACACCCCATGCACGAAGGACGCACCCCATGAACGAGATGACCGGGTGGACCACCCGCACCACCGCCCGACTCGCCGCCGTCGACCACCCCACCGTGCTGGCCGGCGCATGGAACCTGTTCGACCAGACCGCGGCCTGGGCCATCGGGCCGGGCGCCGACCACGGCGACGCCCTCGCCGCCACCGGCGCCTACACCCTCGTGCTCGAAGCCCGCGATCTGCTCGACCAGCCCGGGTACGACGACGAACCCACAGCGCTCGTCCTCGCGGACGGGACCGCGCTCGCCGAGCTCCTGGACCAGGCGGAGCAACAGCTCGCGGCCGTCGCCGACACCACCGCGCCCGCCGACGCGCACGCCCCGGCCCCGCGCTGGCCGAGAGCGGCCGCAAACTCCGCGTCGCCGTCGAGCAGGCGCGGATCCTCACGGCCCGGGCCCGCTCCGACGGCTACGACCGGGCCGTCGACCTGATCGCTCCCCGCACCGCGGAGACCACCGACCGGCTCGCCACCGGCCGTGCTCCTGATCGGGGGGCAGGTGGCTTCGTTCACGTGAGGCGGCAGCGTTTGGACAGCGGTTCGGGCCGCAGTTGGCGATCTTGAATGCTGCGGATGTTCACGAGAAACGAGAAGCGACGTCGCTGGATGGCGCCGGCCCTCCACCCGGAGGGCCGGAGGGCGGAGTGCAGAGGGCCGTGGGGTTGGAGCCTTCGGTGGCCGGCCGGCCTTCGACGGTTCCCCGGCTCGCACCTGGTGTCGTGGTAGGGATAGCCACAGGGCGGATACGCCCGCTGGCTGGGCTGTGGCACGAGGTGACCGTACGTAGCGTCGGCGACATGAAATCCACCTACTTAGCAGGCAAACCACGGCCCGTGCTTCGCCGGCTGAACGTCGGAACAGTCCTGGCCGTCCTGGCCGCTGCGACCGTGACGACGGGAGCCGCCTCGGCGGACACGGTGCACAGAAGCGATCGCGGACGGTTGGTGTCCGTTCAGCAGATCACCACCCTGGCCGCGAAGGAGGATGTCGCCGCGGCACTGACCGCCGCCAGGTACGACGCGAGTACAGTCCGGTTCGGAGTGGACGCCTACCGGCTGGTGTACCGCACCGTGGACCCCGGCGGCCGACCGGTCACCGCCAGCGGACTGCTGGTGCTGCCCCGCGGCGGCGAACACGAGTTGCGGACGGTGTCATTCACCCACGGCACGGCCAGTTACCGCTCCGACGCCCCGTCCTCCATGGTCAAGGCCGGGTTCGTGTCCTCACCTGCCATCACGTACGCGTCCGCCGGGTTCGCCGCCGCCGCCCCGGACTACATCGGTCTGGGCACCGGCCCGGGACTCCATCCCTGGATGGATGTGCCGTCGGAGACGACCGCCTCCCTGGACATGCTCCGGGCAGCCCGCGCCTTTGTTCCGCGTACGGGCCGGGCGCTGGGACACGACGTGCTGGTCACCGGGTTCTCCCAGGGCGCCTCGGCGGCGATGGGACTCGCACGGGCGCTCCAGGCCGGCGACGACCGGTGGTTCCGGCTCGAAGCCGTCGCGCCGGTCAGCGGCGCCTACGACTTCCAGCACTCCGAGCTGCCGGCACTGCTCGACGGCTCTCTCGACCCGAAATCAAGTGTGCTGTACTCGGCGTACCTTTTCGTCGCCTGGAACCGGCTGCACCATCTGTACGACTCCCCGGACGAGGTCTTCCAGAAGCCGTACAGCAGCACGGTCGAGGCACTGTTCGACGGTTCGCACACCGGCCCGCAACTCTTCGCCGGCACGCCCGACACCATCGACGCACTGCTCACCCCACGCGGCTTCGAGATGCTGCGCCACCCGACCGGCCGCCTGGCCGAGGCACTCCGGGTGGCCGACAGCACCTGCGACTGGGCACCACGTGTCCCGGTCCGCTTGTACGTGGCCGACGCCGACGAGCAGGCGGCCAACGCCAACACCGACCGCTGCGAGGCCACGTTGCGATCGCACGGCGTGAAAGCGGCGGTCGTCGACCTCGCTGCCCCGGACTTCGCGGGCTCCAGGCACCTCGGCTCCAACGTCGCCGGCACGGCGGCCGTCGTGCGCTGGTTCAGCCAACTGCGCTGAGAACCCGCTGGCCCGTCCCCGCTCGCGGGACGGGCCGGCGACCGTCGTGTCGGCCACGGTGCGGGGACGCGCCCACCGGGAGCACCCCGTCGTGGAGCCCGGGTCAGCCTGACTGCAAGAACTCGTGAACATCACCCGACCGTGGTTCGGGACGCCTCCCGGATTCGTGAACAGCCGACGCCACGACTCGTGAACAAGGCCAGGGGGCAGGCCTCCAGTTGCGAGGACGGACGGTCGCGGCCGCCCGACCGGCCGAGGAACTCCTCATCACGTCGCCACGGAGCGTGGTGCGGGGACGGGACCCCCGTGGTGGGAGGCGTTCTCGGCGCGCTGCCCTCCAGGAGAGGCAACCATGTCTCGGCGACGGCCGAACGCGGTTCACGCGCCGCCGACACCACGCCCGCCCTCCGACGGAGGCGTCCCGGGCCGTAGCGCCGGGCGCACTGCTCGTCGGACGTCCCTCCCCGTTGACGGCCTGTCACTCGAAGCGGCGATTTCCGCGCGGCGACGCCACGCCTGTGCCCGACCGATGGCCGGGCCGACGGGCGCCCGCCCGGCACGGCCCGAACGACGGAGGAGTTCCCCGGACCGGTCGGGGACGGTTCACCCGATGGGATGACCGCGGACCGGCCCGGGCGGCTGCGACCGGTATACGTGACGTGATCCACCGTTCGGAGAGACCACCTGCGAGGGGCCCATGACCGATACGGCCGACACGTCGCCGAGGACGGCCGGCGAGATGCTGCCGACCGCCTACGCCCCCCGGGTGGCCCTGATCCGGGGCGCCATGGAAGCCGGGGACACGGTCCTCGCGGCCCGCCTGGCCGAGGAGCTCCACCAGCACGTCGCCCTGGAGCGCGGTGCCCTGCATCCCGAGGCGCTGCGCGCGCAGGAGGTGCGGGCGTACGTCGCGGCGGTCGGCGGCGATCCCCGGCGGGCGGCCGAACTGTTCAGCGTGGCCGCCACCGCGTGGGCCGGCCTGGGCGCGTCGGAGCAGTGGGCGGCGTCGCGCAACGCGGAGGTCTGCCGGCGTCGGGTGGAGTCGGCGGCGTCCGCCCCCTCGGCGGTCCCCGTCGCCCGTCGCCCGCCCGGTTGCCCGTCCCCGGCCCGGGCGTTCGGACGCGGCACCGTCGTGGCGGTCGTCCTGGCGACGGCACTGCTCTCGGGGGCGGCGGACGCCGGCCCGCGGGCCTACCTCGGGACGGGCCCGCTACCGGTGCCCGACGACCAGCCGGTCGCCCCCGCCGTCCTGGGAGCCCTGGAGCGCTCCGCCCCGTCGGCCTCCCTGGCACCGGGCCCCGTGCCGCCCCCGCCGGATCCCGCGGGCGCGGAGCCCGTCCCCGCGCCGGACGCCGGGCCCGCGGGCGAACAGGAGGACCCGGCCGCAGACCCGGACGGAGGCGGGCCCCGGGCGGGGCGCACACCACTGCCGGGCCCCGGACGGCGACCGGGCCTCCCGGCCGGCGGTGCCCGACCGCGGCCCGCTCCCGACGCCGTGCGGCCGTCCGGCGGCCAGGCCACCGGCACCGGCTCGGACCCCTGCGCCGCCGCCCGCGCGTACGGCGGCCGACTCCTCGGCTCCCTCGTCGAGCTGTGCCACCGCGCCGCCGAAGCATCGGGCAAGCGGCCACCCGCACCCTGACCCCGTCCCCGGGGAGGGAAACGACCCGCGGATGCCCGGTGCCGTCCGGACGCCCGGCTGACCGCCTCTCCAGCCAACGGCCCTGACGCTTCCACGAACAGCCCCGGCAAGAGCCCTCTCACGACACCTGGAATCCCGCTCGGTGGCCGGCCGCGAGGCTCGGCTGCGGATGCTTCACCGTGCGGGCCGCGCGGAGCAGCTCGCGAGGTGGGCGCAGGACGTCGACCGGGCCACGGCCGACGAAGCTCGCACTGGGACCGGTACGGGACCGGTCGAGGCGAGGGAGCCAGCCTGTGGAGGCTCCTGTCTCCGCCGCCGCAAGCGACGTCCGCCCCTGAGCGCCCTGGAACGCAATGGTGACGGGTCGCTGAACGGTCCGCCGGAGTGCGCAGACTCGCCCCGGCTGACCGTGATGATCAGCTCTACCTGCTGAGTCCGGTGGGGGCGGGTGCCGGAGAAGGCCCCCGCCGGGGTTTCCTCGCGGCCGGAAGCCCGACGCGTTCAGCGGGAGGGCATTGTTACCGCCGTCCGACCGGACGCGGCGAAGCGGGCGCGGCACTGCCGGATCGGCCGAAGGCCGATGCACCCCACCCCTCTCGGTGCCTGACGGTGAACCGGTGACTGTGCGGACGGTCAGCGCCCTTCGCCGACGACGAGGCCCAGGAGTGTTCGGGGAACTCCATCGCGCTGTACGGTCGGGCGAGTACCGCAGCCGTCGACACAGGAGCCGAGATGGAACCGGATCATGTGCCCGACTGGTTCTGGGAGGTCCTGGAAGCGACACGACCGCGTCTGTCCGCCCTGGAGTCGTGGTTGGAGTCCCACTCGCGGGAGGTGCTCGAAGCCTTCGCGCTCGCATACGAGTCCGCGGCGGAATCGCTGGCCGACTTCTCGGAAGGTGTGAGCGTGGACGGGGACGTCTGGTCCGAGGACAGCACCGAGGATCTGTGCACGTGGGTGGTCGGGCAGGGCTACGGGCTGTGGAGCTCGGTGGTTGGGGGAGAGCTGCGGCTGGAAGAAGCCGCTCGGATGTACATGGGCCGTGCTCCGCTGCTTCCGGAAGGCGTGGCGCTGTGGGACGGGGATGTCTCGGACCCTGAGCACAGGGGCTACCAGTCTCCCGGGGCCATCGTCCACGGCGTCTACCGGACGCGATTCGCCGAGGAGCTCCATGAACGGCTTGAGGGTATGTGAGGAGATTGCCCGGCCGGCCGGGCGGGTAACGCGGCGGCGCCGCGCACATCGTCGACCGGGCCGGCCCGTGGCCGAGAGGAACATGAGTCGCTTCACGCCAGGTGTCCGGTCGACTACCCTCTGCTCTGCGAATCTTCGGAGTGTTGCAGCAGAGAGGAAGCACCGTGGGTGACGAGAACAAGGGCGGCCCGAACGACGGCAAGGGCGGGGCCCACGCCAAGCCCGGCGGTCCGCAGATCGGCCCGAAGCCGAACCCGGACGGACAGGGCCCGACTCCCGATCCGAAGCACAAGTGACGGCGGCCACCGACGTCCACGTCCGGCTGGTCGACCGGCTGGAGGCCTCGGGTGCACTCACCCCCGGTTGGCGGCAGACGTTCCTCGACGTCGGCCGCCATGGGTTCCTCCCGGACGTCTTCTGGGCGAGCACCGGCGACGGCTACGAACGCTGCGACCGCGCGCAGAGCCCCGAGCGCTGGTTGGAGCTCGCGTACTCCGACGTGGCGATCGTGACGCAGTGGGACGACGGAGCGGACAGCGGACAGCAGCGGGAGCCGACCTCGTCGGTCTCCATGCCGACGATGGTCGCCTCCATGCTGCGCGACCTGGACGTCCACGAAGGCCACAGGGTCTGGGAGGGCGGAACCGGCCCCGGCTGGAACGCCGGACTGCTGGCCCGGCGCCAGGGCGCGCACAACGTGGTGACCGTGGAACTGGACGCGGAGGTCGCCGCCCGGGCCGCCGCCAACTTCCGCTCCCTCGACGCCGCTCCGACCGCGGTGGTGGGCGACGCGGCCCACGGATACCTGCCCGGGGCCCCGTACGACCGGGGAATCCTCACCTGCTCGGTACGGGAGGTCCCCCCGGCCGTGATCGGGCAGATCCGCCGGCAGGGCGTGCTGGTGCTGCCCTTCGCGCCGCTCTTCGGGGGCGGAGCCGTCGCCCGGCTGACCGTCGCCGACGGCACGGCCAGGGGCCCGTTCACCGGCTCCTCGGCGTTCATGCGCATGCGCCAGCAGCGCTACCAGGCCCCGCCCGTCGACGACTACCTGCCCGGCGACTGGCCCGGGGACGCCGTGCAGGAGTACACGACCCTGAATCCGCTCGAAGTCGTCGACGACTGGCTGGCGTCCTTCGTCGTGGGCCTGGCCGTACCCGACGTGTACTACCGGCGCGGCGACGGCGGCGGTATGACGACCCTGTGGCTGTTCGACACGGGCGTCACCTCCTGGGCGACGGTGGACTTCGTGGACGGCGCGCGCCGGTTCGAGGTCCGCCAGTCGGGCCCCCGCCGGATGTGGTCGGAGGTCGAGGAGTCCTTCCGGTGGTGGGTGGGGGAAGGCCGTCCGGGGTTCGAGAGCTTCGGGCTGACCGTGGACGGGGGCGAGCACCGGGCGTGGCTGCACGAGCCGGCCAACCCGCTGCCGTCCCCACGGGGGCGGGGCTGAACCGTGCAGGCCGCGTGCGGCATCGGCGGAACCGGTTGCGGTGGCCCGCGGAGGTGCCTTGAGAACGCGTCGGAGTCGGGCACGGCGATGCCGTGACCACGGTGCTCGTGTCGGTCAACGAGGCTGTCTCTTGTCGGCTCGGCGGACCTGTCAGCCGATCTGCTGCGGCAGTCGGCGGTCCTCGAAGGGGTCGTCGCGGTCGTGGGGCTCGTACGGCTCGAAGTCGGGGCGGTCGATGAGCTCGGCGACCGAGAAGGGGTGCCGGTGGTCGGTGAGGAGCCGGTGGACGAACTCGGCGGTGGAACCGTCGAACCGCGCACAGCTGTCGCCGTCCTCGTTGCGGGCGACGACCGGCCACCGGTTCGGGTCCGCGCCCTCCGTCAGCCAGTAGAACTGGTCGGCCCGGACGGAGTCGGCCCACCGCAGGAGCCCGCCCGGGGCGGGGTGGAGCCGGTGGGGGCGGTAGAGGTCGGCGATACCGGGGTCGGCGGCGAGTTCGGCAAGGCGCAGGGCCTGCTCGACGAGGCACAGGAACTGCGGGAACGGGTTGTCGCGGCCGGGCGGGGGGCCGGGCAGGGAGAGGTCGAGGAAGCCGGCGAACGTGCCGGGGCCGAAGTGCTCCGCCAGGCGCCGGTAGTCGGCGGGCAGGGCGGTACCGAGCCGGGCTTCGGCCGACGACCAGTCGACGGGCCACTGCCGCGACCGCGGCCGGCCCGTCACGACGGCGAGCCGCCGCACCCAGCGCCCACCCGGCACCTCGGCCCCTTCCTCCGCGTCCCCGGCGGGCAGGAAGGCCGTCGCCGGGTCGACCCGGCGGGCCGTCACCGCGACCAGGTGCGACCCGCCGCCGCCGTTGTCCCGGACGATCCCGCAGCCGATCCACCGCCCGCCCGCCACCCACCCGCACAATTCGACGAGCCGCCCGGCGAACGGCGCGGCCAACGGCAGCCCGCTGCCGTCGTCGAGGGTGGGGTCGACGAAACCACCGGTCGCCAGGACGCGCGACGACCCCCAGCGCGGGCGCAACGCCTCGACGAGGCGGCGGTGGGCGGTGGTGAGGTCGCCGTCGGCGGGCAGGCGGGCGACGGCCGGAGCCGGGCGGGCCAGCAGCGCGTCGATGCGGTGCAGATGGTCGGTGGTGTTGTCCATGACGGCAGTCAACCGCGAGCCGCTGACAGGGCTTCCGATGGCTCTCGCCCTGGCGATCACAGCCTGTCATCAGCTCGCCGGGCTCCTCGGGGAAGTGGCGCCGGTCGCGGTGAGCTGCGCCGTCGTGGCCGCGTTGACCGACGGTGCGGCCGCCGTCGAGCGGCTGAAGCGCGAGGACGGCCGGATCCGGCTGATGCCGCACACCTCGGCGTACGGGCCGAGCCCTGGTCGTGGCCGTCGACCACCCGGTTCGAGGAGCAACAAGCCCGCGGCTGGAGGTGACCGGCACGGGCCGGTCGTGAGTGCCGCCGGTGCCCTGTCCACGGGCGCAGCGCCCGACGCTTCACCAACGGGCCCGTGCCCGGCCCGCACCACCGACGGAGGGGAAGATCATTGTGCCGAGGATCCTGGAGGAGCGCGGCGGCCACCTGCCGCACCGCGACTACATCGCCCGAGTCGTCACCGAGCTGGAGGCGGTCCGGTGCGGTCCCAACGGCTGGTGGCTGGAGGGAGAAGACCCCGCACTCTGCCCGTTCACGTTCGCCACGCCCACTCCTCACCCAAGTCGCCGCACCCGTGCCCAGCCCTACGGCAGCCGGCGGAAGCAGGCTCCGTGGCCGAGCACGACGATGATCACCACCAACATGACACAGAGTTCCAGGCTGGGGACTGCACGTAGCGGGTGTTCTCGGTCGACTCGCATGCCGACATATGCCCCCGGGGGCCGCCACTCTCCCCGCCAACTCCGATAACGCCGCGACCTGCTCGAATCTTCATCCGGAGTCGAGCCCGCACCCGCTCCCCGGAATCGTCAAGCGCCGCCGCTCCAGCGCCCACCTGGACATGGTGGAGCTGCGCCTTCTCCGCCGCCCGGTCGATCTCGGCCGGCGTCATCCCGTCCGCGTCCCGGCACACCAGCGCGGTGGAAGTGGTCCGTGTCCGGGCGGAGCTCCAGCTGCTCGTCGGCCGGGTGCAGCCAGCGTGCCGGGTGTCTCCCGGACGGCGCAGCTGCTCCGGGAGACGCTGGGGGATGCTCTTGATGTAGGTCTCGCCGACCACGACGTCCCCGGTACGCATCGCTGACTCCTCGTCCGTGCCTGTCTCCATCGTGCTGTGACCGGACAGCACGCCTTGCGAATGGACATCGAAGTTTGCGAGCACCATGGTTCAGTCACTCTGGATGATGGCTGAGCGAGATCTGCCGCCGAGCCGGGGCGCACTCTCTGGCTGCGGGGCGGCTACGGGACGGCGTGGTGGAACACCCCCTACCCCGGCGTCGCCGTCGGCCGGCGACCAGGACTGGCACCCCCCGCTCGCCAAGGTCGGCGGTGCGGCGGTCCCCCTCCGGCTCCCGGCCGCCTTCGCCCCGGCCGGGAGCCCGTGCTCGTGGGCGCGTTCAAGGCCGGCGTGTGAAGGCCGCTCAAGACTTGGACGAGCCGGCCGCGGCGAAGAGTCGTTCGGCCTCGGCCTTGACCGCCGCGAGGTCCTTGTGGCTGATCTGATCCACTGCCCGGCTCAGGACTTCTCCCAGGTCCTCGTCTCCGGGTTTCGCGCCGATGAGCCCGCCGACCAGGCCCTCCTGCGGGGCGAAGTCATGGGTGATGACCAGCTCCGTCGAACCGTCGGCAAGTTCCCTCACGCGCCATTCCCCACCCATGTGGCTCATCAACTGAGCTTTCTCCAGCTGCTCATAGGCGATGACCCGGCGATCCTGGTCGATGTCGCGCCGCGACACCCAGGACTGCTTCTGGCCGGCGACCTCGGCCACGATCCTGACGATCTGGTGGGTCGGGGAGCTCTCCGTGATCTGGACCTCGTGGGTCTGCGGGAAGATGCGGGCGTATCCCTCCACGTCGACCAGGACATCCCATACCTTCTCGACGGGGGCGTTGATCGTGATGGCGTGTTCCTTGTGCTGCATGAGGGTCCTTCCGGTGTTCGATCTGGCATGCGGCCGGAGGTGGAGTTCGTGTCCCCCGGTGTAGGGGATGCGCGCGGCCGTGCACGACGGGCGGACCTCCCCGACCCGGCCACCCGGACCATCCGCTGCCCTCCCCAGGACATCCCCGCCTACGCCGGGCAGCTGGCTGGTCGGCTGGGCGAAGAAATACCTGAACCTCACGGTCAGGACCGTCAACCGGCCCGAGGACGCGAAGGGGTTCGTCGTCCTGCCCCGCCGCTGGGTGGTCGAACGCTCGCACGCCTGGGTCATGCACGCCCGCCGACACGCCCGCGACTACGAACGCCTCGTCCGGCACTCCGAATCGCTGATCACCTGGGCCGCGATCACCCTCATGACCAGGTGCATCACCAAGCAGCAGTCCAGACGCCCGGGACAGCCGCCCTCCCGCCCAAGCCCAGCAGGACTGATCGTTCTCAACGCCGGCCGACCGATAGCCCTCCGCACCGCCGGAATGAGGTCTCCAAGAACGTCACGCCACCGCCGCCGGTCGCCCAGCTCATCGTCGCCCGCCCGGATGGCACCCCGCTCGGCGTCCTCGCCCTCGACGACCAGGATGCCGAGATCCTCGTCAAGTGCGTCCACGAGATGTCCGCCGACCGCTACGGCCCGCTGTTCGCCACGGACCTGGAAGGGGTGTGACCCCGGTACGCCAGAAACCCGCCAGAACTTGATCTTGGCCTGCTGAGTGCCTGACGTTGTCGGGGACCTCGGCGATGACGGTCGGCCATGCCCTCGACATCTCAGTCTCCAAGATCCCCGACCTCGTCACCCGCGATCAGCTCTGTGTCTCCTCGCGGCGTCCAATAGCGGCCGCATCGGGTACGACGAGCAGCTTGCCGGTGGTACGCCGAGCCTCCAGATCGCTGTGGGCCTGGGCGGCCTCGGACAATGCGTAGCGGCCCGTTACGGTGACCTCAAGCGCCTTGGAGCGCACCCACTCGAACACATCGGCGGCCCGTCGGAGCAGTTCGGACCGATCGGCGATGAAGTGCCCGAGGCTGGGCCGGATCAGGGTCAGCGAACCGCCGTGGGCGAGCCGAATCGGATCAAACGGCGGCACGGCACCACTTGCCGCGCCGAAGAGCACGAGATGGCCGCGGGTTCGCAGGCTGGCGAGGCTCGCATCGAAGGTGTGCGCGCCGACGCCGTCGAAGACGACCGGCAGTCCCTGACCGCCGTTGAGCCGCCTCACCTCGGCTGCGAGATCGTCGACTGCGGAGGAAAGGATCACCTCAGCGGCCCCGGCACGCTTCGCCAGCTCGGCCTTCGCCGTGGTCGACGTCGTGCCGATCACCCTGCCGCCGAGATGGGTGATGAGCTGGGTCAAAAGCAGCCCCATGCCACCAGCAGCCGCATGCACGAGCACCGTGTCGCCTCCCTGAACCGGGTAGGCGTCCTTCACGAGATAGTGCGCGGTCATGCCTTGGAGGAGCACGGCGGCGGCTGTCTCGAAGCCGATGTCGTCGGGCAGCGGCACCAGCCGGGAGGAGTCCACGACGGCCCGCTCGGCATACGTGCCGGGAATCTCCACCCAGCCGACCCGGTCCCCGACTGCGACGTCGGCGACGCCGGGTCCAACTTCGACGACCGTGCCGGCGCCCTCAGCGCCCGGGGTGAAGGGCAGCGGGAGGCTGTACCGGCCTTCGCGGTGGTAGACGTCGAGGAAGTTGACCCCGGATGCGGCGACCTCCACGACCGCTTGGCCCGGGCCCGGCGTCGGTTGATCAATATCGACCAGTCGCAGCACCTCGGGACCGCCCACTTCGGACATCTGAATCGCTCGCATGACCCCTCCTGAAACGGCAAACTTCCCTCACCAACTCCACCCGTGGCGATGCTATTTCCGCTCGCGGTGAGGTGTCGTAGCCGTCACGTTCAGGTCAGCGACATGAAGCCGGCCGTGCCGCGGACAGGCCCACCGAACCTCCTGAGCTGGCACGCTGAACGATGCTCGGCCGCAGCCTCGCCTCCGGATACTCCTCCGGCCTCGGGAACCGGCCCATCCGCTGGTACGACTTCAACGCCAGCAGCAGGGCCGGCTGATCTCCATCCGCGTCCATCCGCTCCGCCGCCCACGCCGCCTCCTCCCGCGTCCGCGCGAAGAACAGATGCAGCTCATGCGCACTGACCAGCCGCTTGAACCGCGGATACGCAGTCCGCTCGATCGAAGTCGTCCCCACGCCCCGCAAGATCCGGTAGCCAATGACGTTCCAGGCACCCGCGCCGCATCGTGCCGCCCGAGATCATGCCGCGGGCAGTCATCGGCTCGCGCAGGTGCCACCGGGTCCAGATGTGCTGGCCATCCAGGGGCACGGTCATCGTCTCCGTGTCGGTGAGGATCGGTTGCAGGGCCGCCCGTACCACCCCAGAATGACTTTCTATAACAGCCCTAGACCTCAGCCACCTACTCAGCCGGCGCCGCGCGCGCCCCTCACGTACGCGTGAAAACGGCGGTTCGGAAGGCTGGCCATGGAAGTGGTGACGGTAAGGCTGTTATAGAAAGTCATTCTGAGAGGACCGGAAAGACGCACCTCCGCAGATTCCTGGCGACCAGGAGCCCGAGGGATCATGTGACGGTCGAAACCTTCCTCCCATGGGCCTGAGTCTAGGAACGACCTCTGACAGCGACGGGTCCGCCGCCGAGCCGACAGCCCGGCCTTCGGGGAGGATCGCTCCGGGTGTCGGCGGTAGCGGTCGGTCTGCGCCGAGCCGGTTCGGAACGCGGCCGCAGGCGCGGAGTTGCCGGTCGGGGACGTGGTCGTACCGATGATGGCGCCAGGACCGGCACCCAAGACTTCGAGATCACCTCACGGCGGCTTGTGGGCGCCCCTGGCTGGACAGCGATCGACAACCCGCCTCCGGCACCTCTCTGACCGGCCTGTGACACCCTGGGTCCCATGCACACCCCAGCCGGCGGGCCCACCCCCAAGGAAGAGCTCCCAGTCCTCCACCCCGATCCCGAGCAGGTGCTCACCGACTGGCTGACGACCACCCCGCTCGGCGACAGCGCCCAGCTGAACTACCCGCGCGAGGTCATGCGCTGGATCGCGTACATCGGGGACCGGGTCTGGACCGCCGGCGGCCGCGACGTCAAGGACTGGAGCGCGGGCGCGGACAACGCCCGCACCCGCGCCTTCCTCGTCAGCGCCGTGCGCGGCTTCTACCAGCACGCCCAGCGCTTCGACCCCGGCATCGTCAACCCCGCCCCCAAGACCCTGCGCCCCTCCGTGGCCGACCTCCCCGGCCGCCCCGCCCTCACCCGCGCCGAGTCCACCCTCTACGTCTCCGCCCTGGACCGCTACAGCGGCCTGATGCCCCACCGCGCCCGCGCGCTCGGCTACCTCGTCCTCGGCCGCGGCCTGCGCGCCCACCAGGCCGTCGCCCTCGACGTCGAGGGCATCGTGCGCGAGCAGCACCGCACCACCGCCCTCGTCACCCTCAAGGGCGGCGGCACCGAGTTCCAGGAACTCCCCCCACCCGTCGCCCTCGCCGTCGAGGACTACCTCCCCCACCGCCGCACCGCCGCCCCCCACAGCAGCCCCGAGGCCGGCCCGCTGCTCACCAGCGGCCGCGGCCGCCGACTCGACCCCGCGCCCAGCGTGCGCGACCTCCTGCGCGCCGTCGCCTCCACCCACCCCCAGCTCACCCACCTCGCCGACACCCTCACCGCCGACGGCCTCGCCGCCAGCCCCAACCCCTTCCTCGGATAGGTCCCGCCGCCCATACCAGGGAGCGGTGGGCGGGACCCGGTGCGGACGGCGTCGAGCACGTCGGTGTCCGGCTGCCGAGGGCGCCCGCAATGACCGAATCTCGGCCGGAGCATCCTTTCCCCGTCTACGGTGGGGTCCGTGATTCCTGAGTACGTGTCGGCTCTTCGCAGGGCCGTCGGCCCCGACCACCTGCTGTGGCTGTCGGGGGTGGTCGCGGTGGTCCGTGACGGGAACGGACAGGTGCTGCTGCAGCGCCGGTCCGCCGGCGGTCCGTGGACACCGCTGAGCGGAATCGTGGAGCCGGACGAGGAGCCGGCCGCCGCGGTGGTGCGCGAGGTCGCGGAGGAGACCGGCGTGCAGGTTCTGGTGGAGCGCCTGGCCCAGGTGGGTACCTCCCCGCAGGTGCGGCACGGCAACGGCGACCTGGCGCAGTACCTGGAGCTGGTGTCCGCGTGCCGGCCGACGGGCCCGGGTCAGCCGGCCCGGGTCTGCGACGACGAATCGGTGGAGGTCGGCTGGTTCGCGCTGGACGCCCTGCCGCCGATGAGCGGGCGGATGCGGGAGATCATCGCGCTGGTCGAGAGGGACGAGCCGCAGGCGTGGTTCACGCCGGCGCCGTGAGGGTGCACCGACGCACCGGTGTCCGGCCGGCGTACGCGGCGTCCAGCCGGGCGCCCAGGGCACGGCGCGCGCCACTGGACCTCATGCCCGAGGTTCACCGCCGCCACAACGACGGGCACCCCGGGCCTGCTGGACGTCCTGATGAGCAGCCGGCTGGTTCGCCAGCAGGCCGCGACCATTCGACAAGGCGGAACCGGTCGCGCGGCTCGCACCCGCGCCGGTTCCCGTGGTACCTCGGGAGGCCGAAGACGCCAGTCTTCGGCCTCCCGAAGCGATCTGCACGCCGTCGCCGAGGGGCCGCGCTACAACAAGTCCATGTCGGTCGTGAAGGGCTGACGCTTCTGGCCGAGTTCGGTGACGGCTGCTTCGGCGGCGGCTTGCTCGATCTTCGCGCGCTGGGCTTCCCGGAAAGCCGCGTCGTGCCGCCCAGTCGCGTCGTGGGCTGTTGTCCCCGTCGAGCCGTCGACCTGTTCGCGCAGGATGTCGGCGTGTCCTGCGTGCCGGCTGGTCTCGGTGAGCATGTGAACCAGAACGTTGAAAAGCTTCACATCGGGGCGGGGCCACCAGGGCACGTAGCCGGCGGCGTCGATGGCGAGGGCGGTGATCGTCGCGTCTGCGTGCTCCCAGACACGACGGTAGCGGTCGGTGATCTCCTCGCGCGTCTCGTGCTCGGTCGCCCACATGTCGGCGTCGCGCTCCCCATCATCGTCCCAGCGGGGCACGGGCTCGGGGAACGGTCGGTCGAAGACTTCGCCGAAGTACCTCGCCTCCAGCATCGCCAGGTGCTTGACCAGGCCGAGAAGATTGGTGCCCGTCGAGGTCAGGGGCCGGCGGATGTCGTACTCGCCGAGCCCGTCGAGCTTCCAGAGCATTGTCTCGCGTAATTCTCGCAGATCGCCGTGCAGGTACTCTTTCGCGAAATCATCGATCATGGTGCACGAGCCTGTCACGCGCCGCTGGTGGGCTCAACGTGCGACCGGCACTCCCGGAGTGGCAAGTGCGTCCCCGTAGTGGGCGCGTCCCGCTGTCACTCCCGGCTTCCGGTTGCGGCCACACCGAAGGTGAGCGCGCCCGTCAGTAGCGCACAGGCGAGTGCGAAGGCCGCCCACTGTCCGATGGATTCGACGTGGTCGCCGAGCCCGAGCAGCTGCCAGGCGGTGTCCCGCAGCGCCAACGAGACCGGCAGTGTCAACGCGCCTGCGGTGGTCGCGATCCGGGCGGCCCGTCGCGTCCCCGATGCGGGAGGGGAGGCGGCGAACCGCAGGACGCTGTTGCAGATCATCACGAAGGCGAAGGTTCCGCCCGCGAAGACCGCGGCCTCCACGGTGAAGAGCAGCACCCCGGGCCAGCCCTCGCCGGAGGCCAGTCCCGTGGCGACCAGCAGGCCGGCGGTGAGGGCGGCCGCGGCGGCGAGCGGGGCGAAGCGCCGACGCACGAAGCCGAGCACCGTGCCGCGGCCGATCAGCGCGGCGAGTGCGCGCCCCGCGCGGGAGCGGGGGCCGGCGAGCAGGTTCGCGAGGGGCGCGAGGTCGTCCAGCCAGTCCCCGCCCGCACCGTCGGCCGCGTCGTCGGCCCCGCGTACCGGTTTCGGCAGCCGTCGGATCGCCCGGAGGTGCAGCAGCAGGCTCCCGGCCGTCACCCCGGTGAGCGGCAGCAGGGACGCGATCAGCCAGGGGGTGCCACCGTCCCAGGAAGCGCGGTCCGCCCGCGCGGCCACCGCCGCCCAGTCGGTGGCGAGCGTGGCGGCGACGAGCAGCGTGCAGACCAGCGCGGCCCGAAGTACCTGCTCGACCCGGTAGCGCGGAAGCGGCCGGTCGCGGCGGCACAGCAGCGCCCGGACCGCACCGAGCGCGCTGAGCAGGGGGACGAAGAACATGGTGAAGGTCACCACCGCGTCGTACGGATCGCCCTGCCAGGGGCTGCCCGCCCGCACCGAGCGGACCTGCGTCGTCAGGTAGGCGAACAGGGTGAAGGCGGCGGCGCCGGCGGCGGATGTCGACAGCGCCGCGGCCGCGGTGGGCCGAGCGGGGTGTCCGACGTCCAGCTGATCGATCGTCACGTCATTGCGCATGACGGCGATAGTACACATCGCGTAGTACGTGGCGCGTAGTTCGCGGCACGTAGTATGGTGCTCCGTCAGATCGGAAGGAACGACACATGCAAGCCAACGACGCCCAGACGCTGGTGCTCTGCGCGCTGGCCGACGGGCCGATGCACGGATACGCCATCAACACGGCGATCGAGGAGCTGACCGGGGAGCGGCTGGGCCCCGGCAGCCTGTACGGGGCGCTGGCCAGGCTGGAGACGAAGCGGCTGATCGAGCCGCTCGACGGGCAGGGCCGCCAGCGCCCGGTCCAGCTGACGCCCCTCGGCCGCGAGATCCTGGAACGAGAACTGCGCGCCATGGCCCGCGTTGCGAACGCGGGACTGCGGCGCCTGGGGGTGAACCCGGCGTGAGCATCGTCGCCCGGAGCCTGGTCAGGCTCTACCCGGACGCCTTCCGCGAGCGCTGGGGCTCGATGGTGGAGGACGAGGCCCGCGGCGCGGGCTGGAAGTCGTGGCCCAACCTGGTCGCGGGCATCGTGGACATGTGGCTGCACCCCGCCCACTGGCCCGCCGACTCCCCGGCGCAGCGCCAGCGGCGGGTGGCCACCATGGGGATCACGGTCGCCCTCGCCGCCTGGTTCCTGAGCCATTTGGCCGCCGAACAAGCCGGCCCCCTGCCCGCCGACGGCGTGCGGAACGGAGTCATGCACGGCTGCACCACCCTGCTGCTGCTCGGCATCGCCCTCGTCGCACCCCGGCCCCGGCCCACGCCGAGCGCCGCGATCACGCTGCTGGGGTGGGCGCTCCGCCGTCTCGCCGTACCCACGCTCCTCGGCACCACCGTGGTCGTCCTGGTGCACGGCGGCGTGGACGCGGACGCCTCGCCGCCCACCCTGCGCACCGCCGTGCTCGCCGCCTGGTGGATCTCCCTCGGCCTCGGCGCGATCCAGATCCCCCGCATCTTCACCGGCGTCGGCGCGGACGCCGTCGTGCCACCCGGCACCGGCCGCCTCCGGGCCGGCGTACGGACCCTCGCCGGTGCCAGCGCCACCGGCGGCGCGACCATCCTCGGACTCTCCATCGCCGCTGACGGATTCCACCCGCTCGGCGCCGGCATCGGCGTGGGCCTGCTCCTGCTGACGGCGGTGTGCGCGGGCACCCTGAGCGACCTGCGCGACCTGCCATCGGGGCCGTAGGCCGCACGACGCCCCCTGATTTGGGTCCGCCTGAACCGGCGGGCCGCTCCCATCCCACCTGGACGGTGCTCATGCCCGACCTGCTCCGCTCCCTCTACACCCGCCGCCTGCGCCGCGAGGTCATGGCGGGCCCACTGCCCCGGCACGTCGGGCTGATCATGGACGGCAACCGCCGCTGGGCCCGACAGATGGGCATGGCCAACCCGAGCCTCGGCCACAAGGCGGGCGCCGAACACGTCGAGGAGGTGCTCTCCTGGTGCGAGGCCCTGGGGATCAAGCACATCACCGTCTTCGTCTGCTCGACCGAGAACCTCCAACGCCGCGGCGACGCCGAAGTCACCTACCTGATGCGGCTGATCGAGCAGGTGGTCGCCGACCGCCTCACCCGCCCGGACGCCCGCTGGCAGATCCACCTCGCCGGAATGACCGACGCCCTGCCCGACAGCACCGCCCGCGCCCTCAAGGAGGCGGTCGAGGCCACCCGAACCTGCACCACCGGCGCCCACGTCACTCTGGCCGTCGGCTACGGCGGCCGCCAGGAGGTCATCGACGCCATGCGCGACCTGATGTACGCGCGGGCCGAAGCCGGCGCGTCACTGACCGAGGTTGCTGACGCCCTGACCGTCGACGACATCGCCCCGCACCTGTACACCGCCGGCCAGCCCGATCCCGACCTGGTCATCCGCACCAGCGGAGAGCAACGGCTCTCCAACTTCCTGCTCTGGCAGAGCGCCTACTCGGAGCTGTACTTCTGCGAGGCCTACTGGCCCGCGTTCCGCGAGGTCGACTTCCTGCGCGCCGTCCGCAGCTTCGCCGCAAGGCAGCGGCGCTACGGCAGCTGAACCGACCCGGAGACCCTCCGACAACTCGTCGCATCCACCCCGGAGGGACGATGGCCGACCTCTCCGGCAATACCGACGCAGGTCAACGACGTCATGCGACCTGATTCCGCCGGGGCCGTGGGGTGAGCGCGGACGGGCCCGGGGCTCGCGGATTGCGGTCGCTCACCCCGCTCCGGCGCATGCCTCCGCCTCTGCCAGGTACCGCGCCACCGGGCCCAGGGTCAGCATTCCGCTGGCGGCGCCGGCGTGTTCTGCACAGGCATCACGCAGGGCAGCCGCAGCGTGCGCGGCGATTCCCCGCTCGCCGAGGCGCACGGCGGCGTGGGCGGTCAGGCACCACATGGCCTCCTGCATGTGGTCACGCGGTGGCTCGGGCACCGCAGCGAGGGCGGTACGAGCCTGCTCGCCCCGGTCCTGGGCGAGCAGCACGAGGGGTCGCGTCCAGGGCCTGTACGGGCCCCAGTCGAGGTGCGGGTCGGTGGGCGCGGGCCGGCTGTGCAGCAGGCGCAGTCCCAGTAGGGCGAGCGGGAACAGGCCGCGGTGCAGCCCCGGCATTCCGGCCGTCCGGAGGGCGTCCTCGGCAGCGCGGTAGTGCGCTGCTGCCGTGGCGGCGGTCGGTCCGCCGGGTTCGGCGCTGCGGGCGGCCGTGGCCCGGGCCCTGAACCACCCGGTGAGGACGGGGACGAGGGGCGCCTCGGTGGTGGCGGCGAGCTGGTCGGCCGCGTTGGCGTGCGCGGTCGCGGCGTCGAGGTCGCCGAGGGCCGAGGCCGATTGCAGGCGGACGAGTCGGCCGAGCACGGCGAAGTTCGGCAGCTCGTGCCGGGTGGACAAGTCGAGGATCTCGGCGCCGGTCCTGTCCCGTGCGGCCGCGAGCCCGGGGCTGCTGAAGGACTGCAGGAACACCCCGTTGAGGGCGAAGGCCAGCAGGGCGGGATCGGCCAGGTCCCGTGCCAGCTCCTCGGCCTGACGCGCCGCCTGCTGCGCGTGCTTCAGCTCGGTCCCGGACAGATCGGCGCTGCGGCTCTCGACGGCGACCGTGGCCAGGAGGCGGGCGCGCAGGTCGGCGGGGCCGTCTGGGCCCAGCCCTGTGAGCGTGCGCTCGGCAGCCGCGACGACGGCGCGGGACTGCTCGGGGTCGTCGGCCCGGCTCCAGATGGCGGGCACGTCGTAGGCGCCGATGATCCGGGCGGTCAGGGAGAGGTCTCCCGTGCGTTCCGCCGCCTGGATGGCGGCGAGGCGGTCGCGCCGCGAGCGCACGAGGGCGTCGCCACCCGCCAGTGCGAGGGTGCGGGCCAGATCCACGGTGGTGCGCGGGCCGAGCCGGACACCAGGGCCGGTCCACGCCGTACGTGCTCCTTCGGGGGGCGCGGACCCGTTGAGGATGTCCGTCTCCAGGCGCTGAAGGTCGCCACCGGGGTCGAGTCCGAGTTGGTCAACGAGCATCGCGCGGGCACGGCGGAGGGTGGCCAGCGCGTCGGCCCGGCGGCCCGCGCGGTACAGCGCGCGGGCAAGCAGCTCCCAGGCCGGCTCGCGCCACGGGTGTTCGGCGACATGGGCACCCAGTTCGGCGACGAGATCGGCCCCTTCCCCGGAGTCGAGGAGGATCCGGGCGCGCAGTTCCACCCCCTCCAACCTCAATTCCTCCAGCCGGGTCCGCTCGCGCTGCGCCCATGCGGAGCCGGTCACATCGGCGTAGGCGGGTCCTCGCCAGGCCGCGAGTGCCGCGCCGAGGCCGATCACCGCGGCGGGGTTGCGGCGGGCTCGGGCCAGGGTGTCCTGGAAGCGATGGACGTCCACGTCCTCGCGCGGCAGGCGCAGCGCGTAGCCGGGACCTTCGGTGACGATGACGCGCGGCGGATTGCGGGGCGGTCGGTCGGGTTCGAGGGCGCGGCGCAGCGCGGCGACGAAGGTACGCAAAGCGCCGACGGCGCGGGCAGGCGGATCGGTCCACAGGTCATTGACGAGGGTGTCGGTGGTGACCATCCGTCCCTCGGCGGCGACGAGCCGGGCGAGTACCTCACGATGGCGGGGTCCGCCCAGGTCGACCGGGCTGCCGTCGTCGTGGAGGGCCCGCACCACACCGAGCACGTCGATTCGCATGCCCTCATCCTCCGTGCCGGGGGTCGGCTGCGCCCAACCGCACTGATCGGTTGCTGATCGCCGTCGCCCAAGCTGATGATCCGGTCAAGTCCCCGACCCGAAAGGGTGGTCCTTCATGACGCTCACCATTCCCGGCTTCGATCACGTCCGCCTGCCCGGTGCGGACGGTGTGGAGCTGGCTGCAGCTGTCGGCGGCAGCGGAAGCCCGGTCGTGCTGTTGCACGGTTTTCCCCAGACCCACCTGATGTGGCGACACGTCGCCGAGCGGCTCGCCGACGAGCACACGGTGATCTGTCCTGACCTGCGGGGCTACGGCGCCAGCGACAAGCCGGCGGCCACCGACCCCGATGTGTACGCCAAGCGCACCATGGCCGCCGACGTCGTGTCCCTGGCGGCGGCGCTCGGCCACGAGCGCTTTGCCCTCGTCGGCCACGACCGAGGCGCCCTGGTCGCCTTCCGGGCGGGGTTGGACCACCCTGAGACCATCACGCACCTGGGCATCCTCGACGTCGTGCCGACGCTCGACATGTGGAACGTCCTGCATGGCGTCTCGGCGGCGGTCGGCTACCACCTCTTCCTGATGGCGCAGCCGCCGGGCCTGCCGGAGACGATGATCGCAGGCAGCGCGGACGCGTTCTTCGGCTCGTTCCTCGACGCCTGGGCCAACGACCCGACCACCATGCCCGAGGACGTACGTGCCGAATACCTGCGCGCGAGCGCCGCGGCAGTGACGTCGATCGTCGCGGACTACCGGGCCTCGGCGGACATCGACGTCACGCACGACCAAGCGGACCTGGACGCCGGGTCGCAGCTGGCCATGCCCGTGACGGTCGTCCAGCAGGACTGGGGCGCGCGGCTCGGCTACGACGCTGCCGGGGTGTGGAAGGCGTGGGCGCCGGACCTGGACCACCGGCTGACCCGCGCCGGGCACTTCATGGCCGAAGAGGCACCCGACGAGATCGCGGCCGCGATCCGGGGCCTGCTGGCCCGCTGAGCCCCCTGCTCTCGACTCGTCGGCTGGGCCACGGTCGGTCGGCGAGCGCCAGGTTTTCGGCGATCAGCCTTCTTTTCTTGCGCTGGGTCCCCAGGCGGTGCCGCCCGGCCTACCCGGGGTGCAACGAACGGCCCAACGTCTTGGGTGCGCCGGCGGTCAGTCCTCTTCCTCGTCGTCCTCGGCCGCGGGGTCGCGGAAGGGTCGCAGGCCCTGGCCGGGGCCGCTGGCCGTGATGTTGAACAGGTAGCGGCCCAGGAAGTGAAGCGGAAGCCGAGCATCTTGTACAGGCCGAACGCCATGTCCGAGTACGAGGCGTTGTCGGTCGCGACCATCTCCGGCTTCACCCCGCCGTCGAGGTTCAGCAGGGTGTCCAGCGTGTACAGGCTGTCGCGCGGTGTGCCGCGCACCACCATCGCGCCGATCCCCGCCACCTGGTCGTGAACTGCATTGAGCCAGGTCACGCCCCGTTTGTAGCCGTAATACTTGGGCGAGGGACCGGTGTTGATGCTCTTGACCGGGACGACGAAGCGCAGCCCGTCGACGGAGGCGAGCAGCCCGCCGCCCCACATCTGGGCCAACTCGATACGGGACTGGGCAGTGATGAGCGCGGCGTTCGCCGCGGCGATGGTGTCGGCGCGCACGTAGTTCTGGTCGACGTGGGACAGGCGCGAGCGGCTCAGCGCCTTGTTCTCCGTGTCGATGACCGGGGTCAGGCCGATGTTGCAGCTCTGGGATACCAGCAGCGCGACCGGGGAGACGAGCAGGCCCTCCATGCGGGTGCGCCGCTCGGAGACGTGGCCGAAGGCGTCGAGGAACCCGGTCCAGGAATGGACCTCGAACAGCAGGTCCGGCAGCTCGATCCGGGGGAGCATCGCCTCCGTGGTGTTCTTCAGCCAGGTCAGCGACTCCGGCTCACCCACCGCACCCAGCTTGTCCACCGACAACTTGGCCCTGCCGCCACCCTCGGGGACGACGACCTCCACCTTCGCGTCGTCACCGGCCTCTTGAAGCCGGTCGGCCATCTGCCGCCACGCGGCATCCAGACCCCGGACCAGCTGGTCCAGGTGCTCGGCGGCAGCTTCGGACAGGGACAGGCCCGCCAGCACGTCCGCCTCGGCCGACCCGTCGTCCTCCGGCACCTGGGCCTCCACGGTCGCCACCGCCCCCGCGACCGCGACCGCCGTACGCGGCACGGTCTCCTCGACCGCCGCCCACAACGCGCCGACGTCCAGGTCCGTATCGATGATCACCACCGTCAGCACCCGGGAACCCGCCGTCCAGGAACCGGGACCGGCCGGCGCCGCCCGCGCCCTGCGCGCGGCACTGCCCGGCCAGAACACCCTCAGCCCCGCCGAACAGCAACTCCTGACGGAATGGCTCCGGCGACTGTCCGCATAGCCGCCCGGTCATCCGGGCAGGGAGGCCGCAGCGGCGACGCCCGTCATCCTCCGGTTCACCCGGGCATGTGCAGGGCAGCGGAACGGGACCGCTGGTGGCGGCCCAGGAACCGGCGCCACGCGGTGCGGACCGAGCCGGCGATCGCCGCGAACGAGCCGGCGATCGCCGCGAACGAGCCGGTGGGCGTGGCGCTCGGCAGCCGCCGGCCGCTGAAGGTGACGATCGCACTCGCGCTGACGAACGCCGGGAGGCCCCCGGGAGGGCATCATCCGGTACGGCACTAGGATCTCCGAGCCGGTATCAAGGGGGGCAGCGTGGCCATCGCCATAGTCGACGCCGTCAGGCTCGCGAAGGAGAACCGCCGGAGGTACGAGCGTCTGCTGGAGTGCAAGGAGGAGCTCGATCAGCGGGCCGCGGCCGAGAACGCCGCCCAGCAGAAGGCACGGCAGGCGCTCTACGACGAGGCCCTGGTCCCCTTCTGCGAGGCGTTCCGGCGTCTTGAGCGCGTCAATCCGGTCGAGCCGGCCTCGATCGAGATGCCGAACGTCGGCGACGTGGTGGGCATCGAGCTTCGACGGCTGCGCGAACGTGCCGTGGCGGCCGCGGCCGGCACGCTGGCGGGCAGCGCGCTCGTCGGGTCCGGTGCAGGGCTGGGCGCCTATCTCGCGGTGGGAGCTTTCGCCTCCGCCTCGACCGGCACGGCGATCTCGGGATTGTCCGGGGCGGCGGCCAGCAGTGCCACGCTCGCGTGGTTCGGCGGCGGGTCTCTGGCCGCGGGCGGTGGCGGGATGGCGGCCGGGACGACGGTGCTGTCCCTGATCGTCGCGGCTCCGGCCGTCCTCTCGCTGGCCGCCATCGGGGAGTGGCAGAGCCGCAGACTCAGGCGCGGCGAACAGGAGAAGGCACAGGCCCTGGAACGGGCCGAGACGGATATGAGCGAGGTGGAGGACGCCGCGTCCGCGGTCTACGAGCGCAGCAGGGACACCCGGCGCGTCCTGCGGGACCTCCGGTTCATGATCGTGGAACGGCTGCCGTCGTTCACCGCGCTGGTCGAAGCGTGTGACGAGTTCGCCCACTACGATTCCCGCCGACACACGGAGGTGGTGACGATGGTGGATCTCGCCGGCCTCGCCGTCTTGGTCATGAGTTGCCCGATCACTGACGCGGACGGACGGATGACCGAGGAATCGGGGCGGGTCGTCGCCGACGCCCGGGCCCGGCTGCAGGCGATGGAAACCAGGTCGTGAGGTCCGTACCGGGCTCGTCCGGGCGCTCTGCGACCCCCTTGGCGCCGGCCACGCCGCCTGGGCCGTTGCCGACACGGCCGCCCGGCGCCGGGCGGCGGCGACCGTCGAGACGCTGCGGACGCAGGAGACAGTGCGGGACGGCCGGCGGATCTCCCGGCAGCGAGGTCACCGAGTTCTCCTCGCGGGGACCTGATCAATAGGCTGTCTCAAGCCGCGGTGGTTGGGCCGCGCGCACATTCGAACGCTCGGCGGAGCCTCTGCCCGAGTTCTCCGAGAGGCGCTGCTGATGCACCCGAGTGTTGCCCGACTGGCTGGGATTCTGCCGCAGCACCCCGGAGCCGGCGATCCCATCGACTGGGACGAGGCGGCCCAAAGGTGGGGCACTCCATTTCCGGCGGACTACCGCGACTTCGTCTCCCTCTACGGTGGTGGGTCGATCAATTGCTCGCTCTCCATAGGACTGCCGCTGGAGGTCGCCCGGGGTTCTCGCGGCCCCCTGCTCTTCGAGGAGTTGATCGAGTGCGGGTACGAGCTGCTCGATCTGGATCCCGCCGACGGCCCAGCCCTGGAGGGGAAGATCTCATGGGCCGTGGATTGCAGCGCCAGCCAGGCGTTCTGGGACACCACGGATCCGGATCCCGACAGGTGGACCACCCTCGTACTCACCCGCGATGGTGACTGGGTCGAGTACGACTGCGGCATGGTCGACTTCCTCGTCGGGTTCCTGACCGGCGAGATCAGTCCTCAACCCATGGGCATGTTCTCCCCCGACCAGCCGGTCTTCCTGAACTGGCGGGAGGAACGACGCCTCAAGGAGGAGGGCATCGACCCCTGGCCCCACCTCTGACTGTCCGAAAGCCAGGGCTCCGGTCCAACTTCTACGGTGTGCCACCTCCCTGTGACCGTTGTTCTCTGCTCTTCCTGTCGGCTCCGGAGATCAGGGTGATGTCGGTGCGGGACAACGGCGACGTGATCCGGATCGGTGTCAGATCCCGGACGGTCACGGCTTGCTGCCCGGGGCTGGGGGAGCCGGTCGGGACGGGTTCACGGCTCCTACCTGCGGTTTCCCGCCGATCTTCCCCTGGCAGCACGGCGGGTGGTGCTGCGGCTTCGTGTCTGGCGCTTCACGTGCGAAGTCGTCTCCTGCGGGCGGCGGACGTTCGTCGAGCAGGTCACGGGCCTGAGCCGCCGCCACCGGGCAGCGGACTCCCGCCAGGGAGCGGCCGAGAGCCCGGTCCTAGCCTGGAGACGTGATGACAACCTCGTCGATCCTCGGACAGTTCGATCTCTGCGCGGACAAAGGAGAGTTCCCTGATCTCGACAACGGCTACTACTACCCGGTCGATGCGCGGATCCACTTGCTCGGCGACAGCACGCGCTGGGCCGTGGTCGCCGAACTGCTGGGTTACAACCCGCGCGGCGGCAACCTCATCGACGTCATGCACCGCTTCGGCAACTGCCTGACGCGCGGCGAGCCCGGGTTCGGCGACTTCCTGGCACGGGTGGACAACATGGAGGAGATCGATCCCGCCGGCGCCGAGGTCTACGCGGGAGGAGTCCGGGTGGTCGTCCGGGGCACCGCGCTGACGGTCGACGCCGACGCCGACACCCCTTTGCAGGACGTGTTCCGCCTGCTCGCGCCGGCGAACAGGACGCTCCTGCTGGCCGACGAGACGGAGCTGCGGGCCGGCATTCCCTCCGACCTGCCGGAGCTGATGCGACTTGACGAGTGGAACCAACCGGAGGACTTCTGGGACGTCATGCCCAGCGGTCACGAGACGTTCCGTATGATCGCCGAGGTCTTGGACTCCGGGGACCCGACCCGGTACCGACCGACGCTCCCGGCGAACACCCACTGGTCCCACTGGCCGGACGCCGGAACTCTGTAGATCGTCTGCCCGACCGCTGCCGACACAACTGTGCTTCCGGCCCTGCGTTCCTGCGTTCCTGCGTTCCTGCGTTCCTGCGTTCCTGCGTTCCTGCGTTCCTGCGTTCCTGCGTTCCTGCGTTCCTGCGTTCCTGCGTTCCTGCGAAAGCCTGTCACCGTTGCGCAGGGCCGCCGACCGCCCGCTTCTACGGACGAACCCAGATCCCCCGACCGCAGACTCCTATCAGTACTGGACCCCCTCGGGCGGAGGTGCACCGTCCGCCCCCTCGGAGAGCGTCGTTCCGGCGGACCGGCAGGAATCACCGCCCGATCGGGACCTGCTTCGAGTCTGCAGCCCTGCCCCTCGATGGGGCTGCGCTACTTTCCGGGCCTGCCGAGCTGGTGGATGCGCCAGCCCGCCGCGCGCCAGGGCTCGGGGTCGAGGGTGGTGCGGCAGTCGACCAGGAGGGGGTCGGCGGGCAGATCCAGCAGTGCACCGGGGTCCGCCCGCCAGTACTCGGACCACTCGGTCGCCAGGACCACCAGCTCGGCGCCGGCCAGTGCGGCGGGCAGGTCCGCGGTGAAGTCGAGTTCGGGGTTGCGGACCATCGCGTTGGCGACGGCCTGCGGGTCGTGCACGGTGACCACGGCGCCGGCCCGGTACAGGGCGAGGGCCAGGGCCAGGGCGGGGGACTCCCGGACGTCGGAGGTGCCGGGCTTGAACGCCGCACCCAGCACGGTGACCCGGGCGTCCCGGAGCGGCCGGTCGCCGAGGGCGTCGGCGACGAGGTCCATCGCGACGCCGATGCGGGACTCGTTGATCCCCTCGGCGGCGAGCAGCAGGTCGGCGGCGCCGCCGGCACCGCTGCCGGGCCGAGGCGGTGAACGCGCGGACGTCCTTGGGCAGGCAGCCGCCGCCGTAGCCGATGCCCGGCCGCATGCCGCCCGCGCCGATCCGCGGGTCGACGCCGAGGATCTCCACGATCCGGGCGATGTCGGCGCCGGCGGCCTCGCACATGTCCGCGACCGCGTTGATGTAGGAGATCTTGAGACCGAGGAAGGTGTTGGCGGCGCCTTTGGCGAGTTCGGCGGTCGCCGGGTCGCAGACGAACAACGGGACACCGGCGTCCAGAATGCCGGCGTACACCTCGCGGATCGCCTTCTCGCCCTCGGCGCCGGTGACCCCGGCGATGATGCGGTCCGGGCGCAGCGTGTCCTCCACGGCATGGCCCTCGCGCAGGAACTCGGGGTTCCACACCACCTCGACTCCGGTGCCCGCCGGGGCCAGTCGCTGGACGAGAGCGGTGACCTCGGCAGTGGTGCCGACGGTGACCGTCGACTTCCCGACGATGGTGCAGGGCTCGGTGAGGTGGAGGGCGAGCCGGCGGACGGCGCCGAAGACCTGGCCCGTGTCGTAGGAGCGGCCGTCGGCGTCGATGGGGGTACCGACGCCGATGAAGTGCAGCTCGGCGAACGCGGCCGCCTCCGCGATGTCGGCGGTGAACCGCAGACGGCCGCTGCCGACGTGCCGGGCCAGCAACTCGGGCAGGCCGGGCTCGAAGATCGGGCACTCGCCGGCGTTGAGCCGCTCGACCTTTTCGCGGTCGACGTCCACGCCGACGACCTCGTGGCCGAGCTCGGCCATCGCCGCCGCGTGCGGAATGCCGAGGTGGCCGCAGCCGATCACGGAGACGCGCATGGAGGGTCCTTGTCTGAGCAAGAGGCGCACCGTCACTCTGTGCACCCATGACGCTACCGGGTGTCGGGTGGGTCGGAGGAGCGGATGTGGGGTCAACTGCTCAGAACTGGACGGACGCCACGCACTTGGCGTGGCTCGTCGGAGCCATCCCCGCGCGTGCGGGGCCGACACGGTCGCGTACATCCGCCGAAGTTCAGGAGTGGAGCTATCCCCGCGCGTGCGGGGCCGACAGCACGACGGCGTGACCTACCTGCCTGCCGCCAGAGCTATCCCCGCGCGTGTGGGGCCGACGAGTTACGACCGTCTGCCGGTACCGGAGACTCAGAGCTATCCCCGCGCGTGCGGGACCGACGAGCAGGCGGCGGTCCACCACGTCCGGGCCGTGGAGCTATCCCCGCGCGTGCGGGACCGACGAGGTCTACGCCATTGCCTCGCTGTCCGGCGTGGAGCTATCCCCGCGCGTGCGGGGCCGACATGTGGTTACATGGCAAGCGTCCGGCTAGGGTGGAGCTATCCCCGCGCGTGCGGGGCCGACACTTCCTGACCTGCCACGATCCGTCTCAGGGTACGCCAATTCATTCAGTTCGAATCCAGGCCCCGCTGGCTACACAGGGCCGACACTTCCCTTCCCGTTCCAGGGTCACCGGCCCCGCAGGTCGTTGGCGTCAATGAGTACGCGCCGCACAAAGATCGCGCTCACGGGACGGTTCTGGTCGACATCGGGATTCGCTGACCCGGCTTCCGATACGGTGGCGGGAACGAGAGAAGACGCTCCATGGATCCCCGCATTCTCCGCCTGCGCCGCAAGCTGGCCGCGATCCCGTTCCAACCGGTGCGCAGCCACTCCTTCGGGGAAGAGCAGCACAAGTTCCGCCTCGGTCCGAAGCTGACGGAAGCACGCGTCGCTGCGTTCGAGGCCGAACACGACATCATCGTGCCTGATTCCTACCGGCAGTTCCTCACGCACATCGGTGGCTCCGGGGCGGCACCGTTCTACGGTCTCATGCCGCTGGAGCGGTGCTCCCTGCTGGTCATGGATCCGCGCGGAGAACCGGGAGCACCGCGGGGCTTCGGAAGCCCGGAACCCGGGGCGCACGCACGCGACCTCTTCCTCCACATCATTGAGATGGGCTGCACCGACGTATGCGTCATCGCGGTGACCGGTCCTCTCGTGGGCCGCGTCCTCATCGGCAACAGCGACGGCTACTGGGGTCCCAACGTCTCCTCCGCCACCGACTTCCTCGACTGGTACGAACGCTGGCTCGACCACATGAGCGCCGGACTCGACAACCGGGCCCTGGAGCTCACCTCGCCTCGGCTTCGTGCCCATCCGAACCGCCATCGCCTGGCGCCAAGGATCTGACTTCCCGTAAGAGCGACACGGAAGTCCGAGTCAGGCCAGGACTCGTGGGCAGGGCCGCCCCGGGCCGTGGTCAGGACGACGGGTCGTTCCGGGCTTCGCTGTCAGCCGTGCCAGGGCTTCGCATGGTGCGCGGGCAGCATTGGTGGCCGCTGTCCCCGGAGGTCGCAACCGCGTTCATCTGCGGCAGCCGGCGCCATCAACGTCGCTGTCTCATGCCAAGCCCGTACATGCGGCCGGGTACTGCTCGGCGGACGGACGGACGAGCGGACGGGAACGGCATGCGGCGAGGACGTCCTTCGTGCGGTCGGAGCCGGTCCGCGCGTAGGCGGCGGTGCGCGCTGCGGGGCGGAGAAGGGCGGGGGAGCGCAGCGAACTGCAGACGGGCCGGACCGGCTCGGCCCCGCCTGAGCCGGATCCGACGCCCGCCTCCTGGTGGCCCACCCCTCCCTCCGTGAAAGGCTTGCCGGTATGCACGAAGCACCGGAGGACCGCGCCGTACGGAGCTTTCTGTCAGCGATCCGCGTCGGCGACCTGTGCGGCGGGGTCGTATCGGAGGCCACCCGTTCCGGGGTGGCGGTGACGTTGGACGGGTTCCCGGCGAGACCGCTGGGGTTCGTCGGCTCGTTGGACCTGCCCTGGGGGCGGCCTCGGACCGAGGGCGTGGAGGTCGGTCGGCGGATCACCGCTGAGGTCATCGCCGTCGACCGGCCCGCGGGCGGGGTGCGGCTGTCGATGGCAGCCACCGGGCACCCGGAGCTGTGGGCCTTTCTGAAGCTGCTCGCCCCCGGCGAGATCCTGGCCGGCACGGTCGCGTCGATCGAGTCGTTCGGCGTGTTCGTGGCGCTGGACGACGGGCCCGCCCATCCGGTCTTCCCGGGGGTCGGGTTCATCACGTTCCCCGAACTGTCCTGGTGTCGCTTCGAAACGGCCTCGGACATTGTCCGGGTCGGTGAGCGCGTCTCGTGCGAATTCCTCCAGTTCGACACCACGAACGGGGAGGCCAGGCTGTCCTTGCGGGCTACGCGGCCGGACCCCTTCCAGGACCTCGCCGACGACGTCGTGCCGGGCCGGACACTGCGCGGAAGGGTCACCGGGCTGGTTCCGTTCGGCGCTTTCGTCCAGGTGGCCGACGGGGTCGAGGGGCTGATCCACCTCAAGGACCTCGCACGGACACCCGTGCGGACACCGCAGGAGGTCGTAGGGGTCGGCGACGAAGTCCTGGTCGTCGTCACCGACATCGATCGAGGACGCCGAAAGCTGATGCTGTCGCGGCGGGAGCTCCCCTCCCGCCGATCGTGATCGTCCAAGGCGCGGCGCACTCGGTGCAGAGCCGGACGGCGAACCCGGCCGGGCGGGCCTCGTTCCCCCACGGGCCCGGGGCGCAGCCGAGGACGTCCTCGCTGCCGCGCCCGCGTCGGGGGTGAGACAGGAAAATCCTCCAGGGCTGCCTCTTCCGCGCGCTGCGGACCGTCCTCGATGTCGGCGGTGTCCGCTCCGGCATCGGCATCGGCATCGCCCAGGACGTCGTCAACGACCGCTACACCCACCAAGACAACCGGATCGCCCGGAGCCCGGACAGCACCCTCGACCTGGAGTCCCTGGCGCTTCGTGCCGCCGGCTGCCCCGGCCGCGTCGTGGCGATCGAGGCGGTCCGGGACGGCTACACCGTCCACGACTGGTTCACGGTCATGCTGGCGATCACCGAGGACCCCGCGCAGGAGCATCCGTTGGCCACCATCCACTCCACCACGGCGAGGCGCTACCCGGACGGCGGGGAGGAGGCCGGCGGTGGACAGCTCGCATGCGCCGCGGCCGCCGAACGCGCGGGCCGGCCCTGGCCGGGCACCCGTCGGTGCCCTTCCACTTCGCCGGCCCTGACACCCCGGACGACGAGCCTCCCCGCCGGCGGGACTGAGCCGTACGGCACGTCGACCAGCTTGTGGTCGGACCCGACATGTCACCGGCCGACGACCGGGGAGGCCCGGCACCCATGACGGCTGCCGGGCCTCCCGGTCTCTTTCTTCTGCCGATCGACGTGCCGCCCGCGCAGTGCCCCTGATGTGCACTTCACCTCCGGGCACCGGGGAGCCGGGTCCTCGGACTGTCACCTGCAGTAGGAGTCGGCTCTGACATGACCTGCGAGCATCCTGTCGCTGCTCCCCCGATGCCGCCGCTCCAGTGGATGCACACGTTCTTCGCGTAGAGGCAGACCGGCCCCGCGTACGAGGAGAAGCAGCCGGCGCCTCAGACTCCGCTGTGGGCGCTGGTGGTTGCGGTGGCCGTCCCGGGCGCCAGGGTCACGGGGGCAAGCCCCACGGTGGGCGCGCCGGCCAGCGGGTGTCCTCCTTTCTCGTCAGGTGAGGAGGCCGTCGGACTGGGCGCCCCTCCCGAGCGGCAGGGCTATCCGCAGTGGGTGTGCCAGCGGCTGACTTCCTGGTCGTGGATCACACCGCCCCAGTCGATGCAGGTGCCGCGGCCGTCCACGGAGACGGGGCCGGCGTACGAGGTGTAGTAGCCGGAGTCGATGTCCTGGATGCCGTCGTCCCGCCCGATCCAGGCATTCATCGAGAGGGCGGCGCCCGGGTGGCTGCGCACGACGACCAGGCAGTTGCGGCCCGACTCCGCGCTCCAGGTCAGGTAGGCCGTTCCGAGGTTCCCGATCGGCGCGGAGTCGATGAGCTTGTATCCGTTCCCGCAGACTCCGGACGCGTCAGCGTGGGCGGCGGGAGTGGCGAGGGCGAGCAGTCCCATCGTCATGGCTCCCGCGATGACGGCGGGAACGGAACTTCTGAGGCCCCGGAGCCGTCCGGGACCCTCGCGAGGGCCGACCCCACCGCAATGGAGTGCTTCGACGATCATGATCGTTCCTCCTTCTCCTCGCTACCCGCAGTGCGACCTGTACTGGTACGCCCCGGTGGGTGCGTCGTCCACGTAGCCGCCCCAGTTGATGCAGGTGGCCCGCCCGTTCGCGTACACCGGACCCGCGTAGTGGTGGTAGAGGTTCTTGTCCTCCTCCTCGAAGCCGTCTGCGGTCCGCTGGATCCAGGCCGTCATGTAGTAGAGCTCGACGGGTCCGTCGTTCGCCCCGTACTTCTGCGTGACGACGCAGTTGTAGCCGTTGGATTTGTTCCAGGTCAGAAAGGTGCGCCCGTATCCGCTGATGTCGAGCGAGTCGACCTCGCTGTATCCGGCGCCGCACGATCCGTTGTAGGTCCCGTTCACCGGAGTTGCTGCGGCCGCTTGCGGAAAAGCGAAGAGGCCCACGAGCGCCGACGACAGGGCGATTCCTGCGCGAAGGCGGAACGACTGGATTTTCCTCACTTGGACTCCCTGTGCGACTGACCGAGCGGGTGGGGTGGATGATCCGGGTCGGAATTCCCGGGAATGCGGGGGATCGGAGAGCGCCGCGACGGCGGGATCAACCGCAGTGCCCGGCGTTCTGCCAGTACTTTCCGTAGGTGTACGAGCCACCCCAGTCCACGCAGCTTCCCTCGGCGTAGACGAAGACCGGGCCGGCGTAAGCGGTGTAGTTACCGCTGTCGGAATGACGGGAGGCGTAGTCGCCGGTCCGCTGAATCCACGCGTCCATGGATCGGGCGGACCCGGGGTATTCGGCCACCGTCACGACGCAGTTGAACCCGCTGTCCGAATAGGTCAGGAAGATGTTGGCGCCCGACTCCAGTCGCAGACTGTCGATGACCCGGTATCCGCTGCCGCAGGCGCCGTTGTATCCGGCGGCCGCCTGATCCGTTCCGAGGCGCGAGGGGACCTCGGCCGCGGTTGCCGTTGCAGGCGATGCCATCAGCAGCACTCCGCTTGCGATCAGCGATGCTGCGGCTGCCTTGAAGTTGCCCTTCATTTCTCTCCCTCGGGTTTGATCTCCGTGTGGCGGTTCATTTCATCGGCGAGAATTCGCCCGGACTGATTTCGGAGTGCGCTGGGCCGGGCAGTGGAAATGGCAGGGGCACGGGTGGGGCGTGACTGACGGTCACGCCCCACCCGGGTGGTCGCGCCGAACCCGCTTCGGACCGTCCCGGCGGAACGGTCGGAGCCATGCGAATGCCCGCGCTGCGGGTTTCGGGCTCCGCCGATGTGTCAGCTTCAGGCCCTGCCGAAGACGGGGATCCGCGCTACCACGGCAGCTCCCCGGATCCCCGAACGGGCAGAGGGGCCTCAGTGCCAGCCGGTGCAGATGGGCTGGTCCCAGTTATCGATGCAGGCTCGCGCTTGGACCGAACCGTTGACCATGTTGCCGAAGCTGGTGGAGCCGGTCGCGATCCACCCGTGGATGTTCTGGTTCGTGTTCTGCACCCAGAAGTTCTGCCCGATCGAGGTGCGGGAGATTCGGGCCCAGTTCGCCCTGCACGAAGAGCTGTAGCGGAGTTCGATCGTGCCCAACGTCGAGGCCACCGAGTCCACCGTGTAGGCGTCCGTGCTGCAGCCCATGTCCACCGGGTCCTGTCCGTTGCAGGAGGACCCGTAGCAGCCGGCGGTGACCCGGGGCGTGGCGGCGGATGCGGTCGGAGCGGCGAGCCCGCCCAGCGCCGTCGCGGCCACCGCGAGACCGACCAGGACCCTGACCAGACGATTCGTACGCTTCACTCGGATTTCCTTCCCTGTAAGAAGGGGATCGGCAGAAGTTGCGTGTGTCGGCGTGCGCCCGGCGAGGCACGGGATGGCAGGACCGCGGGTGGGGTGCTGACGGACCCCGCCGAGGACGGGGAGCTGCGCTACCACCGCAGCTCCCGGATGCCCGAACGGGCGAAGGAGCCTCAGTGCCACCCGGTGCAGGCGCCGCTAGAGATGCAGGCACGCGCCTTGCCTGAGCCATCGACCATGTCGCCGTATCCGGTGGAGCCGATCGCGTGCCACCACACGACCAGGCTTTCGTTGTACACGTAGAACTCCTGCCCGTTCGAGGCGCCGGAGATCCGGGCCCAGTTCGCCCTGCACGAAGGGCTGTAGCGGAGTTCGATCGTGCCCAACGTCGAGGCCACCGATTCCACCGTGTAGGCGTCCGTGCTGCAGCCCATGTCCACCGGGTCCTGCCTGTTGCAGGAGGACCCGTAGCAGCCGGCCGTGACCTGAGGCGTGGCGGCGAATGCGGTCGGAGCGGCGAGAACGACGGTGCCGCCGATGAGTGCCGCGCTCGACGCGAACGCGATCATCGCGGTACGGATCTTGACGAGAGACATCGCTGTCTCCTTTCGGTGTGGGGAGCGGAGGGGACTGTGCGGCATTCCGAGAGCCGCAGGGTCTCGGAATGCCGTTGCGCTTCACCGGTGCGGCGGAACACGGCCCGTACGGGCGGTGGTGTCCCCGGGGCGTGGTCGCGCCGGCGTCAGGGCCAGCCGTTGCTGTGCTTCGGCCCCGGCACGGTTCGAGTTTTCACAGCCGGCCGGTTGTTGCGCAGCCCTGCTTGCCGGACGAAACAAAATGCCGCTCCGCAGGTCGGAAGGACCGCTGGAACGAGACAGGCTGATGAGAAGCCGTTGTGGTGGGTTTCCCCGGCCCGTAGGTTGACGCCGGTCCGGTGGTGTCGCCGAGTGGGGGAGGACACAGGATGGGGCGCCAGGAGAGCCCGCTGGATCCGGCCGCAGGGCCGGTCCAACGCTTCGCGTTCGAGCTGCGCCGGTTGCGCGGGGAAGCCGGAGACCTCACCTACCGGGCGATGGCCGGCCGTACCCGCTATTCGGTCGCGACGCTGTCGCGGGCGGCCGGCGGTCAGCAACTTCCCTCGCTGCCGGTGGCGTTGGCCTACGTGGAGGCCTGTGGCGGGGACCTCGCGGAGTGGGAGCGGCGTTGGCACGCCGCCGCGCGGGACGCGGCAGCCGAGGACGGTGACGACGCCGATGCTCCGTACCGGGGCCTGGCCCGCTTCGAGCCCGGTGACCGGGAGCGGTTCTTCGGCCGCGACCGGCTCGTCGCCGACCTGTTGGCCCTGATGGACTCCCGTCGCCTGGTCGCCGTCGTGGGTGCCTCGGGCAGCGGCAAGTCCTCCCTGCTGCGCGCCGGACTGATTCCGGCGCTCCGGGACCGGGGCGCGACGGGCACGGGTCCGGCCGCCATCCGGATCCTCACTCCGGGCCCGCGGCCCGCCTCCGACCATGCCGCAGCGGTGGCGCCCGCGAACGGCACGGGCGACACGGTGCTGGTGGTGGACCAGTTCGAGGAGGCGTTCACGCTGTGCACCGAACCGGCGGAACGCGCGGCCTTCCTCGACCTGCTGCTGGCAGCGTGTGATCCGGACAGCCGATTACGGGTGGTCCTGGCGGTACGGGCGGACTTCTTCGGCCGTTGCGCGGACCACCACGGCCTGGCCGTCGCCCTGCGGAAGGCCACGCTGCTGGTCGGGCCGATGGGCCCGGCCGAGCTGCGAGAGGCCATCGTCAAGCCGGCCGCCGGCGCGGGCCTGATCGTCGAACGCGCCCTCACCTCAAGGATCATCGAGGAGGTCGACGGCGAACCGGGTGGGCTCCCGCTGCTGTCGCACGCCCTGCTGGAGACCTGGCGCCGCCGCAAGGGCAGGACACTGACGGAAGCCGCCTACGAAGCCGCCGGCGGGGTACGCGGCGCCATCGCCCGCACCGCGGAGCGGGCCTACGGCGGCCTGACACCGGAACAGGCCACCACTGCCCGGCGCATCCTGCTGCGACTGGTCACCCCGGGCGACGGCGCTCAGGACACGAGCCGTCCCGCCGACCGCACCGAACTCGAATCCCTCGGCACCGGCGACACCGGCACCGCGGGGGTTCTCGAAGGCCTGGCCCGCGCCCGGCTGATCACCCTGGACGGCGACACCGTCCACCTCGCCCACGAGGCACTGATCAGCTGCTGGCCGCGGCTGAACGCGTGGGTCGACGACGCCCGCGACCGGCTGCGCCAGCACCGGCGCCTCACCGAGGCCGCCAAGGCCTGGGAGGACCTGGGCCGCGATCCCGGAGCGCTCTACCGGGGCACTCTTCTGACAGCGGCCGAAGCGGCCTTCGCGACCGGCGGGCACCGCGACGACCTCACCCCGCTGGAGTTCGAGTTCGTCAGGGCCGCTCTCGCCGCCCGAAGCCGCGAACAGCGAAGCACGGCACGTTCAGCCCGACGGCTGCGCACTCTCCTCGGCACGCTGTCCGCCCTGGTCGTCCTCGTCCTGCTGACCGGGGTGATCGCGTGGCAGCAGAATCGGACCGGCGAACGGCGTCGCACGGAGGCCGCCGCCCGCCGGGCCGCCGCGGTGGCGGACGGCATGCGCACCTCCGACCCCCTCACGGCAATGCGGCTGAGCCTCGCCGCGTGGAAGACCGCCGATCTTCCCGAGTCACGGTCCGCACTGCTCGGCGCCGCCGTCCAGCCGGATCAGGACGTCTTCACCGACCCGCCCTCCGGCAAATCCGTCCCGCAGACCCACTTCCTCAGCGGCGACGGCCGCACCTTCGTCGGTGTCGGCCGCGACGAGGTGGTGAAGTGGGACGTCGACACGCACCGCCGGGTGGCTTCGCTGCCCGGATTGGGGGCCGAAGCGGACGACGTGGACGACATGAGCGCCGACGCCCGGACCCTCGCCGTGTTCGAGCACGACCATGTGAACGTGTGGAACCTGCCCGAGGAGAGTACGGGCGCGGCCCCGGTGTCACGCCATTCCTCCGGTCCCGGCCTGGACCCGACCGCGGCCCGACTCAGCCCGAGCGGACGGACCCTGCTCCTCTACGCTGTCGCGGGCGAGGACGACGTGGTCCAGGTCCGGGATGTCCGCGACGGCCGGTTGCTGCTCGAACGACGCACCAGGGGCGGTGAGCGCAGGCCGGTCGTCCCCGACGAGCTACGCGGCGTACCTGAAGCCAGGCAGCGGCGGATGTGGGTGGAGGACCGCATGCAGCACTACCCGTACCCCGATGCGTCGCTCAGCCCCGACGACCGCCTGATGGCGCTGTGCGTTCCGGGCGAGCCCGTCCAGGTGTGGAATGTGCCCGAACAGCGCCAGGTCCCCACCCCCTGGGCCCCCGACGTCACCGCGCAGCAGTGCCTCAACCAGGCGATCGGGTTCGCGCAGGACGGCCGCCGGCTGGCAGTCGTCGACGGCGGCGGAGTCCGGATCTGGGACATCGCCTCGGGAACGGAGCTCCCGCGGATCGAGCACGCCGACATCAGGGAGGCGGCGTTCAGCGCGGACGGAACGCTCATGGTGGCGTCGGACGGCAAGGAGGTGCTGTTGTGGCGCCTTGACACCCCATCGGTCCCGTTCCTGCGGCATCCGCTCGCCAACACCGACGCCAGCCAGTTCAGGCTGGATCCGGCCGCACACAGGATCCGCTACCTGGAGGGCCCTACCGGAGCGGTGGTCCGCACCATCGACCTCACGACTGGCCTCGCTCCGGCCTGGACGAGCCGACCGATCGCGGCTGCCGTGTTCAGCCCCGACGGCAGCACACTCGCCACGCTGGCGTCGCCGGAGGGCGGGGACATGTACCGCTTCCAACTGCGCGATCTCCGCGGGCCGGGAAACGTCGTCGACCTCCCCGCCACGTCCTGCACCTCGCGGCGTCAGAGCTCCATGCCCTGCACCGTCCTCACGGCCTTTCGTCCCGACGGGGGAGCCTTCGCCTTCAGCGTCTTCGACCGCTTGCAGTGGGACGCACCCCCCAGGGTGTCCATCTGGGACGTCTCCACCGCCAGCGTCACCGCGACCCTGGACCTCGTGGCCGGTGAGAGGCTCACCGTGTCCACTGTCAACGCGATCGCCTTCACACCGGACGGACGATCGCTTCTGGTGTCACGGATGCCGCAGGAGGAGGCCGTGGAAGTCTGGGACCTGTCCCAGAGGGCCAGAACACGGGTGATCTCCGGCGTCGGCGGGGAACAACTCGCCGTCCGGCCGGACGGACAACTCCTCGTCACCTCGCACAACCAACTCGCCGACCTGCCATCGGGCCAGGTGAACCCCCGTACGCTCACCCAGAACACGACCCACGCCGTGGCCTTCAGCCCGGACGGCGGGTACCTGGCCACCGGCGACGAGGGCGGCCGCGTCACACTCTGGGACGGCAATGCCGAGCGGAACCTGGGCGTACTGCCCGGCACCTTCAGACCCAACGCCGCAGGGGTGTTCGACCCCATCTCCGCAATCGCGTTCTCCCACGACGGCCGCACCCTGGCCGCCGCGGGCACCGACGGCACACTGCGGATGTGGGACCTCGCATCCCACCAACCACTCGGCCCCGCCCTCCCCACACCAGGAGGCGCCACCCTCTCCCTGGCCTTCAGCCCCGACGACCGCACCCTGCGCATGGCGACCGAACACGTACCAGGACACGAGGTAGTGGTGGCCCCGGACCGGGAAGCCGCCGACATCTGCGAACGAGCCGGAGGCGGACTGCCGCAAACCGACTGGGACACGTACCTCCCCGAAGTGCCCTACCGGAAGGTCTGCTGACCCCGACGGTGCGATTCCCTGCGGGCCCTCGCCGCCGATCAGGCGCTCGTTGTCCAGCCGTACGACCAGCCGCCGACGGCGCTCCGGTTCACGGTGAGCAGCAGGACGAGGTCCGGGGCCTCGGAGTGGCCGTGAAGACCCGCTGGCGACTCGCCGTCGATCCCATCGAGCTGAACGCGCTCCACGAGATCGCGGCCGGCTGCGACGACACGCCAATCACGGTCGTCGTCGCCCGCTGACCAGCCGCCGACGCCCACAGCGGCTTCGCCCAGGAACAAGGTGAAGCCGGTGCGGTCGAGGTGTGCGACATTCCACGGGTTTCCCTGAACCTCGCTGGCTCTGCCGTGACGAAACGCCCATCGGAGCCCTGAGGGCGAGGACGCCTGCCTCATGGCGGTTCAGCTGGCCCGGACAACGGTGTCAAAGGTCGGGCAGATCCGGCCTGCCAAGCGGGGCGGATACCAGTGTGAGCCGAACCCGACCGGCCGCCAGCGCTCAACGAGCATCCCCGTGCGTGCGCGGCCTACGCAGCCAAGTCGCTGCCGCGCACGTACGTCTCGGAGCCATCCCCGCGCGTGCGGGGCCTACGCCCGGAGACGCTCGCCCGCCGTGCCGAGGCCACAGCCATCCCCGCGCGTGCGGGGCCTACGACTCGGTGCTCAACTCGGTCACGTCGCTGGAGGAGCCATCCCCGCGCGTGCGGGGCCTACGGGGTGGTGGGTGACGGGCGTCAGCGGGTGGGGGAGCCATCCCCGCGCGTGCGGGGCCTACGGGGCGGCCCCGTGATCCACGGAGGCAACCGTGGAGCCATCCCCGCGCGTGCGGGGCCTACACTTTCTGACCTGCTGTGGTTCGGCTCAGAGTGCGCCAATTAAATCAGTTCGAGTCCACAGCCCCTCCACAGCCCGGTCTGCGCAGGGGGCGACCTGGCGCTCCGTTCTCCCAACCGAGCAGGGCTACTTCGTCGGTTGGCCGACCCTTCGCACATCGCTCCGCCATGTCACCCACACAGGAGCACTTCGAGCAGCAGGATCACGGGACCGCCGTCTCGCGTCCCATTCTGCTCCGAGGCGGCGCGGTCAACTGGTCGCACGTCCAAGTTCGGCCCGACAAGGCTGCCCCGGGTCCAATGTCCGCATCCGCACGGTCGGGAATGCCCGTCACAGTTCCGGACCCCGCTGACCGCCCGCTCGCCGACGGGCAGCGCGCCGGGACCAATGCGAGCGCCAGCGACGTTCACCCTGCCCAGGTCGGGCCCGGAGCCGGCCGTCACCCGTGGCCGGCTCCGGGCGGGACTCGCCGTGCCGCGACGGTCGGCCTGCGTCGTGAAAGCCGGCACGCGCACGACGCGCCCGCCCATGTGAATGACCAGTGCTCATGAATTCCCCCCTCCGCCAAACAGGCATCACCGCAGGTGGTAGCCCTTGAGATTGGATGCCGACTCAGGAAAGAAGGGCGGTTCTCCGGAAGTCCGGCCACCGCGATCCATCCCGTTTGTGCTCCATGACACGCGGGTCGTGTCAGGCTCCGGGCTGATCATCTGGAATGCTGTTCTCCGTCCGCCGACCACGGCTTTGAGCGGCGGGCATCCGCAGTACCGGGCAGTCGGCCCGGGAAGCCCACGGAGAGAACGGAACATCATGAAGCCATCTGTGCTTGTCGTGTCCACCGACCCCCAGGGGTCCGCCGTCGTCTGGGCCGAGCGGGTGGGAGACAACCTGCCCTTCGACTTCATGGCGGCACACGACCATGCCGAGCAGTTGATCCACCTGAAGAAGACCGGCGCGAAGATCCACGTCATCGCCAACCAGAAGGGCGGCGTGGGCAAGACCACCACCACGGTCAACCTCGCGGCGTGCACCTTCGACGTCCTCGGTGAGAAGGACGAGTACCAGCACATCTTCATCGACACGCCGGGCACCCTGGCGGACGAGGAGATCCTGCGCAGGGCCCTGGAGATCGCGGACGACGTCCTGGTCCCGATGATCACCGAGCCGCTGTGCTTCGACCCGACGGCCCGGACCATCCAGAAGGTCATCGAGCCGATGGACATCCCCTTCCGGATCGTCGTCAACAACTGGGACCCCCGGGACGGCCGCGCCGACCTCGAGGACACCGAGGCGTACATCACGGCGAAGGGGTGGCCCCGCGCCAAGACCGTCCTGCGCCGGTACAAGATCCACTCGCGGGCGGTGGCCGAGGGAACGGTCGTCACCCAGTACAAGGAGAGCGGTACCGCCTACCGGGCCCGCGAGGACTTCTTCCGCCTGTCCCTCGAGCTGGGTTACGGGGGCCGCTGATGGCGGGTCGTCGCGTCTCCTTCGCGTCGATGGCCGGCGACCCGGTCGTCGACGCCCCCGGCGTGGACAGCGCCAACAACAGCGCCCCGGTGGCCAAGTGGATCCCCACCGCCGACTGCCTGCCCAACCCGCGCAACCCCCGTGACGAGCTGGGCGACCTCTCCGACCTGGCGAGCATCAAGGACCGCCAGCTGCAGAGCTGCCTCGCCGTCACCCCGGCCGCCTACCTGCGGCTGTGGCCGGAGGACCAGCAGACGCTGGGCGCGGGACCGCAGGACGTCGTCATCGTCAACGGCAACCGCCGGCGGGCCGCCGCTGAGCTGTACGGGCGCGAGCAGCTGCTCGTCGTCGTCGACGACTCGGTGGCGGAGTCCAAGGCGACCCTGCTGCGGGCCGCACTCGACGAGAACATGGCGCGCAAGGACTTCGACCCGATCGAAGAGGCCAACGCGGTCATACTCATCGTGGCGCAGTACCCGACCGCCAAGGAGGCCGCCGAGGCCGAGGGCTGGTCCCAGAGCTGGATCTCGCACCGCAAGAACCTGCTGAAGCTCCACCCCGAGCTGCAGCGCCAGGTGCGGGCCAAGGCGCGCGGCGAGGAGGGCGTCTCCATCAACGTCGCCCGCCGGCTCGGTTCGGTGAAGGGCATCGAGGCGATGTCCCTGGCCGGGCAGACCGCGGAGCTGGAGCAGTTGCTCCAGTCCGACGCCGACGCGGTGGCCGCCAGGCGCGCCGCGAAGCTGGAGGCCAGGGCCGCCGCCAAGGCGCCTGCGGAGGCCCCCGCGCCGCAGCCCGCTGCGGTGGCTGCCTCCGCACCCGCTTCCACGCCCGCGGCCCAGCCGGCCGCGGAGGCGGCACCGGCCACCGTGAAGGCGCCGGCTCCCGTCGCTCCCCGGCCGGAGCCCGCGCCCCGTAACCCGGTCGCGAGCGCCGAGCCCGTCCGGAGCCCCGAGCGATTTTCCGCGGAAAATTCCGAGCCGCTCCCGATGCCGGAGCAGCGGGTCGTGGTCCCGGTGGACGAGCAGTCGTCGGCCGCCCCGCAGGCGGAGCTCGGCGACGTCGACTGGCACAACGTGGAGGAGCTGGCGGACGCCATCTGCCGCACCCTCTCGGCCGACGAGGCCTACCGCCTCGCCGACGCCCTGGCCAACCGACTGCTGACGACCAGCAGCTGACACACCCGTGGTGCCCCGGCCCCGCCGTCCTGGCGAGGCCGGGGCACCACCGCATGGGGCTCCTGCACGATCCGACAGGATCGGGCGACTCCATCGGGTACCCGCTCGGGGAGGGAAGCCCCCGTGACCCTCGGGGGTTCGGCCTGGCCGGTGCGGTGGTGGAGAGCAGCGAGCGGCAGCGGCCGGCTCTGTTTCGTTCCTCTGTCGGGCGAGGGTCGGATGCGTTCCGGCGACGGACTTCCGGTGCGCGACGAAGCCCGACGCGCAGCAGCCGAGATCACCGCCGTACTGAGGGGCCTTGAGGAAATTCAGTCGGCCTGGCAGGACGCAGCGGGCAGGATGGCGGGATGGCTGATCTGCTGTGGGACGACCAGGTCGCGTGGCTGCTCGATCCCACCGATGGGGGGTGCCTGCCCGATGCGTTCGTTGAGGACACGACGGCGGCGGACTGGCAGGCCGTGCTCGACCTGATCGAGGAACAGGGCTGGGCCTTCGAGTACGCCGAGGGCGAGGCGGTGCTGCCGTTGCCCCGGGCCGAGGCCGTGTTGTCCCGCCCGGCCGGCGCCGAGTGCCCGAGCCTGAGTGTGCGGCCTGATCCCGAGGTCTGCGCGATCTTCCGGTTCCTCGGGGACGAGCAGATCGACTTCGACGTCGACCTCCGGGAGCTTCAGGGGCAGGAGCGGCTGGACGTCCTGTGCGGGTTCCTGACCGCCATCGGGCGCCGCCTGGGCAAGTCGGTGCCGCTGTTCCCCGAAGGCGGCGGCACGCAGCCACTGCTCGGGTTCGACGTCGCCGCCGACCGGGTCAGGGTGATGTGGACGCCACCGGAAAAGCGAGGCGAGCCATCGCTGCAGTCGGCCGCCAACCTGCACTGAGGAGCACTGTGCCTGAGCAGTTCTTGCTGATCTGCGACGAGATCCCCCAGGACATCGTTCTCCTCGATGTGGGCCCGCGGCCCCTGGAAGTAGCGAAGGTGCTCCGGGAGCTCGTGGGCATCGGTCTCTGGCGGGCCAAGCAGATCGTGACGCAGACGCCGCCAGTGCGCCTCGCAGAGGAGGTCGGTGATGACGTGACAGCGAAGTGGGTCGGTCCTCTGCGCGGGGCGGGCGCGGTGATCGAGCTGCGGACCTGGTGGCGATACCGACCAGGGCAAGGGCCACTGCCAGTGGCCTGAGCCAGGAAGGCGCCGCTTCGGCCCATCCCCGGTCGACCGTCGCCACTGTGGAACTGTCCGGGGGTTCTTGAGCTGGGTAGTGGGCCGTTCCGAGAGTTCGCCCCTGCCTCGGGTGCCCCTCCGGCGCGCGCTCACCGACGTGCCTGGATGGTTCGCCGGTGCCCGGGCCTGTGTCCGTGGCACGCCATTGGTCCAGAATCAGGGCATGGATGTCCCCAAGCTGCTGGAAGCCGCCTCCCTACTGGTTCCCGAAGAGGTCGCCACCGAGAACGACATCACGGTGAACGACGTCTGGGAGTACCTCACCCATGATGAGTGGGAGGTGGCCCTCGGGCTGCTGGAGGAGCTGGGTGACGTTCACCCGCTTCCGCTGAGCTTCTGGGAGACTCTCGCCACCGCCGCCGAGCAGATGCGGCTGGAGACGAGCTCGGCCTGGTGTCGCTGGCGCTGCTACGAAGCCCGCAATGGCGTCATCCGAGCCGACCTCACCCTCCGACCGGCCGGCGAGGCACGTCGGCAGACGCCCTTCTCGGGTGCTGGCGTCCTTCGGCCGATGTGGGACATCGGGACTCGAACCACGACCGGCGAACCGGCCCTGAACATCGCCCGCCTCTGGGTGGAGTTCACGCCCTTCATGGAGCCTGGCGGGCGAGCCACGGTGCGATTGGCACCTCTCGACCCCTCGCAGTGGCAGCACCTTCGACCCGGCCAGGTGATCACTATGCATGAGGACCGATCGGCGGCCGGAACGGCGGTTGTCCTGGAGGTTCACCGTCCGACGGCCGAGCCGGCCGCATAGAGGTGGGCGTCCAGGCTGGATGCGCGCGAACCCCGGTGCCTCGGTGGTGAGGGCCATGCGAACACCGGCCGGCGACCGACGATGAGGAGCTGTTTTGCCTCCGACGTGATCGGTAGGCGGCTACTGCGGGTGACCGGTCCGCTCGGTCCTTGTGCCGCCCGTCCACCACGTCACGGACAGGGGCGCCGGATCGGATGTCGGTCGCCGCTGAGACCATCCAGTCGTGACCCGAGCATGTGATCAGCGCCCCGATGAGACCACCCTCGCCGCCCTGCGCTCCGCGTTCCCGCCGGAGTGGCGGGAACCCGCCCTGGGACACGGCGGCATGATGGCATGGGAGGCCGCGAACGGAGTGGCGCTCCCGGAGCCCTACCGAACCTTCGTCGCGGAGATCGGCAACGGCAGCAGTCTCGGGCCTGCCGAGGACGGAGGGCTCCAACCCCTCGGGTGGCTGCCCGCGAGCTGGCCGGACCTGGGGCCGCGCCTGCCCGGCGAACCGTTCCCGCTGGACGACGCCTGGCTGTGGGAGGACGACGGCGAGGCCGATCCGGACGATCCACGCATCCACGCCGCCTTCACCCACGGATCGGTGGTCCTCGGCTCGCACGACGGCCACTCGTTCTGGCTGTTAGTGACGGCCGGACCCCACCGGGGCGAGGTCTGGATGGTGTCCGACGTCGGCGCGATCCCCGTGCCCGGCGCCGAGGCCTGGGACTTCACGGAATGGGTCGGGCACTGGCACTCGGGCAACGGCTGGCCGACCTGAGCCGGACGCGGAATCCGGAAACCGTACGCCGACCCCTGCGGAATCAGGGGCAGGCACGCACGCAGACGTCGCACGGTATCGAGCCGCACGTTCCCGGGCCCGACGGCGTCCGCGGTCGAACCGATCGCGTGGAAGGCCCAGTACTGGTTGAACACGAGCCCCTCGGAGACCGCCGCCTCGACGAGCGCCGGCAGGAACTCCTCCTCCGGCCGGGCGTACCGGCGGGCGTAGGCCACCGGCCGGGTCCCGCCGTCGGGGGAGCCGAGCGCGGAGACGGTGTCGTAGTCGGCCACCAGAGGAGTGAGTCCGGCCAACTCGACGAAGACCAGTTCCTGACGGTAGGTCCGCGCCGGCCCGGACGACGACTTCCCGTCGGCTCTCCCACGTGGCGGAGCGGCTGGGACGTACCGTCCCACCTGTACCTGACGGTCGCCGACAACCGGCTGCTGCTCGACCTGGACGACGGGCGGGACGTCGAGCTGCTCCAGGAGGAACTCAGGGCCGGTGCTCCCAGCGGGTGCGTGGTGCTCCAGGAGGCCCTACCGGGACCGGAGCACGCCTGGCTGCCGGGGACGGGCGGCGGCCACATGCGCGAGGCGGTGGCTCCCCTCGTCCGGCGTGGCGGCGAACAGCCCGGTGCGGAGTCCCCGTCGACCACCCGATCAGTCAGTCCAATGTCACGGCTGCGCCCGCCGGGCAGCGACTGGCTGTATCTGAAGCTCTACTTCGTGGCGGACGAATGCCGAGGTGCTGTCGAATGCCGCCGGTCGACGGCAAAGCGCAGGCAAAGTACGATCGGTGCGCTCGGTCCTCGGCGATGTCAGGAGTGCCCCCGGATGGTGTTCAAGCGGCTTCTCGGTGCCCTGGGCGTCGGCGGACCCACCGTCGACACGGTGCTGTCCACCCCGACCGTCCATCCCGGTGGCACCGTGCACGGCCAGGTCGACCTGGTCGGCGGCAGCCGGGACGCCGAGATCAACGGCATCACGCTCTGCCTGGCCGCCCGGGTAGAGGTCGAGCACGAGGACGGCGAGAGCCACACCGTCAAGGAGTTCGCCCGGGTGCAGGTCTGCGGCCCGCTGCGGCTGGCGGCCGAAGAGCGGCGCGCCGTCCCGTTCGCCTTCCCCGTACCGTGGGAGACGCCGCTGACCGCGATCGGGGGCCACCACCTGACCGGCATGGTGCTCGGGGTGCGCACCGACGTCGACATCGCAGGCCAGCTGGACCGCGGGGACACCGACCCGATCGCGGTGCAGCCGCTGCCGGTGCAGCAGCGGGTGCTGGAGGCGCTGGCGGCGCTCGGCTTCCACTTCCACCGGGCCGACCTGGAGGCCGGCCGGATCCACGGCACGGGCCAGACGCTGCCGTTCTACCAGGAGATCGAGTACAAGGCGGCACCTCAGTTCGCCCGGCGCTGCAACGAGATCGAGCTGTCCTTCGTCACCGACCCGCACCGGGTCGAGGTGGTGCTGGAGTTCGACAAGCGCGGCATGTTCCACAGTGGCGACTCGGTGCGCACGTTCCTGCTGGACCATGCGGCCGGGAATCACGACCTGACCAGTACGGTGGACGGCTGGATCCGCGGCGTGCTGGGCCACTGATCGCACGCCTCGCCCCCGGCGGGAGTGGTGGTCGTCCTGCGCGGCGAGCACCTCGGTGCCGGTGGCCAGGAGCGCGAGGCGGGGCGGGATCGCCGCCATGTCGCACCGTTGTGGGCGCGTGCCCTCGCCCATGCCCGTACCGTGCTTCGCGGTCCCCTGATGGGGCCGGTGCCCGTCCGGGACGACGCGCACCGGCCCTCGAAGAGAACCACCGGTCACCAGGCGTTGTGCCCGGTTCTGCCGCAGGGTCGGATTCCATGACCGCAGCAGGAGGAGCATGTGGATCGTCGTCCTCAGCCACGTCACGCTCGACGACGTCATGCAAGGGGCCTGGCCGCGGTGACGAGGACACCCGCGCCGGGTTCACCCACGGCGGCTGGGCGGCCGAACGCGGCGGGGACGCCGCCATCGCGAGGGCCTGGGGCCGGCGGCTGGCCGCCAGCGGCGGACACCTCCTGGGACGCCGCACCCACCAGGACGTCATGGCCTACTGGAACACCCAGGACAGCCCGTTCCGCGCCGCCCTGAACAACGCCCCCAACTACGTGGCCTCCACCGCCTTGACCGAGCCCCTGCCGTGGCCCTGGCGGGTGCGGGTCTCCATGGTGACGCCCATGTCCGCCCCGATCCGGCCGTTGCTGCAGGCGGAGAAGAGGCGCTCGTGGGTGTGGACGTTGGTGCGGTACCGCTCGCGCAGGAAGTCGACCATGGCCTGGATGCTGTCGTTCATCGCGTCGTCGTGGCGCACTGTCAGCCGCCCCCCTTGACGTACCCGGACCATTGCGCGAAGCAGCACCCTGCGGATGGCATGTTCTGGTCGGGGGCGGCGGGGTGGGGAAGACGGGCAGCCAGGCGCCAGGCGCCGGCCGGGTGCGGTGGATACGGCCCTGCAGCGCGGCGAACGACGGGACGCCCGCGCACATCACCACGAGCTCCCGTGTCGTCCGTCGGCCGACCTCGGTCACTGGCCCGTCTCTGAGCTATCCCCGCGAGCGGCGGGGCCGACCAGGCGATCGAGCGGTGGGCCGCCACCGCGCTGGAGCTATCCCCGCGAGCGCGGGGCCGACATGAGCAACGACGCTGACGCCGAGATGGACGCGGAGCTATCCCCGCGAGCGCGGGGCCGACACCGGCCCGCTGTCCTGCACCATCAGCTGGGCGGAGCTATCCCCGCGAGCGCGGGGCCGACGCCAAGACCCTGCGCGAGATGGGCGACGACGCGGAGCTATCCCCGCGAGCGCGGGGCCGACTACCAGGTCAGGAACCAGGTCATCGCCGCCGCGGAGCTATCCCCGCGAGCGCGGGGCCGACTACACCGCCAAGGCCCTGCCCGGCCGCGCCGCGGAGCTATCCCCGCGAGCGCGGGGCCGACACTTCCTGACCTGCAGCGATTGGGCGCAGAGTGCGCCAATCCATTCAGTTCGGATCCGGAGCCCTGCCCGTGCGGGGCGGGCCGTAGCCCCTGAGGCCGACTCTCCAAGCTGCGCCCTGGCGAGCTGAGCCTGAGCCTTCGACAGCATCGTACGGGCTGAGTCCAGACGTCGGCGCGGATACGTCTACCCCAGCACGGTCACCACAGCTGCCCTCGTCATCTGGCTCCGCACATGATCGACCGGTCGTTTCGCCTCCGATTTGCAACCTCGCCACGCCTGCGGTGACTTGGCGAAGGCGCGGGCCCTGCCGGTCCTGGCGGTTCTGCGGGGAGGCTGCTGGACTGCGGGCTGCTGCACCGCCGCGTGCAGGACCTGGCTCTGGCGCAGCTCGACGGGTTCGGCCCTTCGCCTTGGCGTGGACCGGGCTGCGCGGATGGACTGTCCCCCGCGCTGCTCCCCACGCAACCCGAAGTCGCCCTCCCCAGCAGCCTGACGACCGGCCAAGAATGCGCCAGACGCACCAACCCCACCAGGGGCACTGGCACCTCAGAGCTCGTCCTCATCTCCCCAGTCGACATTGCTCAGCGTCTCGCCGAACCGCTCCTGTGCCGCCTCCGGCCCGCAGCCGAAGGCGCGGCCGATGTACTCCCAGGTCATCAGGTTGCTGCGGGCCTTGCGGCCGGCCAGCAGGGCGGTCGAGCCGGCGGCGCGCTCGAACCGGGCGGCCGCACGGACAGCGGCGTACGGCTTGCTCTCCATCAGGTCGCAGATACGGTCCACCAGCGCCGCGACCAGCTCCTCGACCTCGCGCGGCACCACACCCTCGGCCAAGTCGACGTGCCACTCCCAGTCCGCGAACGGCCCGGTGGCCTCGCCCACCGCCTCGGTCGCCTCGTCGTCACCGAAGTCCAGCAGGTGCACCCGCTCACCCCGCCAGCCGCAGCCGCAACCACTGCGCACCGCAACGGCCCGAGGACCGTCCGCACCGTTGTAGAGCCACCAGGTCGTACGCCCGTCCGGCAACGGCGCCGGCTCGCTGCCGTCCGCCAACACCGCCACCGGGAAACCCTCGTGGCGCCCGCTCTCCTCAAACCATGGCATGCCGTGTCCCTCGCGTCCCTGGAGTACAGCACCAGGGTTCTCAGCCTGTGACGCAGTGTCAAGGCTTCGCGACAACCGGTGCGACCCGCAGTTCGAGGGGGCGCGCGCCAGCCGCCGCACGCTGGGCCGGGGGTGCTCAGGCAGTTCGGTGAACCGCTCGATCCGGGTGACCGTCCCATCGGCGACGATCCGCGATGAGGACGCCACTGGGCTCAGAACCGCACCCCGACGAAGTTCGGCACATCGGTGTGGCGAGCCGCTGCTCGCAGTGGGTACCTAGGAGGTGGTCCACGGCTGGCCGTTCGCCCGGACGAAATGCGCCTTTGCGCCGGCGGGTGGGATGCCCAACCTCCTCGCGATTCGCCGTACCAGCAGACGACATGACCGTCTCATTTTGCGGCACAGCCCGGGCTGTCGCCGGCGAGGATCTTCAATGCCGCATGTCAGTGACCGTGCGCGCCTCAAGCAGTACGAGACTGTGCTGATCGGGCCAGGCGCCCAGGCCCGTTCGGTGGTGCGCTCGCGTCAGCCCAGCGGGGGGTGGATCAGCCGTCCGTGGTGGATCAGGGACACGGACTGCTTGAGGCGGCGAACGCGAATGCTGATCTCGTAGCCCCTGATGCCCTCGATGCGGGCCAGGCGGCTGCTGAGGTAGCGGTAGAAGTCGGGGGTGTCCCGGCAGATGACGACGGCCATGAGGTTGTGCCGGCCGCTGGTCGCCGCGACGAAGGCGCATTCGTCGTGCCGGCCGAGCTCCTCACCGATCCGGTCGAGTCCGGGGAGGTCGACCTGGAGCCAGAGGACGGCGTTGAGCTCGTAGCCGAGGCGTTCGGGCAGGATGTCGATGCCGTAGGCGAGGGAGCCGGAGGTCTCCAGGGCCTCCAGGCGGCGGGCGACTCGGGGTGTGGACCAGCCGGTGACCTCCGACAGGCGGGTGTGGGAGACGCGGCCGTCCTCCGCCAGGGCCTCGAAGAGCGGGAGGTCCTCGTCGGCCGGGGCGAGCGGCGGTCCGGCGGCCGCAGGGCGCTCCGCCGTCAGCCGTCGCACCTGTTCGTCGGTCAGGAAGCGTTCCCCGCCGGCCCAGCCGACCGCGTCCGGGGCGCCGAACGTGTGGAGGAGGAGGTCGACGCTCATGTCGAGGACCGAGGCGGCGCGCGGGAGCTGCCGCAGCAGGACGTCGTCGCGCCCGGTGCCGACGGCCGAGCGGATGGTGCAGATGATCTCCGACCCACCGGAGGCGATGCTGGCGTAGCCGACCTCGGGTCTGCGGGCGAGGGAGTCGGCGACGGGCCCCACGGCTTCCGGGCGGCAGCGCAGCCGCGCGACCCACTCCGCATGCCCGTGGGCGGACGGGCTCCTCAGCCCGACGACGCGCAGGATCCCGCCTCGCCGCAGCGCGTTGTAGCGGCGGGCCACGGTCTGTTCGGACACCCCCACGACCTCGCCGAGGTGGCGGAACGAGGCCCGGGGGGCGCAGTAGAGCCCGTGGATGATTTTGCGGTCCAGGTCGTCAGGCACAGAGGAATCGTGACACACGGGCGGACCGGAATGGAGGTTCTGGTACGTCTGCCGGGATCACTTGGGGATTTCTCGCCCGTGGGGCCGAAGCTTTCCTGTGCCCCCAGCAACCGGTGCCCGCGCGGCATCCCGCAGTCGAAGGAACCACCCCGTGAACTCCGCAACGGTGCAGCGCCCCGTGGCCGGACGAGGCGTCACGCTCGTCATGGCCTGTCTGGGCGTCTTCGTCGCCTACCTTCCCGTGACCACCGTGTCGGTGAGCCTGCCGGCGCTCCAGCGGGCGTTGGGCGCCTCGACCTCCCAACTGTCCTGGGTATCGGACGCGTTCGTGCTGCCGATGGCCGCGCTGATCCTGACCACCGGGGTGTGGGGCGACGTCCACGGCCGCAAGCGGGTGTTCCAGGCGGGCATGGCGTTCTGCGCACTGGGCGCGGCCGTCTCGCTGGCCGCGGACTCGGTGCAGTGGCTGTGGGTCGGGCAGGCGGCCTCCGGGCTGGGTGCGGCGGCCCTGCTGCCCACCACGCTGGCCCTGATCAGCCACGCCGTCCCCGACCACCGGGAGCGCGGGAGGTTCATAGGCCTGTGGGCGATGTCCATGCTGGCCTCGCTGGCCCTGGGACCGCTGATCGCCGGGCTGCTGCAGCAGCACGTCGCGGTACGTTGGATCTTCCTCCTGCCCATCCCGGTGTCGCTGGTCGTGCTGGTCGTCGCGGCCTTCCTGCTGCCGGACTCCCGGGCGCCGCACGGCCGGCGGCTCGACTGGCCGGGGCAGATCAGCGCGGCCGTCACGGTCACCGCCGTCGTCTACGGCGTGATCGAGGGCGGCGCCGACGGCTTCGGTACGCCCTCCGTGGTGGCGGCCCTGGTGATCGGCGCCGTGAGCGCGGTCGCGTTCGTCGTCGTGGAGCGTCGCAGCAGCAGCCCGATGCTCGACCTGGCCCTGTTCCGCAGCCCCGCGTTCGCCGCCACGTCGCTGGTCGCCATGATCAGCTTCCTGGGGCTGATCGGCTTCTTCTTCGTCCTGAGCCTGTACTTCGGTCTGGTGCAGCATCTGAGCACGTGGGAGGCCGGGCTGCGGATGGTTCTGGTGTCCGGGACGTCCCTGGTCGTGGGCGTCCCCGTCGGACGGCTGATGCACCGGGTGTCCGCTCGGGTCATGATCACCACCGGCCTGGTGCTGATGGCGGGCTCGCTGCTGTCGCTGATCGGCGTCGACGCGGGCACCTCGTACGGGTCGCTCGCCTGGCGCCTGGTCCTGCTCGGCCTCGGCATCGGCGCCGTCCTCACCCCGATGACGGCCTCCGCGGTCTCCTCCGTACCGCACCACCTGGCCGGCATGGCCGCCGCCGGGAACAACGCCTTCCGCCAGCTCGGCGGCGCCCTCGGCCCCGCCGTGCTCGGCGCCCTGCTGACCACCCGCGCCCTCGACGCCCTGCCCGGCCGGCTCGCCGACGCCGGCGTGCCGGCGGAGACCGGCGGCCGCGTCCTCACCGTCGCCCGGGAGCAGGGCCTCGGCGCCGTGGCCGGGCTCGACCTGGGCCCTGCCACCAAGCCGGCCCTGAGCGCACTCAGCGGCTCCTTCCTCGACGGCCTCCAGCTCTGCCTGGTGGTGTCGGCCTCGCTCGCCCTGCTGGCGGCCGTCGCCTGCGCCGTCCTCCTGCGGCCCGCCGTGCCCGCCGGCCGTCCTGACGCCGGGGCCCCGGCTCCGCAGACCGCCGCCGTCCCCGTCCCCGTCCCTGTGGGCAGCGCGTCCGCCTAGCGGCTCCTCCTCCGGCGCCCGTCGTGTCCCGAACCGGGGCCGGCGGGTCGCCGACGTTCCTGCCGACGTTCCCGCCGGCGGACGAGGGCTGTGCCCGGTTCAGCGCGACCAGTAGATGTCCTCGATGTCCGGTCGCAGGGGCGACAGCGGGCGGGCCCGGTCCGGGGCGTACGCGACGTCGCCGCCGCTGACGGACATGGTGAGGGTGACCGTCCGGTCCGGTTCCGTCGAGAGCGCGACCCAGACGGCGATTCCCTCCGAGGTTTCGGCGCTGAGGTAGTCCGGGCCCTCGTCCGGGGCGCTCGGGGTCCAGGCCGACGGTTTCTGCCGGAGGCCGCGCAGCCGCCACTCGGCCTCGATGCGGTCCCGCAGCTCCTGCCGATGGGACGCGCTGATCCTGGTACGGGCGGTGAACCGACGGTCGACGGTGGACAGCTTGCTCGGCGTGCCGTCCGGACGCGGCTCGTACCGGCTGACGGTACAGCCCCTGTCGCTCAGCACGAGGTCAGGGCTCAGGCCCCCCAACGTGTCACGGACGGTTTGCTCGCTGAGCGCGTGGAACTGCTCCGGGGTGTGGCGGACGATCTCGGGTCCGGGCTTGGACGCGTAGTCATCGGCGCCGATGAACCACCATGCGGCGATCTGGAACGCGAACGTCACCCCGATCACGGCGACAATGATCGCCGCCGCCACCAGAGCCGCCTTCACCAACGACTTGCCCAACAACCCCAACCCCCCGCCGTGCGTCGTACCGCCACCGTATGCGCGCGACCCGGCACGACTCCTGAGCATCCGTACTCAGAAAGGCCACCCGGTGCTGCCCGCCCTCAGCCGTAGCTGCGGAGCGGCCGGCGGCCGCTTCGAACGGGACCGATGGGGGAGAGTGGGCAGCGCGCGCCGGTCTACTCCTGGAGGTGTGGCGCTTCCGTTCCCTCTTCGTCTTCGTCTCCGTCTCCGTCTCCGTTGCCGCTCGTCGCGGCCCGCCGGTGTCGGGCGGCGATGTCCGGGTCGACTTCGACGCTGGTGATGTTGTCCTCGCCGAGGCGGTCGGTGCGGGCCCGATCCTCACCGTGCACGTGCCGGCACGGGAGCCGGGCTGCGAGGTGGCGGCCCGTCAGGACGCCAGGCCGGCAACCCGGTCGGGCGCCGCGTCAGGCCACGGTAGGGTCACCGCAAGGGGGTGATACCCCTGTGTGCGAAACAATGCATTCGGCTACGAACCCACGGGGGTCCTTGTGTCCATGGTTCGATCCACCGTCAGGATTCCGCTCGCGGTGGGCGCGGCCGCGATGGCCGCGGCCGTCGTCACGGGGTGCTCCTCCGGCACGTTGACCGCAAACGGCAACCCGGCGGCCGTCACCGCCACCTCTGCCACGTCCCCGGGCACCGCCCCGGTGGACGCGCCGACGCTCCCGACGTCCGGCACCCCGGCGTTCGGCACCCCCAGCAGCACGCCGACCGGCCCTCCGCTGCTCACCGGAGTGGACCTGCGCGCGTCCCTGCCGACCGCCGCGGTGCTGCCCGCCGGGTGGACGATCAAGGGCAACGGCAACCAGGTCGACACCGGCACCACCCTCAACGAGTACCGGGCCGACCCGCCGCAGATCACGGAACCGTGCAACCAGATGCGTCTCGCCGGGACCCTCTTCTCCCAGGGCTACAAGGTCTCGGGCGCGATGAACGAGGTCTACGACGGGGAGCACATGGTCCAGGTCTACCTGGCCGCCTACCGCCCCGGCGACGCGGCCAAACTGCTCGGCGACCTGAGGACGTACGCGGAGCGCTGCAAGACCTTCACCGGGAAGAGCGTGGACGGTGCCCCGATCCCGATGACCGTGACGTTGCAGCCCGTGCCGGGGCTCGGTGCCGAGGCCTTCGACATGAAGAGGGTGCCCACCGGCCCGTACAGCACTTCGGAGATCGTGATGACCCGGATCGGCGACCGGGTGCTGTTCCTCAGCGGCGACGACATCCTGGGCCGACTGCCGAACATCATGCAGCTGGCGGTGCCGCTGGTGAAGACCATCAAGTAGGAGTCCCGGCCCCGCCCGCGCCACGGTGGCGGGGCGGGGACCCGCCACCACCCGGTGCCCGACCGGCTGCCCGCCGACCACCTTCGATGACGGCCGTGAACCGTCTCCCAGCTGCCGAAGCGGGATGACAGGCCCCGCCGGGGGGAGGCCGGTCCACTGCCGGAACAGCATCCCGTTGGCCGGGCAAGAGCAACGCTCGACCTCGCTGTCCGGGGTTGCCAGGCCTTCACGGCAGCTGACGCGGCCGGTGATGATTCTTGGCACATGAGGCCACATGGATTCAGCCGCCGTCACATGGCGGATGTGGTGCCTGGTACTCAGGGACGGTGCGGTCGGACCGGTCGCCGGGCTTGAGGCCGCCGGCCGGCAGCGGCTGCGGCCCCCGGCGCCTGGTCCGGTACGCCGAAGAATCTTCACTCATCTGTCCGATTTCGTCGCGGTCCACCCCGGGAACGATCGCATGCGCACTCAGCGGCGTGCCGAGTCGCACTGATGTGTCGCACTCGACCCCGGAGCTTCGTCGTGGACCTCCTCCACGTTGACCGGACCTGCCCGCCGCTTCCGCCGAACGAACGGGAACCGCCGTGACCACCTTCGCCACCAAACCGATGTTGATCGCCGAACTGATGGAGATCCCAGCGGCCGATCACGACCTGAAGTGGATCAAGGACAGTCTGCAGTCCGCCATCGCTCTGGAGCTGTCGACCCTGCCGCCCTACCTGTGCGGCATGTGGTCCGTCAAGACCAAGGGCTCCGAAGCCGAGGCGCTGATCAAGGGCGTCGTCCACGACGAGATGTACCACATGGGGATGGCGTGCAACATGCTGTCGGCGATCGGTGGGACGCCGCACATCCTCGCTGCGGCCCCAACGTATCCGGGCAAGCTGCCGGGCAATGTGCGGCCGACGATCGATGTGTACCTCCAAGGGCTGACCCAGACGTACGTCCGGGAGGTCTTCATGGAGATCGAGATGCCCGAGAACCCGCTCGCACCCCTGCACGAGGAATGGATCACGATCGGCAAGTTCTACGACGCGCTGCGGGACGCGTTCGACAACGTCGAACCATCCATCGGGCCGGGCCATCAGATGGAGACACAGATCGGGAGGAACAAGCTGGAGAAGTTCACCTCGGTCGACCAGATCACGAAGGCGATCGACGTGATCAAGGAGCAGGGAGAGGGCACCAGCCACCTCCCCGACGACCCCACCACCGACGGACGGCTGGCCCACTACTACGGCTTCGGCCAGATCTGGAAGGGGCACAGGCTGGTACCCACGCCCACCGGCCCCACACCGTACGACTGGGTCGGGGACCCGGTCCCCTTCCCCGAGACGTACCCCATGGGCAGGCTCACGGCGGAGTGCTGGCCCAACCCCCCGGAGAAGGTGCAGGGACTCCTCACCGCCTTCAACGGCAAGTACACCGAGATGCTCAGCCTCCTGGAGAAGGCATGGCGGGACGGAGACGCCGCCGCGCTGGGCCAGTCGATCGTCGCGATGTTCGCGCTGAAACCGGCCGCGCAGGACTTGATGGCCGAGCCCCTGCGGGATGACAGCACGCATGTGTACGGGCCCGAGTTCCTCGTCCACCTCACGGACCCCGGCCACCCCAAGCACGGCTGACGGACGGGGGCGCCGGCTGGACAACCCAATCGCCGCCCGGCCGACGGCCGCGGTCGCGGCCGTGGCGGAACCGGCGGAGGCGCCGCGCCGGGCCGCGGGGGAAGCGGAGTACGTCAAGGTGCGGTAGTCGTCACGGACGGCCCACTGCACCGGGTGTCGGCCGCCGTACGCGTTCCCCGCGTACGGCGGCCGACGGCGTTCCGGAGCGGTCGCGGGTGGCTGGACCTCGGGCGGGGGCGTGGGGCGGGGCCGTCAGGGCGCCGGGCTCTCCGCGCCCTCGACGTCGGCGAGCAGTTTGCGCAGGAGCTCGTCCAGGGTGGTCCGTTCCTCGCCCGAGAGGGCGGAGAGCAGCGCGGTCTCGTTGGCCGCGTGGTCGGTGAAGGCGGCGTCCACGAGGGTGCGTCCGGCCGCGGTGAGGGCGATGCGGACGCTGCGCCGGTCCGCCGGGTCGGTGCGGCGTTCCACCAGGCCCGCCGATTCCAGCCGGTCGATTCGGCTGGTCATGCCGGCCCGCGACATCAGCAGCAGCGCGGCGAGTTCGGAGGGCATCAGTTCGTACGGCGCGCCGGAGCGGCGCAGGGTGGCGAGGACGTCGAACTCGCCGCGCTGGAGGCCGTGTTGCTTGAACACCTCTTCGACGACCCGGCCCGCGAGCAGCGCGAGGCGGCCGAGGCGGCCGACGGTGCCGACGGCCGCCAGGTCGAGGTCCGGGCGCTCCCGGCTCCACTGGTCGAGCATGACGTCCACGTGATCCATGGGGGCATGTTATTCGATGGGAGATAGTTAGACGTAGTACTATCAGCCAGGGAACTATCGAAGTGCTCACTGTGGGGAGAGGCCAATGACGTTGATCGGACCGGAAGCCGTGGTGGTGCGGGGCGACGAAGCCGAGACCGTCGGAATGCTCGGCGGCAAGGGGCGGTTGCTGGCGGACTCCAGCGCCACCGGCGGCGCCCTGAGCACCCTGCGCGTCACGCTGGGGCGCGGCAAGGACGGCGCCACTCCGCACTACCACGGG